>CAILIO010000093.1 GCA_903834285.1 uncultured Sphingomonadales bacterium | reverse complement strand
GTTCGTCATTGCGAGCGTAGCGAAGCAATCCAGAGCCGCGCAGAACCGCCCTGGATTGCTTCGCTACGCTCGCAATGACGAAGTGAGGTGAAGTGTTTCGGGCACCTGCGGTTCCGAAAACGCGCGCAATGCCCAACCATCCAGACTCGACACAAGGTCACAGCCAACCGCCACTAAATCATTCTTAAGAGAGTCTCGATATCATTCCGCCATGGGTATTTTCAGCTTCTTCACGAAGGCAAAACATTCTCTCCCGCAAGTTGACCACCCCATATTTGGGCGCATGGCAGCCACTTTGGTCAATGAAGATGGAAGCTTGTTCTGGGAAAATCTCGACCCTTTCACCACTCCAAGGGGACCGATGAAGGTCTTTCTCGATGGAGATATCACTGGTCCAAGCGAAGCCCAGGTCGCGCTCTGGCAGTGGATTTACGACAATGTGGATGATCACACCAAGGCAGCGGAGCCTCTCCTCCTGGATCGGCTCAAGGATTTCGAACTTGAGGATCGCATTGGTGATCTAGTTTGGACAGCGGTTGGTCTCTCGCCGGATGGCACCAAGGATGGCCGTTGGGACATGTCGTTCGAATTGCCAGCGAAGTACGGTGCAATCTTCACGGCATATTTTGAAAACGGGATTCCAACATCTGTGAGCGTCGACGGCTAAGGCTGGTTTCCAACGATCCAGCTCGTCAAACAAGACCATCAGCCACGAAATTGGCCCCCTAAAGCACATTAAACTCATCCCCCAGCGCCGCCCGCAGCTTGTCGAGCGCCTGCGCCTTCAGCTGGTGCACGCGCGGCACACTCACGCTCAGCACCTCGGCGATTTCCGCGAGGTTCAGTTCCTCCACGAAATAGAGCTGGATCACCCGCTGCAGCCGCTCCGGCAGCCCTGTAATCGCCGCGACAACCGAGGCGCGCGATTGCTCGTCCGCAATGATCTCGAAGCTGTCCGGCCGGTCGTCGGCAAAGGCCATGTCGCTGTCCGAATAAGTATCGTCGATGGGCTCGAAGCGCATCGGCTCGCTCAAGGCGCGCAGTTCGCCGAGCGCGGCGGTGGTCATCCCCATCGCCTCGGCCAGTTCGTCCTCGCTGGGCGGACGGCCCAGCGTGGTGGTAAGCGCCTGCGCCGAGCCTGCCAGCAGGCGCCGCCGGTCGCTGGCGCTGCGCGAAAGGGGGGTGGAGCGGCGCACCAGATCGACCATCGCGCCGCGCACGCGCAGCTTGGCATAGGCGGCAAAGCCGTCTTCGGTCGGCCCGTTGTGTTTCTGCGCGCATTCGGTGAGCGCGACGAGCCCGGCCTGCACCAGGTCCTCGATCTCGATCCCGACGCGGCCCGATCCGTGGACGTGCCAGGCAAGGCGGCGCACCATCGGCAGGAAGCGGCGGATGCGGTCCGCCGCCCCGCCCTGATAGGCGCGCGCGGCGGCAAAGCTGCGGTGGTCATGGTTCATGCGGCAAGATCCTGTGGGCCGGAGTCCATCTGGTCAGGGTTTCCGCCCACCACTTCGATCACTTCGATGGGTTGGCTGGGCGGCAGTTCGGAAATCGAAAGCACCGCGCATTGCGGCGCGCGCTGGCGCAGCAGCGCGGCGAGCGCGCGGCGCGCGCGCGGCTGGACGATGAGCGCGACGGGCGGCGCGGCAGGCCCCCGCTCGGCAGTGATCGCGGCGATCCGCTCGCCGATGGAGCGCGCCAGATCGGGCTCGATCACCGGCTGGCCGGTAACAGGATCGTGCATCCCGCCCACGATCATCTGCTCGAGCGCGCCGTCGAGCGTCAGCACCGCCAGCCGCTCGCCAGGCCCGCAGATGCGCGCCACCAGCAGCCCGCCGAGATCGGCACGGACAAGGTCCACCAGCTTGTCGTGGTCGGTCGACTGCAGCACCGCTTCAGCGAGCGCCGAGAGGATCGGCAGCGGATGCGCGATGCTCACCCCGTCTTCCAGCAGCGCGTGCAGCAGCCGCGTCATCGCCCCCAGCGTGATCGGCGCGGGATGCACCGTCTCGACCAGCCCCGGCGAGCGTTCGCGCACGCCTTCGAGGATGGCGCGGACTTCGTCGGGCCCGAGCAAGGCCTGCGGGCGTTCGCCCAGAACCTGGTTGAGATGCGTGGCGACAACCGTGCTCGCGTCAACGGTGAGGAACCCTTCGGCAATCGCATGGTCGCGCTGCCCAGCCTCGATCCACAGTGCCGGGCAGCCGAAGCTGGGATCGGTGGTCGGCTCGCCGCGCAAGGCATGGTCGGGATTGGCCTCGCCCGCGTCGATCGCCAGCACTTTCTCGGCCTTGATGCTTGCCCCGCCCAGCGCCACGCCGCCCAGCACGATGCGATAGGCATCGGGCATCAGGTCAAGGCTGTCACGCACGCGGAACTGCGGCACCACGAAGCCGAAGCTCTGGCTGAGCTGCTTGCGAACCCCGGTGATGCGCGCGACGAGCGGCGCGCCGCGCTTCTCGTCAACGAGGTGCACCAGACCGTAGCCGAGCTCGATGGTCACGAGCGTGTGGTCGGAAACCTCCTCTAGCGTGATCCGCGCAGGGTCCACCGCTTCGATAACCACCGGCGGCGGCACGGCGAGACGCGCCTCGCGCTTCCTCAGGCTCCACCAGATCCACCCGGCTATGCCGGCGGCGGGGAGGAACACCATCTGCGGCATCGCCGGGATCATCCCGATGGCGCCCATGATCACTGCAACGGGGAGCCATGTGCTTGGCGCAGCGAATTGCCCGCCGATCTGCCCGGCAAGGTCGCGCGTATCCGAAACGCGCGTCACGATCACGGCGGCGGCAATCGAGAGCAGCAGCGAGGGCACTTGCGCCACCAGCGCATCGCCCACCGCCAAGGTGATGTAGCGCTGTGCCGATTCCTGCGCCGTGAGCCCGTGGCTCAACATGCCGAGGCAGAAACCGGCGATGATATTGACGCCCAGAATGAGGAGCGCCGCCACCGCGTCGCCCTTCACGAACTTGCTGGCACCATCCATCGAGCCGTAGAAATCGGCCTCTGTCGCCACTTCGCGGCGCCGCGCCTTGGCTTCGTCCGCGGTGAGCAGGCCCGCCGCGAGATCGGCGTCGATCGCCATCTGCTTGCCGGGCAAGGCATCGAGCGTGAAGCGCGCGGACACTTCCGAAACGCGCCCCGCGCCTTTGGTCACGACCATCAGGTTGATGATCATCAGGATCATGAAGACGAACAGCCCGACCGCGAAATTGCCGCCGATGAGGAATTCACCGAAGCTCTCGATCACGTGCCCCGCCGCCGCGCCGCCTTCGTGGCCGCGCACCAGCACGATGCGGGTGGAGGCGACATTGAGCGCGAGGCGCAGCAGGGTGGCGAACAGCAGCACCGAAGGGAACGAGGAGAAATCGAGCGGCTTCAGCGCATTCATCGCCGCCATCAGGATCGCGACCGAGAGCGCGATATTGAGCACAAAGAACCCGTCGAGCAGGAACGAGGGGATCGGCATGATCATCAGCGCGATCAGGATCAGGATACCGCCGGGAAGCGCCAGCGCGCCAGGCTGGCCGAAGCGTTTCAGCATGGCCCGTCAGACCCCCAGCGCGCGAAGCTGGCCATAGGCCGCGCGCACATGCGCGGGCGCAGCGTCCGGCTGACCGAGCGCAAAGGCCTCACGCAGTGTATCCGCCATCGACCTTGCAGGAGGCGCATCGGGCGCATTGGCCGCGGCGCGAAACGCCTGCTGGATCGGCCCGCCCTGCGCCATCTCCGGAGCGGCGGCATAAGCGGGCAGCGGGCCGTCCGGCGCGTTCATCGCCTGGCCCATCCGGCCGCGCAGCAGCTCCATCACCTCGCCCACCGAGCGCGCGCCGGAAGCCCCGAAGAAAATGCCCCGGTTGGCCGCCGCCGCGCGTGGCAGCAGCGCCGCCGCGCTCTGCGCCGGGTTGCTCCCCAGCGCGCCGAGGAACCGCCCGGCTCCTTCCGCGCCGAGGAAATGCGCAAGATAAAGTTCGCTCGCATCGGGATCGCGGCCAAGCACGCCCGAGAGGAAATCGCGGTTATCATTGGCAAGTTGCCCCGCCATCAGCGCGGAAAGTTCTGGGTCTGATCGCAGCGCCAGAAGCCGCGCGCGCGAGGAGGGATCGCCTGCGCCCGAAATGCCAAGCTCTGCGCCGTGCTTGTCCAGCATCGAAAGCCAGGTCTGCCCGGTGAACTGATAGAGCCCCGCCGCGCTCGATGTCGCCGCGCGCGCCTGCGGGTCGAGCCCGGATTCGAGCCGGGCCTGCGCCATGAGGTAGGAGAAGTCGGTGCCGGTCGCTGCCGCCGCACGCGCGATGGCGCCCCTGACGTCACTTGGGCGTACGTCTGGCGCAGGGCGCGGCGTTGCCGGTGCAGCAATCGTTGCAGGTTCGCTCACTTGGGTCCCTTTCCAGGCCTCCGCCAAGCGGGGGCCGGAAGGGGTTCAGCAAGCAGCGTGCCAAATCACCGCGCGCGGCTGATCCGCGCATGGGGCACTTGCGCCCGGTAGATCGCCGGCTGGCCGGTCAGCGCATCGAGCCGCGCCGAAACATTGGCCGCAATCAGGTTGCGCACGCGGCGATTGGCCTCGTTCACGCGGCGCGCGGCGTCCAGAAGCCCGCGGCATTCCTCGTCGATCGCCTCGAGCGCAGTCGTATCGAGGCGGCCACAGAGGGCGTTCTTGTCCACCGCGCAGCCCATGATCGCATCGACGTCGAGCCCGGCAAGCGCCTGCCGTTCGTCTTCCAGAACGGCCAGCATCTGCCGCAAGGTATCGCGCAGATCGATCGGACGACGGATCGGCTGCCCCGTATCGACTACTGCGTTCACGTTAGACGTCACTTGGGGCTCCTCAGCAGCATCCCGGCCGCGATCATCGCATCGGCGATCTTGGTCGGGAGCACGGGGTATGTTCCGGTCTCGATGGCATGGCGGATCGTGGTGACCCGTTCCTGGTCGACCGGGGCAGCGCCTGCCTTCACCGCATCGCTGGTTTCCACCTGCGGCGCGGCAGCGGCGGCAGCCGGGGCCGGTGCCTTGGGGGTTTCAGCCGTCGCTTCGGTCTGGACGGGCTTGGCACCGGTTCCAACACCAGTGACCTGCCCTGCAGCTGGCACCGCGCTGACCGGGCGCGACGCTCCGATTTCAAAGGATGACATGGTCCGCTCCTCGCGTTTCCTGCAAACAAGAACGGCGCGTGCAGGACGACTTTAAGCGGGGGCGGAAAAATTTTGCCGCTGGCGGCAACAGCGCGCAGGATTCTGCCGGTCTGGATCTCAGTCCACCGGCAGCTCGACCAGCCCCGGCCGCACCACCCGGGCGCGCAGGGGATCGGCCTTGGCCGCCGTGCGCACGCGGATCCATGCGCCCACCGCGCCTGCATCGAGCGCCTCGCCCGGCTGCGAGACCGTGAAGCCATCGCCCGCCACACTCACCGTCACTCCTTCGCCGCGAGCGACGGCGATCGCCGCGGGCGCCTCCGCCGCGCGGGGCGCGCCCACCGGCACGAAGACGCGCCAGCCGCCTGCATCGGGGCAGCGCACCAGCACGCTCGTCTGCGCGTTGCCATACCAAGAAAGCGCGAGCGGGGCGCTGCAAGCCGCCAGCCGCAGCCGCCTGTCGACGGGCTGCGCAGCGCCGCCCGGTACGCCGATCTGCTGTCCGGTAAAGGCCGCAACGGCCCTGTCGATCGCAGCAAGCTCGGTGAGCGGAGCGGCCAGCACGGGCAGCGGCGCCAGCATGAGCGCGGCGGAGAAGGCAGGACGAAGATCAGCCATGGCAGAAGGCTTTCGCAGGAGGGAGCAATGCCCGCAGCGCTGCAACCATCGTGCCACCTCACTCGGCATCATAAGCGAGGACCACGCTCGCGCCGTCCTCGCGGCCCGGCTCGATCACGATCCGTGCCCCTGCACCACGCGGACCCGCTGTGGTCACCAGCGCCTCGGCCCGTGCCAGTGCGGCCTGCTCGTGCCCTGCCAGATGGCGCACAAGGATCGAGACCCTCAGCCGGGGATCACGCGCTTGCTGGGCCAACCACTCGGCCAGCCCCGGCGAACCGGGCCCATCGCGCCACACTCCTACCGGCTCCCCCCGGGCAGAGGGTGCAGGCGGTCGCGACTGCGGCGCAGGTTTTGGGGTGCTCGGCAGGAGCGGCCCGTCGGGCGCATTGGCGAGCGCGGCTGCGGTCATCATGAACAGGATCAGCGCAAGGTCGGCCAGGATCGTCTGCCACGGCATGGCGATCGGCGCGCCATAAAGACCGTGCGGCGGCGCGCTCATCCCGCCTCGCGCAGGTAGGCCCGCCTGGCAGCACCGCCGCCCGCCTGTACCGCCGGACAAACGGGAGCAAGCTTCGCAATCATCCAGTCGGTTATCTCACGCCGACCGGCTTCCTCGGTTTCGACCCGCCGCTCAACCGCGCGCGAGAGCGGCGCGAGCACCAGATTGCCCAGCAGCAGGCCATAGAGCGTGGTCAGCACCGCCATCGAGATCGCGCCCATGAAGGCCCCGCGCGCGAGGCCATCGGCCGGCAGCTGGCTCAGCGAGACGAGCGTGCCGGCAAGGCCGAACACGGGGGAGAGCTCGGCCCCCAGCGCGAGCGTGCGCACCGCACGCAGCGCGCGTTCCACGCGGGCTTCGCGCGCGGCATCGTCACTGCTCACAAAGGCGGCAAGGCTGCGCGTCTGGATCAACGCGGCCAGCGAGGCATCGATGGCAGGATCGCCGCTGGGCCTCAGGCTCGTTCGCAGTAGGCCCTCGCGCTCCGCCTGCGCGACAATCGGGGCGAGCGCGCCACGCACCAGATCCCCCTGAAAGCGTGGCCGTCTGAGCGCGCCCAACGCCGCCAACGCGGCAAGGCAATCCGCCAACCCGCTCCGCAGCGCGGTCGCGCCCAGCGTTCCGCCGATAACAATGCCCGCCGCCACGGGGTCGAGCATATGCGCCAAGTCCATTGCTGCTGTGCCTCGCTTCTTCGTTCCCCAAGAACGGCAGAGCGCGCGTCCGCTTCAGGGGCGAAATGCATCGAGGTGCGGAATTCCTTTGCCGCCACCCGGCAGGCGCTTGCCGGTGCGGCGCGGGCCGCGCGCCCGAACCGCCCGTATTTGCGCATCTGGCACGCCCCTTGCTGATCACAGGACAGGAAAAACCGTCTTCAAGGCCACAACCCATGAGCGACACTCTTTTCGGCATCCACGGCGCGGCGCTGGAATTGCGCTCGCAGCGCATGGGCCTCATCGCGTCCAACCTCGCGAACGCGGGCACTCCCGGCTACAAGGCGAAGGACATCGATTTCGCCGCCGCCTTGAAGGCGCGCACCGGCGGCGCCAGCGAAGAGGAGGCGATGTCAGCCGCCACGCGCTACCGCATGCCGGTCATGCCCAGCCTCGATGGCAACACCGTCGAGATGGCGACCGAGCAAACCGCCTTTGCCGAAAACGCGGTGGGCTATTCCGCCACGCTCTCGTTCATCCGCGGCCGGGTCGAAACGCTCACCCGCGCGATCAAGGGCGAATGACAATGGCGGGCAACGGCCAACCCCTCTCGCTGTTCGACGTCACCGCCCGCGCCATGTCGGCGCAGCTCGTGCGCATGAACGCCTCGGCCTCCAACCTCGCCAACGCCGGGAATGTCGCGGCCAGCAAGGACGCCGCCTACCGCCCCTTGCGCCCGGTCTTCGCGGAAGAGCTCGACCGCAGCAGCGGCCTCGCCACGGTCCGCGTCACCGGCGTCTACCGCAGCGATGCCGCACCCGTACGCACCCACGATCCCGATCACCCGCTCGCCGATGCCAATGGCGACGTCTGGGCCGCCCCGGTCGATGAAAACGCCGAGCTGGTCGAGATGATGGAAAGCGCCCGCCAGTACCAGAACGTGGTCGAGGCGATGCAGACCGCCAAGCAACTGATGCTCGAAACGATGAGGATGAAGTGATGACTGCCATCAATCCCTATGCCGCGGCCAGCGCCGCTTCGTCTGCCGCCAAGGCTGCGACCACTACGTCCAAGAACTCTTGGGGCTCTTTGGGCGCCAATGATTTCATCAAGCTGCTCACCGCGCAGTTGCAGAACCAGGACCCGACCTCGCCGGTCGACAACAGCCAGATGGTCGCCCAGCTCGCGCAGTTCTCCAGCCTTTCGGCGGCGAACAGCACGTCGGACACGCTGAAATCGATCGAAGGCAAGCTCGACAAGCTCACCGGCCTGAAAATCTGATCTCGCTCCCCGAAAGGACCCCGTAAATGTCGTTCTACACCTCGCTCAACGGCCTCAAGAACGCCCAGACCGATCTCGGCGTGATCAGCAACAACATCGCCAATGCCGAAACCAACGGGTTCAAAAAGAGCACTGTCGCCTTCGCCGATATCGTCGCAGGCAGCGCCTTCACCAATCCCAAGCTCCTGCTCGGCATCGGCGCCACGGTCGAGGCGATCAACCAGAACTTCAAGCAGGGCGCGATCGAGCAGACCGGCAACGCGCTCGATCTCGTCGTCAACGGCGACGGCTTCTTCACCACGAAGTCGGCGATCACCGGCGATACGCTCTATACCCGCAACGGCGCCTTCGAAATCGACGACAGCGGCTATCTCCTGCGCGGCGGCAACCGCCTGCAGGTCTTCCCGACCGACACGACAGGCGCAGTCACCAGCGCCACGCCGCAATCTGTGCAGATCCCGGCTACCAATGCGGGCGGCGCGCAGTTTGCCGGGGTCGCGGTCGGCAAGAACGGTGTAATCACCGCTTCCTACGCCGATGGCACCAACACCGCCGTTGGCATGGTCGCGCTCGCCACGTTCCTCGCGCCGGGCGGGCTGCGGCAGGAAGGCTCGTCCAACTGGAGCGCCACGGGCCTTTCCGGCACCGCGACCTATGGCCAGCCGGATTCGGGCTTCTACGGCGGCATTCTCTCGGGCGCGCTCGAGCGCTCGAATGTCGATCTCTCGGAAGAAATGGTCGGCCTGATCACTGCGCAGCGCAATTTCCAGGCCAACGCCAAGGCGATCGATACCGCCACGCAGATCTCGCAGACCATCATCAACTTGCGCAGCTAAGGCTGAAACCCCGCCATGGACCGCCTGATCTACACCGCCTACTCCGGCCTCACCGGCTCGATGATGACCCAGCAGGTGATCGCCAGCAACATGGCCAACGCGCAGACCATCGGCTTTCGCGCCGAGATGCTGAACGCAGATCCGATGACGCTCAAGGGCCCCAGCATCGAGGCGCGCGCGATGACCCGCGGCGAAGTGCGCGGCGCCAGCATGAAGCAGGGCGCGGTGATCGAGACGGGCAATCCGCTCGATGTTGCGCTCACCGGAAGCACCATGCTTGCCGTGCAGGGCATGGACGGCGAGGAAGCCTATTCCCGGCGCGGCGATCTGGCGGTCGATGCGAGCGGCGTGCTCACCAATGGCGATGGCCGCCCGGTCGTCGGCGATGCCGGCCCGGTCACTGTGCCTCCCGGCGCAAGGATCACCATCGCCCCCGATGGCCGCGTTCTTGCTGCTTCGCCCGAAAACCCGGACCAGCCGCCGCAGGAAGTCGGCCGCCTCAAGCTTGTCAGCACCGCCGGCTCGCGCATCGAGAAGGGGCTCGACGGCCTCTTCCGCGTCCCTGGCGGCGGCGCGCTCCCGGCGGACGAGGATGCAAAGCTCCAGCCCCGCAGCCTCGAACAATCCAACGTCGAGCCCACCCGCGTGCTCGTCGAAATGGTCGAGGCGCAGCGCCTGTTCGACATGCGGACCAAGCTCATTTCCACCGCGAAGGAGCTTGATGAAGGCGGCGCCGGCCTCATGCGCCTCACCTGATAGCCCCCAAACCGCAAGGACTCCAAACCCATGCCCTCCTCCGCCCTTCACGTCGCCCGCACCGGCCTCGAAGCCCAGGACACGCGGATGCGCGTGATCGCCAACAATCTCGCCAACGTCGGCACCACCGCCTTCAAGCGCGACCGCGCCAATTTTGCGACCATGGCCTATCAGGATGCACGCACCGCCGGGCAGCAGTCCTCGGGGGAGACGACGTATGCCACCGGGCTCAACCTCGGCACAGGCGTTAGCATCCAGTCGACCACGCGGATCGCCACGCAAGGGGCGATGCAGACCACCGGCAACGCGCTCGATCTCGCGCTCGATGGCGAAGGCTATTTCCAGGTCACGCTCCCCGGCGGCCAGCTTGGCTATACCCGCGCGGGCAATTTCAGTCGCTCTGCAGAAGGCCAGCTCGTCACCGCGCAGGGCTATGTCGTGCAGCCGCCGGTCACGATCCCCGAAGGCGCCACCTCGATCACCATCGCGCCCGATGGCACTGTCTCGGCCACGCTCCCCGGCACGGCGGAGCCTTCGCAGCTTGGCCAGATCACGCTCGCCAGCTTCGCCAATCCGGCAGGACTCGCGGCGGGCGGCGACAACTTCCTCACCGAAACCGCCGCCAGCGGCGCCGCGCAGATCGGCGTTGCGGGTGAAACCGGCCGCGGACGCATCCGGCAGGGCTTCCTCGAAAGCTCGAACGTCAATGTCGTCGAGGAACTGGTCGACATGATCGAGACCCAGCGCGCCTACGAGGTCAATTCCAAGATGGTCTCGGCGGTCGATGAAATGCTCAAGAACGCCAACCAGACCCTCTGACGGAAGCCCGCCCCATGATGGATTCCCCCTTCGAAGCCGCCTTTAGCGCCTCTGCCCACGGCACGCCGCTCGGCCTGCGCCTGCTCGCCTGCCTGCTGGTGCCGCCCGCCGTGGTGCTCGCGGCGATCGCGCCCGCCGGCAAGGCGCACGGCCGCCCGACGCGCCCGGCCGAAGGCTACGCCCCCGCGCTGCCGTCTGCCGCGGCGCCGCGCCCGGCAGACGGCGCGATCTTCAATGTTTCCGCTGGCTACACCGGCCTTGTCGAAGGCCGCCGCGCCCATGCCGTGGGTGATCCGCTGACGATCATCCTCACCGAACAGATCAACTCTTCGAAGACCGCTGCATCGAAAACGCAGAAGGCAGGCAGCTTCAACATCGTGCCCCCCAGCGCGGGGCCGCTGTCCTTCCTCGATCCCAATGCCCTTAAAGCTTCGGGCGGTTCGTCGTTCAACGGACAGGGGAATGCCACGCAGACGAGCACGCTCGGCGGCGAGGTATCCGTCACCATCGCCGAAGTCCGCCCCAATGGCACGGCGCTCGTTGTAGGGGAAAAGCGCTTGCTGCTGAGCCAGGGCCAGGAATGGGTGCAAGTTTCCGGCATCGTGCGCCTTGGCGATATCGATGCGGACAACCGCGTGCGCTCCACCCAGGTCGCCGACGCGCGCGTGACCTACACCGGAAACGGCTCGATCGGCCGCGCCAGCCGCGAAGGCTGGCTGTCGAAGTTCTTCAGCGTGATCACCCCGTTCTGACCATGGCCCGCACCCCACTCCTTCGCGGCCTTATGGCCCTCCTCGCGGCACTCGTGCTCGCCTCCGCCCCTGCGCACGCTGACCGCGTGCGCGATCTCGGGGCGTTCCAAGGCGTGCGCACCAACCAGCTCACTGGCTACGGCGTGGTCGTCGGTCTGCCCGGCACAGGTGACGACAACCTCGACTATATCACGCAGGCGATGCGCGGCGTTTCGGGCCGGCTCGGCGTGCAGCTGCCGCAGGGCGTCTCGCCCGGGCTCAAGAACGCCGCCGCCGTGCTCATCACCGCCGATCTCCCTGCCTTCGCCAAGCCCGGCCAGCGCATCGACGTCACCGTGTCGACCATCGGCAAGGCCAAGTCCTTGCGCGGCGGCGCGCTGATCCTTGCCCCGCTCTATGGCGCTGACGGCCAGATTTACGCGATGGCGCAAGGCAACCTGGCGGTCGGCGGCCTCGGCGTCACCGCCAAGGATGGCAGCCAGCTCACCGTCAACGTCCCCACCGTCGGCCGTATCGCCGAAGGCGCCAGCGTCGAGCGCGCGGTCGCCACCGGCTTCGACAGCGGCGAAGTGCTGCGCTGGAACCTCTTCAACGCCGATTTCCTCACCGCCAGCCGCGTGCGCGATGCGGTCAACGCGCGCTTCCCCGGCGCCGCGACGGTGGAGGACGGCATCACCCTCGCCATCCGCCTGCCAGCCTCGACCGATACGCGCGCGACAATGATGGCCTCGATCGAGATGATCGAGGTGACCCCGGCCGAAACCGCCGCCAAGGTCATCGTCAACAGCCGCACCGGAACTGTCGTGATCAACTCGGCAGTGCGCCTTTCCCCCGCCGCGATCAGCCACGGCAAGCTCGTCGTGAAGATCGACGAGAAGAGCCAGGTCTCGCAGCCCGGACCCCTCAGCCGCGGCCAGACTGCTGTCACCCCGGCGAGCCAGATCAACGTCGATGAAGGCCAGGCCCATGTCGCGCTGTTCAAGCCCGGCGCTTCGCTCTCCAGCCTCGTCGATGCGCTCAACAAGCTCGGCGTCACCCCGTCCGATCTTGTCGCCATTCTCGAGGCGCTCAAGCAAGCGGGCGCGCTGCGCGCCGAGATGGAAGTGATATGAGCCCGCTCGCGCCCGCGTCCACGACCGCCGTCAGCGCCCCCGCCGAGACCGATGGCGCCGCGCTCAAGAAGGCGGCGCAAGGCTTCGAGGCGATCTTCGTGCGCCAGATGCTCGCTGCCGCGCGCTCCACCAGCCTCGCCGGCGAGGACGACCTGTTCGCCGGCCAGGCCCAGGAGACCTTCGCCTCGATGCGCGACGAACGCTTTGCCGACATCGCCGCCCAGACCGGCGCCTTCGGCCTCGCCAAGCAGCTCGAAGCGCAGTTCGCGCGCCTGCTGCCGTCGGCAAGCCCCGCCGCGCCGGCCGGAAAGGATTAAGCCAGATGGCCTCCGACCTCCTCTCCATCGGCCTCTCGGGCGCCAAGGCCGCGCGCATCGGGCTTGATGTCACCGCGCAGAACATCTCCAACGCGGCGACCGACGGCTATGTCCGCCGCTCGATTGGCCTCAGCGAAGTCGCCTCCACCGGTTACAACCAGAACGTGCGCGACGTCTCGCTGTCAGGCGTACGTGTGGACAGGATCGTGCGCAACGCCGATGCCTTCCGCCAGAGCGAAGTGCGCCGCACCGGCGCCGACACCGCCCGCGCCAATGCCGAGGTCACCGGCCTCGGCAATATCGAATCCGCGCTCGAGCAGTCGGGCGTCTACACCGCGATCACCGGCTTCGATTCAGCGCTGCAGAAGCTGAAGGAAGACCCCGTCGATACCTCGCTGCGCTCCTCGGTGATCGAGGCCGCGCGCACGATGGGCGCTACCTTCCAGATCGCCTCCAAGGAAATGGACGCGGTGGGCCAAGGCCTCCAGTTCGATGCTTCGGACGGCGTCACCCAGGTCAACCGCATCGCCGGCGAACTGGCCCGCACCAACCTGCGGCTCTCCCGCGCGGCGGACGCGAGCTCCGACCAGACTGCGCTGCTCGATCAGCGCGACAAGCTCCTCGCCGATCTCAGCCAGTATGGGGATGTGACGACGACCCTCGCGCAGGATGGTAGCGTCACCGTCGCGCTCGGCAGCGTGACGCCCGCCACCCCGCTGGTTAGCGGCGGCACCACCACCCCGCTGGCCATGACGACCGCCGCCAATGGCTCCGTGGCCTACACGCTCGGCGGCAACGCGCTCACGCTCGCGGGCGGCTCGCTCGCTGGTGACCAGCTCGCGCTCGGCAAGCTCGCCCAGCTGCGCACCGACCTCGACACTCTCGCCGATACCATTGTGACGAAGGTCAATGGCGCTAATGGCCTCGGCACCGACCGCGACGGCAACCCCGGCGCGGACCTGCTCACCGGCACCACCGCCGCAGCCATCGCGCTTTCCACCAGCGATCCCGCCAAAATCGCCACCGCCCCCACCGGCGCGCCGAAAAACAGCCGCGATGCCGGAAACCTCGATGCCATGCGCACCACGCTCGCCGCCACCGATCCTGCTGGCAAGATGGACGCGATCCTCTTCGATATCTCGGCCACCGTCTCGGGCCGCACGGTCACGCGCGATGCGCTCACCACGATTTCGGACGCCGCCAAGACCGCGCTCTCCGCCCAGACCGGGGTCGATCTCGACACCGAAGGCGTCAATCTCGTCCGCTACCAGCAGGCGTTCCAGGCCTCGGGCCGGGTCATGCAGGTAGCCGCTTCGATCTTCGATTCGTTGCTCCAGATCCGGTAGGCACCCCATGAGCATCTTCGCCACCAGCACCTCCGCTTTCTACGAACGCTCCACGCAAAGCCTTTCGGCGCTGCGCGGGCAGGCGGAGGAGTTGCAGAACCAGATCAGCTCGAACACCAAGATCACCCGCTCGTCGGACGATCCGCTCGCGGCCTCGCAGCTGCGCGCGCTTGCTCGCGCCGATTCGATCGGCACGATCGATACCGCCGCGACCAATCGCGCGACTACCGACCTCAATCTCACCGATACCGCGCTCAACCAGTTTGCGACGTACGTCACCCGCGCGCAGGAACTCGCGACGCAGGCCGCCTCCACGCTGCTCCCTGCCGCGCAGCGCGCCAGCATCGCCTCGGAACTCGCGCAGATCCACCAGGGGCTCGTCGGCCTTGCCAACACGCGCGACAGCGCCGGCCATGCCCTGTTCGGCGGCGACAGCGCAGGCGATGCCTACCAGCTCGACGCCGCCACCGGGCAGGCCCAATATATCGGCAGCGGCAGCGCCGGGCAGCTTTCGCTGGGTGACGGCCAGACGGTCAGCCGCAGCCTCACCGGCCCCGAATTCCTCTCCTTCAAGGACGCGGCGGGCAACCCGACCGATCTGATGACGGTGATCAAGTCGCTCTCCGATGCGCTGTCCAGCGGCGCGGCCAGCACCGCCGCCACCGCGCAGACCGCGTTGGGCTCGCTCGCCAACGGCCTCGATGCGATCACCACCGCGCAGACCGTGGTCGGCTCGCGACTCAGCTGGATCGACCGTTCAACCGAGCGCCAGCAGGCGATGAGCGAGGCCCGCAGCGCGCAGCAGCAGGATATCGGCGCACCCGAACTCGGTTCCGCGCTCGCCCGCCTGCAGCAGCTCTCCACCGTGCTCGAAGCGAGCCAGTCGAGCTTTTCCAAGCTCGCCAATCTCTCGCTGTTCGATTTCCTGCGCTGATCCCGCCCGCCCGCGCCTTCAGGACCGTAAACCACCATGTATGCTGCCATCGGTATCGTCATTCTTCTTGTCATGGTGTTCGGGGGCTTCGCCATCACCGGCGGTGCGCTCGGCCCGGTCATGGAGGCCATCCCGCACGAAATGCTGATCATCGGCGGCGCGGCGCTGGGCGCGGTCGTCACCGGCAATTCGCTTCATGAAATCAAGGCGCTGGGCGGCGGGCTCGGCAAGGTCTTCAAGGGGCCGAAGCACAGCAAGCAGGATCACGTCGATGCCATCGTGCTGTGCACGCGGCTGATGAAAATCCTCAGGAGCGACGGCCCGGTCGCGCTCGAAAGCCATGTCACCGATCCTGCCAATTCACCGATCTTCGCTGAGTTTCCCAAGATCCTCGGCAACAAGCCGCTCGTCGCGCTGGTCTGCGATACGCTCACGCTCATCGTCGTGTCCTCGGGCACGCTCGAGGTCCACGCGGTCGAGGATGTGATGGACCATGCGATGAAGACGCACTTCCACGAAATGAGCGAGCCGCAGCACGCGCTGCAGAACCTCGCCGACGCGCTCCCCGCGCTCGGCATCGTCGCGGCGGTGCTCGGCGTGGTGAAGACCATGGGCTCGATCGACAAGCCGCCCGCGATCCTCGGTGCGATGATCGGCTCGGCGCTCGTCGGCACGTTCATGGGCGTGCTGCTCGCCTATGGCATCGTCGCCCCGCTCGCGGGCAGGCTCAAGCAAGTGCTCGATCAGGACGAGATGATCTTCCAGGCGGTCAAGCAGGTGATCGTCGCCAGCCTCCACGGCTGGCCCCAGCCCCTCGTCGTCGAAAGCGCGCGTTCCGGGCTCGGCCATGCGTTCCGCCCCGGCCTTTCCGAACTGCTCGACGCGCTGCGCGGAAGGTAGCCCATGGCAAAAGCGCCCAAGGGCAAGAACGAACCCGTCCGCCCGATCATCGTCAAGAAAGTCACCGTCGTCGCCGCCGGCCACCACGGCGGCGCGTGGAAGGTCGCCTATGCGGACTTCGTGACCGCGATGATGGCCTTCTTCCTGCTCATGTGGCTGCTCGGCGCCACCACCGAAAAGCAGCGCAAGGGCATTGCCGACTATTTCACCCCCACGCTGGTCAAGATGAAGGAAGGCAGCGCCGGCTCCTATGGCCTGCTCGGCGGCTCTTCGCTCACCGATACCGACAGCTACCAGTTCCGCGCCGGGCAGACCGGCACCAAGACGCTCACCATCCCGCGCGATGCCACCGGCGGGCCGAAGGACGGCGGCACCAAAGCCAAACGCACCGCCAGCCTCCAGCAGCGGCTCCAGCAGAAGCTCGCCGCGAGCGCAACCTTGCGCAAGCTCGCGCATCAGGTTCACGTCACCCAGACGCCCGAGGGCATCCGCCTCGATCTGATGGACGATGCCAAGTTCTCGATGTTCCGCCTCGGCACCACGATCCTCACCCCCGAAGCCGCCGAACTGGTCCGCGCCATCGGCCAGGCCATCGGCCCCGAAGCCGGCGGCCTGACCGTGCGTGGCCACACCGACGCGCTGCAATGGCGCCCGGGAGACCCCGCCAACAACTGGTCCCTCAGCGCCGGTCGCGCTGAAACCACGCGCCAGGCCCTCATGAAAAGCGGCGTCGCCGAAGCGCGCTTCCGCCGCATCGAAGGCGTCGCCGATCAGGAACCGCTGATTGCGGACAATCCGACCGATCCGCGCAACCGGCGCATGAGCATTTTGCTGATGAATTGAATCGCGAGCTTACGGTTGGAGTTGCCGGCATCCCAATGAGCGGTTCCGGAGCAAATTTGGTGACAACTCTTGCTGGAACGCTTGACTGGAACAAGGTGAGAACATACCGATCTGCGCTCAATGGAGATCGGCATGCATTCAATCGAATTCTGCGCAGGCGCGGGCGGTCAAGCGCTTGGTTTGGAGCAAGCAGGGTTCAGGCATGAGTCGCTAATTGAGATTGAGCCGGACTTCGCAAAGACTCTCCGGTTGAACAGGCCCATGTGGGATGTCCGCACTGCGGATATGAACGAATTCGATGGCACACCGTTCAAAGGCGTTGAACTTTTTGCGGCGGGCTTGCCTTGCCCTCCATTTTCAGTTGCTGGCAAGCAATTGGGCGTTCTAGATGACCGCAATCTCTTCCCGGCGGCTTTGCGGCTGATTGATGAAATTCGCCCCAAAGCGATCATGATTGAGAATGTGCGTGGGTTTCTTTCGGCGGTTTTTGAGGACTATCGGCGGGAACTAAAGCAACAATTGCACAAGCTCGGATACCATGCAGATTGGCGGCTACTGAACGCTTCGGACTATGGTGTCCCCCAGTTGCGACCACGGGTAGTTATTGTTGCGTTGAAGCGCGATTTCGTCGACGCGTTCGATTGGCCTGATGTGCTTCCGCACAATCCACCGACCGTTGGCGAAACGCTGGGTGACTTGATGGCTGAAAATGGCTGGATGGGAGCTGCTCGGTGGGCTGCGAGTGCAAATGATATTGCACCGACCATCGTAGGGGGTTCGAAGAAGCATGGCGGACCAGACCTTGGTCCTACAAGAGCAAGGCAGGCGTGGGCATCGCTCGGCGTTGAAGGCCGCACGCTTGCGGAAGCCGCACCTGAACAGGACTTTTGCGGGATGCCCAGATTGACCGTGCGAATGGTTGCACGGTTGCAAGGTTTCCCAGATCACTGGCAGTTCTATGGGCGAAAGACGACGGCCTATCGTCAAGTCGGCAATGCATTTCCACCGCCTGTCGCAGCGGCAGTAGCGCGCAATATCAGAATCGCACTGGCCGTTCAGCAGCACTTTCCTGTTCGAGCGGTTGGATGATGTCTGACAGTTTCATCACTAAGGCACGCCGCGAATTTCATGCGAGCCTGCTTTCGGGGATTCTTACTCGGAACAAAAAGGGCCACCCTAGCAACGCAGATGCGGACAGCAATGTTAGCGTAGCAATCGCGAACAGCATTCTAGACCAACTAGGCCCAGCGATTACGTCAGAAAAGCTCCCGGGCCAAACAGCGGGCGCGGATTTTGAAGGAATTTGCGCAGCATTCGTTCGTGAGACATTTTCAAAGCTTTCGCACTTGAGGCCCGGCAGATTTTTTGTTGAAAAAGGTGGTAGCATCGCGCGGTTCGAGCAGTACGCGCATTTAAGTGAACTGGCCGCTATGGCGCGGCGCGATCGTGTGCTGGCAACTGCCATTGGCAGAGACTATCTAATCAAACCCGATGTCGTCGTTTTTCGTATGCCTGAGCCTGACGAGATACTGAATAGTGGCGAGACACTCGTCGATGATTCGTCCGCACGGCTTACAAGCATTCGCGTCAGTAATCAGCAGCAAGCCATTTTGCATGCGTCGGTAAGCTGCAAGTGGACGCTGAGGAGTGATCGCGCGCAGAATGCTCGCTCTGAAGGCCTAAACCTTGTGCGGAACCGCAAAGGCCGACTTCCTCACGTCGCAGTCATAACCGGCGAGCCCTTGCCAACGAGAATTGCGTCTCTGGCGCTTGGGACAGGGGATATTGATTGCGTATATCACTTTGCGCTC
>CAILIO010000092.1 GCA_903834285.1 uncultured Sphingomonadales bacterium | reverse complement strand
GGCATCCCGCGCCGCTGCCGTCGCCGTTGCGACAAGATCGGGGATCGTCGCGCTCATCGATGCACCGCCACCCACCGCACCGGGCCCGCCACACCGGCTATGCGCAGCCGCGACGTCGCGGTCCACATCACCCATGACCGCCCTGCATATGTGGGTTCGAGGAAGTCTTCCATCACCCAGAGATTGCGGTCGACCTGCGCGGCCAGATGGTAGCGCGCCTCGAACGAGCGCGAGATCATCAGAATCGCCGGACGCTCGGTGTGCTTCTCGATCTGGTTGAGGAACGTCGTCAGCTCGCTCTGCATCGCCGCCTCACCGGGCGGCTGCGGGCAGGACCGCGAATCGAGATCGAGCGCCACCGCAGGCGGAAGCAGAGCTGCATCGCGCGGCACCACGGTCACGAAACTGCCCGCCTGCGCATCCGCCGGGGCGCACAAGTCATAGACATGGACCGCGCCCACCAGCAGCCCGGCCTTGCGCGCGGCGTCCAGCCCGGCGGTGAAGGTCTCGTCGCGCCGGCCTGCGCCTTCGCTTGCGGTAAGGTAGACGAAATCGGCCCCGTGCCCCTTGATCAGCGGCCAGTTCACCGCGCCGTCATGCGCGTCAAACCAGGCGCCTTGGACCGGGAAGCGCGCGCGGTCGGGCTCCCAATGTCTTGCACCCCACCAGACAGCCGCAGCGAGGCCTGCCAGCAGCAACACGGCCAGCAGGATCCACACGCGCCGGCGCGCTGGCTTTCTGGGGGTGTTCACGCTGGGTTGCCTCGTCGCGTCTGATTTTGAGGACCAATCACCCCCTGATATGCAGAACGCAGATCAGGGTGAAAAGCCGCCGCGCGGTGGCAAAATCGGTCTCGATCTTGCCCTCCAGCCGTTCGAGCAGCATTTCGGCCGCCTCGTTGTGGACCCCGCGCCGGGCCATGTCGATGGTCTCGATCTCCTGCGCGGTTGCTCTGCGGATCGCCTGGTAATACGAATCGCAGATCGCGAAGTAATCGCGGATCGGGCGGCGGAAGCGCCCGAGCCCGAGCACGATCGTCTCGAGCGGGCTGCCATCCTGCGCCGCGATCGCCAGCGCCAGCCGCCCGTCGTCCACCGAAAGCCGCAAACGATACGGACCTTCATAGCCCGCCGTCGCCGCGCGCACCGGACGGAAGGTGTTTTCCTCGATCAGGTCGAAGATCGCGATGCGGCGTTCCTGCTCGATATCGGCATTGCGCCACACGATCGTCGCTTCGTCGAGCTCGATATGCGAAATGCGCGGGTCGGCCATGGCGGCCAGTGTCTTGCAGACGGTTTCGGCGCGGGCAAGCCATTTGCATGCGCCGAGCGCATTTCGAGACGCGCTGGTGCGGGGCGACGACACAAGCACGGTAGCAAGAACGCAGGGGCCAGTGGCCGCTGCACTCCATTGGCTTGGGAAAGTTGGGAGACTGCGGAACGTAGAGTGCAAGCCTGAGAAAAAATTTCGGGCGTCAGAGAGCCGATGGCCTCCCGGGGTTTCATACTTGTTCTTGCTATCCACAGCCCCTGTCTGCCGCCCGCCGCTTGCCGCCCGGGCCCCGCTCCTTCACAAGAGGGGATGTCCGTTGTCCAGCCGATCCCCTTGCGCGAGCCCGATCCATCCGGTTCCCCCGCCGCTTCGCTTCCCGCCAACGTGGAGGCAGAAGCCGCGTTCCTTGGCGCGGTGCTGATCGACAACCGGATTCTGGAAGAGCTGCCCACTCCGCTCCGCGCGGAGCACTTCTTCGCGCCAGTCCACGGCCGGGTCTACGAGCGCATCCAGGCGCTGATCGACCGCAAGGCCGTTGTCACGCCGGTCACGCTCAAGCCTTATTTCGAAGCGGACGAAGGCCTCAAGGAACTCGGCGGCACCGCCTATCTCGCGCGGCTGACCGCTGACGGGCAGGGCCTGCTGGCCCCCAAGGAGCTGGCCGAACAGATCTACGATCTCGCCCTGCTGCGCGAGCTCATCATGGTCGGGCGCAACCTCGTTTCGGGTGCGATGGACACAAGCGAGACGGTCGCGCCGCTGAAGCAGATCGAGCATGCCGAAGCCGCGCTCTATGCCGTGGCCGAAGGCGCGCAGTCCGGGAACGAGGCGCAGAGCTTCGGCATCGCCACGCGCGCCTCGCTCGAAATGATCGAGAAGGCGCTGCTTTCGGGCGGCCATATCTCGGGCAAGACCACCGGGCTGACCTCGGTCAACGAGAAGATCGGCGGGTTGCACGATAGCGACCTCATCATCCTCGCCGGACGTCCCGGCATGGGCAAGACCTCGCTGGTCACCAACATCGCCTACAACTGCGCGGCGCGGTGGATGGAAGAGGAACAGTCGGGGACCCCAGCGAACAAGCGCGTCGGTGCAAGTGTCGCCTTCTTCAGCCTCGAAATGAGCGCGGACCAGCTCGCCACGCGTATCCTGGCCGAGCAATCGGGCATCAGTTCCGAAGCGCTGCGCATGGGCCGCATCAGCCGCGAGGATTTCCAGCAACTCTCCTTTGCCAGCCAGCGCCTGGCTGAACTGCCGCTCTTTATCGACGACACGCCCGCGCTCACCATCGGCGCGCTGCGCACCCGCGCCCGCCGCCTCAAGCGCCGCCATGATATTGGCCTCATCGTGGTTGACTACCTCCAGCTGCTGCAGGGCTCGGGCCGCGCCAACGACAACCGCGTCAACGAAATCTCGGAAATCAGCCGCGGCCTCAAGACGCTGGCCAAGGAACTCGGCGTGCCGGTGATCGCGCTCTCCCAGCTCAGCCGCGCGGTCGAGCAGCGCGACGACAAGCGCCCGATGCTCTCGGACCTGCGCGAATCGGGTTCGATCGAGCAGGACGCGGACATGGTCTGGTTCGTGTTCCGTGAGGATTACTACGTCGCCTCGCGCGAGCCCAAGGTTCCGCAAGGGACCGATGACGCCAAAGTGCAGGAAGCCCACGCCGCCTGGCAGGCCGAAATGGAGCGTGTGTTCGGCCTGGCCGAGCTGATCGTCGCCAAGCAGCGCCACGGCTCGACCGGCAAGGTCCGCCTCAAGTTCGAGGCCCGGATCACCCGCTTCAGTGACCTCGCGCCCGATCACATGGCCTATGATTACGGCGACGAATGATTCGCTGAACCCGCATTTTCTTGACTTTCGGGCGGGCGCGCCCTAGCTCGCCGCTCTTTCATCCATTTCTGTATCCCGGAGTGCACCGCATGGCGCGCGTTACTGTCGAAGATTGTGTCGACAAGATCCCCAACCGCTTCGATCTCGTGCTGCTCGCTGCCGAGCGCGCACGCGCCATCTCGGGCGGCGCGGAACTCACCGTCGATCGTGATCGCGACAAGAACCCGGTCGTCGCACTGCGCGAGATCGCCGACGCCACCGTGCGTCCGACCGTGCTCAAGGAAAACCTGATCCAGTCGCTCCAGCGCGTGCTGCCGGACGACGACGACCAGGTCGACGAAATCGGCTCGCTCTCGCAGTCGGCCGAAGCGCTGCGCATCACGGCCGCCGCGCCCGTCCGCAACACCTCGCTCGGCGCTGACTACGACGGCTAAACTTCCATCACCCCTCCCGCTTGCGGGAGGGGTGGGGGCAGGGCCAGTTTCAGCCAAGCTCTCTGGATAAACCCCAAAGGCCGCTTGCGCTGCGCGTACCGCAGCGCCACAGTCCCGGTCATGGCCAGCCACCTGCCTGCACATGCGCGCGGTGACCGACAGGATCGGACGGTCAAGGCCGTGCTCGGCCCAACCAACACCGGCAAGACCCACCTCGCCATCGAACGCCTCTGCGCCCATTCCTCGGGCGCGATCGGCTTCCCGCTGCGCCTTTTGGCGCGTGAGGTCTATGACCGCGTCTGCAAGATCAAGGGCGAAGCCAACGTCGCGCTGATCACCGGCGAGGAGCGGATCGAACCGCCTAACGCGCGCTGGCACCTCTGCACGGTCGAAGCCATGCCCAAAACTGGAACAGGCGGCAGGCCCGATTTCGCTTTCGTCGCGCTCGATGAGGCGCAGCTAGCCGCCGATCCCGAACGCGGCCATGTCTTTACCGACCGCCTGCTTCACACCAGGGGCCGCGAGGAAACCATGCTGCTCGGCTCGCAGACGCTCGAGCCGATGGTCCGCGCGCTCGTCCCCGGCGTCGAGGTCGTCACCCGCCCGCGCTTTTCCACGCTGAGCCATGTCGGCGCGAAGAAGCTCAGCCGCATCCCGCCCCGCAGCGCGATCGTCGCCTTTTCCGCCGAGCAGGTCTACGCCATGGCCGAGATGCTGCGCCGGTTCCGCGGCGGCGCGGCGGTCGTGATGGGCGCATTGAGCCCGCAGACGCGCAACGCGCAGGTCGCGATGTACCAGGCGGGCGAGGTCGATTATCTCGTCGCAACCGATGCGATCGGCATGGGCCTCAATCTCGATGTCAGCCACGTCGCGTTTGCCGGCCTCTCCAAATACGACGGCCACCGCCAGCGCCGGCTGACCACGGCCGAGATGGCCCAGATCGCCGGCCGCGCCGGACGGCACCACAAGGACGGCACTTTTGGCACGCTTGCAGGCATGGGCGGGCACGATCCCGAGTTCGCCGACGAGGAAGTCTATGCGATCGAGGAGCACCGCTTCCCCCCGCTGACCCGCCTGTTCTGGCGCGAGGCCGAGCCCCGCTCCGACAGTTTGGCCATGCTCATCGAGGACCTCGAAAGCCCGCCGCCGCAGCCCGAACTTTCCTCTGCCCCGCCGGCGATCGATCTTGCCGTTCTGAAACGCCTCGCCGACGAGCCCGGGGTCGGGGGAACGGTGCGAGGTCGCGGCTCGGTTCAGCGCTTCTGGCAGGTCTGCTCGCTCCCCGATTTCCGCCAGCAGGGCGCTGAGACCCACTCCCGCTTCGTCGCCCGCCTGTGGCAGGACTTGCAACATGGCTATCTCGGTGCCGACTATGTCGCGCAGGCCATCGCGCAACAGGACAACCCGTCCGGCGATATCGATACGCTGCAGGGCCGCATCGCCGCGGTGCGTAGCTGGGCCTATATCACCCAGCGGCCCGACTGGGTGCTGGCGCGTGACGAAATGGCCGCGCGCGCTCGTGCGGTCGAAACGCGGCTTTCCGATGCCCTCCACGCGCGCCTCACTGAACGCTTCGTCAATCGCCGCACCACCGTGCTGATGCGCAAGGCCGGCGGCGATGCCTCGCTCCTGCCGGTGCGGGTCAGCGAGGCGGGCGCGGTGCTGGTCGACGATGAACCGATCGGCCACCTCGAGGGCTTCCGCTTCGTGGTCGATCCGCTGGCGCGCGCGGCCGACCGCAAGCTGCTGCTGGCCGCAGCCGAGCGCCATTTGCCCGGCCTGCTCTCTGTTCGCGCCGATGCCCTGATGGCGGCAGCCAAGGAACTGGGCGGCCTCACGCTGGAAGACGGCGCGCTCGCCTGGAACGGCCTTGTCGTCGGGCGGCTGGAACCGGGCAAGTCCGTGCTGAAGCCACGCCTGCGGCTCGATGCGGCATTGGGGCTGCTGTCGGCACGCCAGCGGCCCCTGCTGATAGCCGCACTGGAAGGCTGGCTGACCCGCTCCATTGCCGCAGATCTTGGCCCGCTGCTGCGTCTGGCCGAAGCGGCGCGCGCGCCGGAATCGGGCGCGGATCTGCGCGCCCTGTTGCTGCGTCTCGTCGCAGGCGGCGGCGTACTCGTCCGCGAGGAGGCTGCGCTGGAACGGCTCGATCCCCGCCAGCGCGATGCACTGCGCCGCCTTGGCGTGCGCACCGGCGCGCTCGATCTGTTTGTTCCCGGCGTGCTGAAGGCCGGGCCGCTCGCGCTGTGGTGCCGGCTGGCCACGCTGCGCGGCGAAGCACCAGCCCTGCCGCCCGCCAATCTGCCGCCAGTCGTCACGGCCAAGGCGCCGCCGGCCGGTTATCGCCGCGCGGCCGGACAGGCGATCCGCATCGACATGGCCGAAAAGCTGCTCCAACTTGCCCACCGCTGCCGCATCGGTGCGGCAGGCAAGCGCTATCCGCTTGATCCGGCACTCGCGCGCTCGATGGGCCTTGCCACCGCTGGCTACGCCGCATTGCTGCGCGCGGCCGGCTTCCGAGTCTATATGGCGCGCCCGCTCGATCAGGCCGCGCATGGTCCGCCCGCGCCGCCGATGTGGGACTGGCGCCCGCCGCGCGCCGCCCCCGCACGCGCTGCCGCCGCGCCTCTGCAGCCATCCACCGGCGCTTTTGCTGCACTGGCAGAGCTGATCCGCTGATGCCGGGCGAAAGCTCCCTGCGCATCGACAAACTCCTTTGGTTTCTGCGCTTTGCGGGTTCGCGCAGCCTCGCGCAGGACTGGGTCGCCGAGGGCCACATCCGCCTCAACGGCCGCCGCATCGAGCGCGCCAGCACGGCGGTGCGCTGCGGTGATGTGCTCGTCCTGCCACTGCGCAGCGGGGTCAAAGTCATCACTGTCGGGGAGCTGCCGCGGCGGCGCGGCCCTGTCGAAGAAGCCAGGGGTTGTTATGAGGTGCTTGACGCGGCAGGCACACCACCTCTAGCAGGTCTGGAAATCAACCCTGAGGGACTGCCACTGCCATGACCTATGTCGTTACCGAAGCCTGCATTCGCTGCAAGTTCATGGATTGCGTCGAGGTCTGCCCGGTGGATTGCTTCTACGAGGGCGACAATATGCTGGTAATCAACCCCAGCGAATGCATCGATTGCGGCGTGTGCGAGCCGGAGTGCCCTGCCGAGGCGATCCTGCCCGATACCGAAAGCGGCCTCGAGCAGTGGCTTGAGCTCAATGCCAAGTACTCGGCCGAATGGCCCAACATCACCACGAAGAAGGACGCGCCTGCCGACGCCGACGACCACAAGGGCGAGGATGGCAAGTTCGAAAAGTACTTCTCGGCCGAGCCCGGCGAGGGCGACTGACCGTTCATCTGGGGGGCGCGCAAGCCAGCGCCCCCGAAACATCGGCATTTTGGGCGCTATTCGCGCCCTTACCTCTGGCATTTTTATGACAGAGCTGCTATATACGCCCGCAAGCGCTGGGCGGAACGATCCTCCCGGTCGCCAACAACACGCTAAGGCAGGACAAACGGCAAACGGATCGCAGTGCTTGTAGACCGCGTCAAAGACGGTCGTTTGCCGGACCTCTCCCCCAAAGGGCCCGGAATGCTTTCCGGGGGCGTGTCTGCCCCATTCTGCCATCGTCTCTGCTGCGCCGAAAGGATAAGCAATGGCAACCAAGGCACTTGCCTTCGATGTTGGGGATTACGTGGTCTATCCCAAGCACGGCGTTGGCCGTGTGGTGGAACTGCAAAACGAGGAAATCGCGGGAATGAAGCTGCAGCTTTATGTGCTGCGCTTCGAGAAAGAACGCATGACCCTGCGCGTGCCCGTGAACAAGGTTGAAGCGATCGGCATGCGCAAGCTGTCTTCGGACAAGACGCTGCGTGAAGCGCTTGATACCCTTAAGGGCAAGCCCAAGGTCAAGCGCACGATGTGGTCGCGCCGTGCGCAGGAATACGAAGCCAAGATCAACTCGGGTGATCTCGTCTCGATCGCCGAAGTCACGCGGGACCTGTTCCGCGCCGACGACCAGCCGGAGCAGAGCTACTCCGAACGTCAGATTTTCGAAGCTGCGTCCTCGCGCCTCGCGCGTGAGCTTGCCGCCATGGAAAAGACAGACGAACCCGCCGCGCTCAAGAAGATCCTCGCGATCCTCAACGAGCACGCGCCGAAATACTACGAAACGGCCTGAGGCCGGACGCGCCCCTCCCTCTTTGGGGAGAGGTGGAAGCGGTGAGAAACAGGGCCGCCGGATCGCTCCGGCGGCCCTTTTTTCATGCATGCTGCGTCCGGTGAACAACCGATCCGGATCGGCGAGTGACTTGGCGTATGGCCGCTTGGTGCGTTATGGTGATAATACACCAGGTGCAAGGAGTGCTCCATGATCAAGGATATCGCCCGCACGCTCTGCGGAATTGCCGTTGCCGCCGTCGCCCTTTCGCTCAGTGCCTGTGATGGCGCGACGGTCGAGATGAACGGCATGAAGGGCGTGCCGCTGGCGCAGCTCGATCTTTCGGCCAAGGCGCCCGAGGAAATCACCCTGCTCGGCCCCGATACGGTGCGCATCGTCCAGGGCGACAAGCTCGCGATCTCGGTCGAGGGCAAGCAGGATGCCAAGGACCGGCTGCGCTTCGTGCTCAAGGATGGCAAGCTCGCGATCGGGCGCGAAGGCTGGAAGATGGGCGGCTCCAACGACCTCGCCACGATCGAGGTGACGGTGCCTGCGGCAAGGCGGCTGGTCATGGCCGGATCGGGCACGATGCAGGCCGATGCCCTGCACGGCGAAACCGCCAGCGTCAGCATTGCCGGTTCGGGCGATATCGACGTGCCGGTTATCGACGCGCAGGAGCTCAAGGTCGAAGTGATCGGATCGGGCAATCTCAAGGCCGGCGGCAAGGTGAAATCGCTGAAGATCTCGCTGGCGGGGTCTGGCTCGGCCAATCTTGCCGGCCTCACCGCCGAGGAAGCCAAGGTCGAAATCGCCGGATCGGGTGACGCGAGCTTCGCCTCCGACGGGCAGGTCAAGGCCGATATCATGGGCTCGGGCTCGGTGAAGGTGAAGGGCCGCGCGCAGTGCAAGGTCAATACGATGGGCTCGGGCACGCTGACCTGCGAGCCCTGAGCCCGCAAACCGCGCGGGTCATGGCCCAACAAGGAAGCATCGGCTAGGCAAGGTCGGCCCCTGATCGAAAGGCCCCCGACCTTGCCCCGTCCTTTGCTGTTTCTGGCCCCGCTTGCTGCGCTCATTCTGTCCGGCGGTCTTGCGAGCGCCGCTATGGCGACACCCGGCCCGCCGGACGCCGGCGAAAACCGCGGCCGCGCCGTGCATGAACGCAACGAAAAAATCCGGAAGCTCGAGAAGCGCTACAACCGGCGCCTCGAGGCCTGCAACCGCGGCGAAACCGCCGCCTGCGCCGAAGCCAATCGGATCAGCGGCGAGATCACCGCGCTGCGCGCCGAACGCTAGACGGCAGCCCGCCGCAGCCGGTCGTTGATTGCGGCACCAACGCCCTCCTCCGGGATCGGCGCGACCGCGATACGCGGCTCGGGCGCCGCAGCAGCCTCATGAAGGCAGGCGTAGAGCCGTGCTGCCGCCTCGGCGAGATCGCTGGACGGCGAGAGCGAAACATCGCCGACAACAGCACCAAACCCGATCAGGAACTCGCCTGGCTCTGCCGCCACAGCGCCCAGCCGCACCGGCTTGCCCGGCGCATAGTGGCTGGCGAGCTGCCCTGGTGCTTCGATGGCGCCTCCCCGCGGCTCCTCGCTCGGCGCTTCGCCCAGCACCGCCGCAATCGCCGCCTCGGTCACCGGCCCGGGCCGGAGGATCTGCCATCCGCCACCGGGCCGCAGCGCCACGATGGTCGATTCAAGCCCGCGCTCGGTGCTTCCGCCATCGAGGATGAGGTCCACCCGTGCGCCCAGTGAAGCAGCAACATGCGCCGCACTGGTCGGGCTCACCCCGCCGCTGCGGTTGGCCGAAGGCGCAGCCAGCGGCAGGCCCGCCGCCACGAGCAGCGCGCGCATCACGGGATGCGCCGGCACGCGCAGCGCCACAGTGGGCAAGCCTGCGCTGACCGCCGCGGCAATTGCCGCATCATTGCGGCGCGGCAGCACCATGGTCAGCGGACCTGGCCAAAACGCGACCCCAAGCGCGCGCGCGCGGGGGTCGAAGACTGCCAGCGCTTCCGCAGCCGCAAGGTCCGGTACATGCACGATCAGGGGATTGAAGTCCGGCCGCCCCTTGGCGCGGTAGATTCCTGCAACCGCATCGGCCCGGTCCGCCCTCGCCGCGAGGCCGTAGACCGTCTCGGTCGGCACCGCGACGGTCCCGCCCGCCACCAGCACGCGCACCGCCTCGGCCAGCCCGGCAGTGTCCGGAACCTGCACATTTGGAGGCGTTTGCGTGTTCATGGCTTGCCGCTATAGCCCAGCGCAGAGGCTGCCAAGGAAAACAGCGCATGAGCTTTATCGCCCCCACTGAAGATCAGGTCCTGGCCATGCGCGTCTGCGCCGGAATCGACGAACTCGCGGCGCATGAACGCTACGGCGCGGCGACGCCCGACGTGGTCGAGGCGATTGCCGAAGGCATCGGTGCTTTCGCGGCGGGCGAATGGGCCCCGCTCAACCGAATCGGCGATACCGAAGGCGCGCACTGCAAGGATGGCGTGGTCTCCTCGCCGGCCGGCTATGCCGAGGCCTACCAGGCTTTCGTCGAACAGGGCTGGGGCTCGATTGCCGGACCCGCTGACTTCGGCGGGCAGGGCCTGCCCTTCACGCTTGCCACCTGCGTGCTCGAAACGCTGGGCGCGGCCAACATGGGCTTCACGCTCCTCCCCATGCTCACCGTCGGCGCGATCGAAGCACTCGATCACCACGGCAGCGACGAGCAGAAGGCAATGTACCTGCCCAAGCTGATCTCGGGTGCATGGTCGGGCACGATGAACCTGACCGAGCCGCAGGCCGGGTCCGACGTCGGCGCGCTGCGCAGCACGGCCGTGCGCATCGAGGAAGGCCCGCATGCCGGCAAATACCGCATCGCCGGAACCAAGATCTACATCACCTGGGGCGAGCATGAGCTGGCCGAGAACG
>CAILIO010000091.1 GCA_903834285.1 uncultured Sphingomonadales bacterium | reverse complement strand
TTTTCCGGATTCCTCGCCCGCGTCGGCGCGGACTTGCGTGCCCGGTACGTCACCTTTCGCTGCGACGACGACTACACGACCTCGATCGACATGGCGACCGCGCTCCACCCGCAGACGCAGCTGTGCTTCTGGATGGACGACCAGATCTTGCCGCGCGCGCATGGCTTTCCGATGAAGCTGCGGGTGCCCACCAAGCTCGGTTTCAAGAACCCCAAGCACATCGGCGAGATCGAGGTCGGCAACGACTTCACCGGCGGCACCTGGGAAACCGCCGGCTACAACTGGTTCAGCGGGCTGTAACGGGCCTAGCCCCGGTGGCTCCCGTCACCGCCGCAGCACGACTCGCCCGATCTTGCGCCGCCCCTCGCTGCGTACCAACTGAACGGACACGTCGATCACGCTCTCGACATAGCGGACGATCTCGGCCCGGCCGAGGCTCGTGCCGTTCTGCATGACCATCAGCGCAATCTGGTCGATGGCGCCGGCCGGGCTATCGGCATGGACCGTGGTGATCGAGCCGGGGTGGCCAGAATTGACCGCGCGCAGAAAGCTGAACGCCTCGCCGCCGCGCAGTTCGCCCAGAATGATGCGGTCGGGCCTGAGGCGCAGCGAGGCCTTAAGCAGGTCCTCGGCCTCAACCTGCGCTTCCCCCTGGCTGCCGCGCACCGCGATCAGGCCGATGCTGTTGGGGTGGGTCATCTCAACTTCCGGCGTATCCTCGATGAGCACCAGCCGCTCGCCAGTCGGCACGGCCTTGAGCAGAGCGTTGAGGAAGGTAGTCTTGCCGGTCGAAGTGCCTCCCGAGATCAGGATATTCTTGCGCGCCGCCACCGCGCGGCGGAGAAACTCGCCGATCTGCCTCGCCTCCAGCAAGACGGCCAGCGCGGCATCTTCGGCGGTTTCGCTCTGGCTTTCGCCGATCGCGGTGGCGGCGAAGGCATCGTCCGCCTCATAATCGGCGAGCGACAGCGCGCGCACCACTTGCCGCCGGATCGCCATCACGAGCGAGCCACGGGTGGCGGGCGGTGCGACGATCTGCACGCGCGCGCCACCCGGCAGCGTGGCGGAGACCAGCGGATGTTCCCGGCTGATGCCCTGATGCGTGATGGCGGCGATCTGGGTGGCAAGCCGCCACAGATTGGCCTCGGTGAGCTCGGGCGCCGGGTGGCACTGGCTCTGGCCACCAAGCGTTTCGACCCAGACCTCGCCGGGCGCGTTGATGTAGATATCGGTGACGTCGGCACTGTCCAGCCATGGCATCAGCGGGCGCAAGTAGGCTTCGAGATAAGTGCCGGGCGGTGCTAACGCGTTCATTCGTCGTCTCCGCCCACAGCCGTGAAATCTAGATCGCGCGCCACAAACACGCGCACTGGCGTGCCTTGAGCGATCTTGATCGTCGGAGGGATCGCCTCGGTGGGCAGGAGCGCGGCGGCAAGGCCGGTCGCTTCCTGGCTCGATCCGATGAGAATCTGCGTGCCCGATCCTCGCGCCACCGATGCAATAGACGCATTCACGACTGAAAGGAGCACTGCATTGGTGAAGCGCTGGAAGAAGTGCCGGTTAACCTTGCCGGCGAGGCCGGCCCGGCCCAGCGTATCAGCCGCAGGTGAGCCGATCTGGATTGAAACACCGTCGGGCCGGATGACTCGTGTCCAGATCACGAACGCGCGAGACTGGCCTTGCGCGACGGCGCTTTTGTACTGGCCGACCAGCCGGCTGCCGCGCGGGATCACTGCCGTGCTCCCATCGAAACCGCGCACATCGCGGCTGACGACGGCGCGGGCGAAACCGGGCAGGTCCGAATTGAGCGCGGTTTCCAGCACGGCCGGGATGATTGCGCCTTGCGGCACGACCGTTGCGAGATTGTGCAGCTGGGTTGCCCGTGCCTTCTCAGGTTCGGCGGCCGAGACGCGTTCGGCAAACTGCTCGTCGCTATCGAGGCGCGCGGCAGTGCTGTTCTTGCCGCCGCTGGAGCGCGCTCCCTCACTCGTGCCGGCTTTCGCCGGTTCGCTTGCCGGGGCCGGCGGAGCGACCGAGAGATCGACGATGAGCGCAGGTGCCTTGAGCCGTTGGGATTCGTCCGGGCCTGGCGGTACCGGGCTGACAAAGCCGCCGCTGGAGACAGCCATCGGCGCCAGCGATCCGGCATCTGGCAGCGCTGATGGTGTCGGCGACGCGTTCGGCGCCGGCGGCAGCGTGGCTCCGCGCGCGGCCGCCTCCACCGCTGCGAACTCGGCAGGCGGCGCCAGCGGCGCAACCAGACCGGCCGGACGCTTGCCTTGTGTGACGATACTGTCGCTGACCGGTGTCTGCGCCCCGTAAAGCCACGCGAAGCAGAGCACGCCGAGCGCGGTGGCACCCCCGCCGATCAGCCAGCCGCCGCGCGGCGGATGCTGCGATGCGACGGCGGGAAGGTGCGGGCCCTCGGCAGGATTATCTGCGAGGGATCTGTGGGAGATGGGGTCGCTCATGGTTGGGCTCGCAGTCTGGATCTGGCGGCTTTTTCGGTCTTGGCGTCAAACGGCAGCGGGGCATCGGGCCCGGGATCGGGCTCCTGCCAGCCTTCGTTGATGAGCGTGGTCGTCTCGGTGCCGTTGCGCAGGATGAAGCGCGGAGCGATCTGCTCGACGATCGTGTAGCCTTGGCGGACACCGTAGTTGACCAGGCTTTCCTCGCCCTTCCCGCCCTCACCTTTCCCCGCCAGCGCGAAGATCGCCGGGGTCGGCGTTTGTTCGGACCACTTGAAATAGGTGAACTGGCCATCGTCGAACACCAGGGTCGGCAGCAGCGACCGCGCGCCGGTATAGCTGTAGCGCGTGTTGCTGCGCACGGGGGGCGGCGGCGCGGATGGTGCGGCGACGGCCTCAACCGGCACGGCAGGATAGAGGAAGCGCACGACATAAGTGCGCGCGCTGGTGTGTGTGCCAATCCCGCCCCGCCCGATGTGCGCAGGCTTGCCGCCATGGGCATCGAGATCGAAGATATAGCGGCGCTGGTCGGTTACGACCGACATGTTGGTCAGGATGTTGGCATCGAGCGGCTTCAGAAACAGAATATTGGCGCGCTTGTTGGGCACCACCTGCCACGCCAGGGCGTCGCCGATCGAGACATTCTCGATATGCTCATCGGGTGCGAACTCGATCATGATCTGGAAGCCGAGCTGGCCTTGCAGCGTCACCAGATGATCGGGATCGTAGGCTAAGGTGCGGATGTGCGGATCGGATGTGGGAACCGCATCCGGCGCGGTTGCCGCGACGCAGGCCAGCCACGTCCCCGCAAGCGCGGCAAGCAGGCGGATCGGCTTCCAGGTCATTGCGCCGGCACCCCCAGGGCGCTGTCAAACTGGACCGGGGTGGGAACCGAGTCTTCGGCATCGCGGCGATAATGCGTCACCTGAAAGCCGAGCGGATTGATGAACCGGTCCTCCATCCGCATCGGCGCGCCGGAAAAGCGGAATTGGATCACCGCAGTCCAACTGCGCCGCTCGCCGGCGCTCGCGCCCTGATCGTGGCGGATGGTATCGAAACGCACGGTCGCGCTACCGGCGCGCAGCATGGAGACGCTCTTGACCACGGCCGAGACCACGGTGGTCGCCGGATAGAGCTTGAGCGGGCTCTCCGGGTTGTCCCGCTGGTAAAGGCGGCGGTAGTCGGCGCGCGCGGAACTGTCGGACCACAAGGCGGTCTTCTCGTAGTTCGCGCGCAAGTCGGTGGCATCGAACGTCTCGCGCGCGATGATATACTGGACGATCGCCGCCTGGGCGATGGCGCTGTCCTGCGTGAGGGGGCCGGGCGCGAGGCCCTTGATCGTCTCGGCATAGCCGCTCTGCCGATCGACGAGGATCGTGTAGGGCACCACGGTCTTCATCGGGGCGAGCGCCGCCAGCGCGACCGCTTCGAGCACCGCAATTAGCGCGGCGATGCCAGCCAGCATCAGCGCGCGCTGCCGCTCGGTATTGGCGCGTTCGATGAGATCCTCGCCCCAGCTATCGGGGCGCCTCTGGAAGATGCGCTTGTATGCCGGTTCGGTGCGGGGCTGGTCCATGGTCAATCAGGCCTTCTTGCAGCGGCGCCGGAAACGGTACGTCCGGCAGCGATCCGCCGTGCGCCGTCGCCGAGGCGGGTCTGGTCCCGTGCGGGACCGCTGGAATCGCGGTTGGCAGCGGCAGCGCCGCCGCCGCCGAAGGAGCCGAGGATGCGCACGGTGCTTTCGCTGCCCTGGGCAGGACCCAGCCGCTCCTCGCGCCGCGCCATGGCGGCCACGGCAGCACTGGTTTGCGCAGCGGGGGTGAGCACGCGGTCTGCCGCGATGGGCTGGGGCGCCGCTGGCAGGGGCACTGGCGGGGGCGCGGCGGGCTTGCGATCGGGCAGGCGGAAGCTGCGAAAGACGCTGGCGGAGGCGATCAGCAGCCCCACCGAAACCGCGGCGAACACCATTACCAGCAGCACGACGCCATAGGCGGTTTCGCTGCTCACTGCGCCCGTGGCGGCGCGCTCCTTGACCATCGCCGCGAGCGACGGCTCGAGAATCTCGAGCATTACCGCCAGCAGGAAAATCGTGGTCGCCGGAGCGAAAGCGAAGGCGAGCGCGGCGCGCAGCCATCCCTCGAACAAGCCGCGCGTCACATCGAACAGCAGCAGCGCGATGAAGATGGGCCCAAGCGCAAGCAGCACGCCGAGCACGACCTTGGTCGCGAGCAGGATGCCGAGGCTGAAGAACAGCAGCATGGCCGCCGATGCCTTCAGCGCGAGAACCTTGATCCCTCCCCCCACCAGCGGCAGCGATTGCAGCGCGGCGATCGGGGCCAGCGCGCCGAGCGGGCCCGCCGGTTTTGGCGGCGCGGGCGGGGGCGGCGCGATGCTCAGGATATCGAACGCTCGCTGCAGGCGATCAAAGATATTGCCGCCAGTGCCCGCCGCGCCATCGAGATGCAGCATCGCGGTGGCGATCTGCGCGGTGCCATCGAACAGCACGCGCACCACGATCGCCTGATAGGTTTCCCACTGCGTGGCGAACGAGAGGATCGCCGCGAGCTTCACCACAGCAAGCGTCACATCGCCAACGCGCAGGCCGCCGCGGCCGAGCATCAGCTGGTAGCCGATCAGCGCGACATAGAGCGTCATCAGCGTGGTCAGCACCGAAGCAAAGGCACCGCCGCCTTGGAACAGCCCGTCGTAGCCGGTGTGGACCAGTTCGCGCACGCGGCAGTCCGCCGTGTCCAGCAGTGCGTGGACGAGGTGGACATTGGCTGGGGCGGTGGGGCAGGCGCTGGGCATGGCGGCTAGGCCAGGAGCCGCGGCAGCCACTGCGCCGGATCGTCGCCCACTTCGGCGCGGATCGCGTCGAGGCGGCGGACGCTGTTTTCGCGGCCGGACAGGACTGTCAGGAGATCGGGCAAGCCGCCCAGATTGAGCCGGGCAATGACGCTGTCGTTGCCATGCTTGATGAGGAAGCAGCGCGCCGTATCGGGCAGGGTGCGGATGAGATCGAACTCATGCGCGGTCAGGCCGAAGCCTTCGCAATAATCGACCGCCTGCGCCTTGGGGTTGACCATAAAGATCTGCGTCGCCGCCTGCTCGATGATCGCGCTGGAAATCTTGCTGGTCAGCGCGTCCGAGGCGCTCTGCGTGCAGAAGCCGACGATGCCGTTGCGCTTGCGGATCGTCTTTTCCCAGTCCTTGATGCGCATCACGAAGGCCGGATCGTCGAGCGCTTTCCAGCCTTCGTCGATCACGATGATGCTGGGCGTGCCATCCAGCCGCTGCTCGACCCGGTGGAACAGGTACAGCATCACCGGCGTGCGGGCGCCGGGATCATCGAGGATCTGCGTCATGTCGAAGCCGAGCGTTGCCGCGTCGAGATCGAGCGCGTCCTCCTCGTTGTCAAACAGCCAGGCATAATCGCCCTGCCCGCACCACGGGGCGAGGCGCGCCGCGAGATCAAGCGTGGTCGGGCGTCCCCGGCCGCGGAACAGTTCGACGAAATAGCGCAGCCGCCGCAGCGCATGAGGCTGGCTAAAATTGGCATCGACTGCATCGGCAATGCGCGCCAGATCATCCGCATCGAGCGCCGGGCCGGTGCCGGTGACGAGCTTCGCCACCCAATCGCACAGGAAGCGCCGGTTGACGGGGTTCTCATCGAGCAGCAGCGGGTTGAGCCCGGTCGGAATACCGGGCCGCAGCAGATCATAGCGCCCGCCGATCGCGCGCAGGAAGATCTCCGCGCCGCGATCCTTGTCGAAGTAAATCGTGCGCGGCGATAGCTTCTGTGCCTGCGCAATGAGGAAGCCCATCACAACGGTCTTGCCCGCGCCCGAGGGGCCGATCACGGTGAAGTTGCCGAGATCGCCCTTGTGGAAATTGAAGTAGTAAGGACCGGCGGAGGTCGTCTCCAGCACGGTGATCGCCGGCCCCCAATGGTTGCCCCGTGCCGAACCGGACGGGAAGCAATGGCTGCTTGCAAGGCTAGCAAAGTTGCCGCTCGAGACCAGAGCGCGGCGGGCGATGAACTTGAAATTACCGGGAAACTGCGCCCAGTAGGCAGCTTCGAGATTGACGTCCTCGCGCACCGCGATCACGCCCAGTTCGGTAAAGGCGGTCTGCACATCGGCCGCCGCAAAGTTGAGCGCTTCGAGGCTATCCGCCTTGACCATGACGGTCAGATGATGCTCGCCATAACCGGAGCGGCCGGCCGCAACATCGTCCTTGGCAAGCGCGAGCTCTTGGCGCTGGCTAAGGGCCTCGTCATCTGCGGCTTTCATTCTGCGCAGCGCAAGGTTCATTCGGTCGAGCGTCGCTTGCCGATCGACAAAGGCAAAGCTCTCGCTGAGCACCATTTCAATGGGCAGACGCAGCAGGTTGTCGAACATGCCGGGCACGGTCTGCACCGGGTAGTCCTTGACCGAAACCATCGCCGCAAAGCGCCGCGGCGCATCGGCGGTGGCCGAAAGTTCCAGCGCATCGGCGCCGAAGCTGATCCGCCGATCGGGCAGATAGTGGCCGAAATCGCCGCCTGGTTCGATCACCCGGCGCAGGTCTCCACCATAGAGCAGGGCAAGGAACTCAAGCGGTTCCGAACAGCGACCAGTGGGGCCATCGTAGCTGGTGAGCAGCCGCGCGCCGTATGATTCCAACGATGACAGCACAATGTCGCGCGCGGCATTAAGCGCGACCAGATCGCGCATCCGGCGCGCATCGGCTTCGGCGCGGCTGCCACCACGCAGCAGGTTCTGGAGGAACCCGATCCGGCCCGGCAGCGGACGGCGCAGCAGCGTGATGAAAAGCTCGTTGACGTAGAGCTTACGGCTGGAAAGTTTGGCACGCCACGCAGCATCAAGCGACTGGCTAAAGGTGTCGGTAAACGTCCCTTCGAACTCTGGCCGCACTTCGCGGCGCACGACATGGTGATAGAGCGCGAAGCGGGCATCGGCGATGCCGCGCAGCATCGTCTCGCGCAGGGTCTTGCGGTAGTTCAGCTCCGCCGAATCCGCCGTTTCGAACGGGAATCCGGTGAGCCGGACGACCTGCATCATTCGCCCGTCGCGCAGCTCGATTGTCGCATCGTCGAGCGCTCGGGCATAGGGCAGGTTCGCCCCTGCCGATCGCTCCCGTGCGAATGTCGGTGCGTGGGCCGTTCGTGAGGTGCGCGCCAGCATCACTCAGGGACAGTATGAGTTGCAGCGCCAATAGGCGTGGTTGCGGCCGCGAGGGCATTGCGCCAGCTTGGTCATCCAGAGATCGAAGAAGCGCGGTTCGCGCAGGCACGCAAGATACCCGCCGAGATGGATCACCAGCGACAGCAGCAGGACCAAGAACGACTTGGTGATGAGGAACGCTTCCATCGTGATGACGGCGTTGAGCACGAAGAAGCTGTAGGTCACCCCTGCAAACATCTGCGGACGCGTCAGGGCGCCGAACACCGGATCGCGGGCGAGCTGCGTGATCATCGCATCAGCTCCTTCAGAAGCCCGGGCCAGTCGCGGCGGACTTGATCCCGGCGACGATGGCTGCGGCGCCGAAGACGATGAAGCAGCCGAGGATCACCGTCGCGCCGCGCCGCCAATCAATCCGGCCGGACAGCATGCCAAGCCCGGTCGCTCCGACCGCGATCACCGCGAGCGAGGTCGCCACCGCGCCGAGCAAGGTGCCCTGCACCCAATCGACAGCGGAGACGATCACGCCGGAACCCGCCGGATCAAGCGAAGCGGACTGGGCGTGTGCCATCGTGCTCCAGAAGAGACCTAGGCCGACAGGCAAAAGGCGCGCAAAGCGGGGCGCGTTGCGAAGCGTTTTCATCGAATTTTCCTCCATATGGGGGGGGCTGTACTCCCCGCCACTGTCTGGCTGAGCCGGCCAAGGACCGCGCCGACATAGGCGCGGGTCTCGCGATAGGGCGGCACACCGTGCCAGCGATCGACGGCGCCAGGGCCCGCATTGTAAGCGGCAAGGCTGAGCACGAGATCGCCGCGATAGCGCCGCATCAATTGCGCCAGATAGCGCGAGCCGCCCTGATAATTCTGAGCGCTATTCCAGGGATCGACGCCCAGCGCGCGCGCCGTTGCAGGCATCAGCTGCATTTCGCCGATGGCACCTGCGCGCGATACCAGCCCGGGCCGAAACCGCGATTCCTGCCAGGCCACGGCTTCGACCAGCGCGGGGCTGACCCCGGCCGCCAGTCCGGCGCGAGCCGCAGCCTCGGCGTGCGGGGCAGGTGTCAGGCTCCGCGCCTCCACCGGGGTCGCCAACGTGATCGTGCGGCTGCCTTCTGCACTGAATTGGGTTGGCCCGGCATAGACGCTGGTCTGGCCATCGCTGCCGATTTCGATCACTTGCGCTGCGGCGGGCGCAGCAAGCGCGAAGGCGGCAAAGGCGCCCGATCCCACACTCCATACACGCATCGCACGATCCCTTCCTGCGGAGCGAAGTGCATCGCTGTCCGCTGTTGTCTTCATTCAGAAGCCGTGGCCCCCAGCGTTACGACCCCCGGCAGCCCTACGGCACGCGGCGCGGCGTCTGGGGCCGCGGGTATCCAAAGGTCAGGCTCGAAAACGTCGTTTCGAAATCGGCTTGCGGATTGCCCTTGAGCGGCTTCGTCCACACTACGTTGAGCTGCCAGTTGCCGATGCGCGGCACGCGAAACAAAGCGCGGCCGGTCATGTCGGTCACCTGCGTTGCGAGCGGGCGCTCATCGAAATCGAGATTGTTGAGCTTCACGGTGCCGCCAGCCAGCGGCTTCCCCTCAAAGAACACCCGCACCGGGAGATCGGTGTTCGGCGAAAGGGCGTAGGGATCGCGCTCAAGCACGAGTTCGAGGCTTAGGCCGGTACGCTGGGTTGCGATGCTGCTGGCCTTTCCTGCGCTTCCTACCTGGATTAGCGCCTTGGCCCGGCGCGAATAGAGCTCGCGACCGGGCGCATCGGTCGTCCCGGTCTGCGCGCGGAGCGTGAGCGCCGGGGTAAGACCTTCCGCCTTCAGATAATCGGTAAAGCGGATGCCGGGCAGTTCGCTCGGCGTCGCATTGGTCGCGAGCGCGAACATGTACTCCCCGGCCGGCCCGAAATGCAGGGTGGTGTCGGCTGTCGCGGAGCCCAGTTTCAGCTCGGCGCGGCGGTCGAAGCGGCCTTCGGGTCCGTAGCGGTCGAAGCGGGTTACGCGGTTCGCCGCGATCAGCGATTTCGAGCGAAAGCTGCCATGGCCGACGAGGATCGACATGGAGGTGGTGCCCCCGGGCGCAAGCCAGAAGGCGCTGGGCTGGATCCAGAAATCATGCGCCAGCGCGAAGCCGGGGAGCGAGAGCATGGCCAGCACGCCGAACCGCCAGAGGGGCCTCGGCCGGAAAGACTTGCGGCGCAAAAGCATCGTTTTGGCAGGCTGGCGCGTAGAGTTGGCACACTCTGCGGCGACAAGGTTTGACAATGACACGGTCTCGAAACCTCCCTGGCGATGCTAACGATACGAAGCCACTTCCCGTTCGGCTGCACGGGCCGACAAAAAAACCCGCGCCGCCCCTGCTGAGGCCGTTGGCGATTGCCGCGCTGCTCGCGGTGTTCGGCGCGGCGCCGGCCCATGCACACACGGGCACAGGCCTTGCGGGCGGTTTCGTCGCCGGCTTGCTCCACCCGCTCAGCGGCATGGATCACTTGCTGGCGATGGTTTCGGTTGGCCTGTGGGGTGCTGTTCTCGGGCGGCCGCTGCTGGTTGCCCTGCCGGTGATCTTCCCCGCGATGATGGCGGGCGGGGCCATGCTGGGGATGTTTGCCGTGCCGGTGCCGCCGGTCGAGTTCGGGATTGCGCTGTCGGTGCTGATGCTGGGCACCGCGATTGCAACCGGACTGCGCCCGCCGGTGTGGCTGGCCTGCGCGATGGTCGGTCTGTTCGCCTTGTTTCACGGCTATGCGCATGGCCGCGAGCTGCCCTCGGCCGCCGATCCCATCGGCTACAGCGCCGGCTTCGTGCTGAGCACGGGGCTGCTGCATGTCGTAGGGATCGCCATCGGCGCGCTCTATGAAACCGGGCGTGGGCGGCTTCTCATCAAGGGACTCGGCGCTGCGATCGGCGCGGCGGGGCTGTATTTTCTGACCAGCGCGGTGCTGTGATGCGCGATAGTCTGCTTCCGTCCGCAATGCTGTGCGTCGCGCTCGCCCTGCCGCTCGGCTTCGTACCGGCGCGCACAGCCGCTCTGTCGGTAGCGGCCTGTGTGGCCGGTGCGCTTGCCGCACTGCTAGCGCGGATGCCGCCAGGATATGAAGACGTGATCTTTTCGGGCTGCTGGTTCAGCACGTTAATCTTGGCCGGCTGTGTCCATCTACCAAGGGGCATGAACCGCATCGCTGCCATTGCCCTCGGCGCCAATGCCGGCCTGTGGGCCGGACAGGTCGCGCAAACAGACGCGCATGCTGCCAACCTGCTCGTCGCCCTGCCCTTCTTGCTGCTGTGGGTGCCCGCTCGATGGCTGGTGCGCACCGATCGCGGCATCGCCCTCAAAGTCGTCGCCAGCTGGCTGATGGCGATTGCCGGGATGGAAATGGTGCTAACGCTAATCCCGACCCCGGGGTACATGCCCGATCACATGGAGTAAGTGGACGCACCCTCTGGGCAGGACAGCGCCTCCTCCAGGAAAAAGGCGCGCAATTGCTGCACGCCGCGCCGCATCCGAGCCTTGATCGTGCCAACTGGCAAGTGCAGCACCTTGGCCAGTTCTTCGTGAGTGTACCCATAGATCAGCGTGAGCGTCAGGACTTCGCGCTGCTTTTCAGGCAGCCTCGAAAATCCGCTGAGCAGGTCGAGTTGCTCGATCGCAGGATCGGTGAGCGAGGCAAGATGATCGGTGTGATCTGCAAGATCTTCCATCGGCCTGCGATTGCGCCGCATCAGATCGATGGCGGCGTTGCGGGCGATGCGCGAAATCCAGGCCATTGCGGCACCTTTGACTGGATCGAACTGCCGGGCCTGAGACCAGAGGCGCACAAAGGTGTCCTGCGTGACGTCTTCGGCGAGCACGGGATTGCTTACGATCCGCAGCGCAATGACGTACAAACGGCGGTTGGTTGCCTCATAGAGCGCTCTGAAGGCGCGCTGGTCGCCCGCGGCGGCGGCGCAGACCAAGCGGGAAACGGCAACGTCGAACCGGTCCATGGCTGCAGCTTGATCGGCTGTTCCAAGCGCATTCGGCATGTTTTTGGCACCCGTCGCAAAACTGTGTCCGCCGACCCGGTGGGGCCAACACCCTCAATACGATGGGGCATGGCGATGGGATGCAATGGCACCTGCACGGATTTTTGCGCCCGAACAGCGCGGGGAGGCTGATGCCCCTCCTGAAACCTCACATCTAGGGCGCGAGAGGATCGCTCAGATCAAGGTCTTCAAGCGGCGTCAGCGGCCCGCGTATGTAAAGCAGCGCGCCGCACTCGCTCGTGAGCAGGCCATGATCGTGCCCGGCAAAAGCGATATGCAGATCACCCTCACGCACGATCTCGCCATCGACTTCCATCGCGCCCGAGAGGACCAGACATTCTTCGGTTATGCTATGCGCATGCGGCGCCACTTCGGCGCCCGGTTCGAGCTTCAGGAAATAGGATTCCCAACCGTCTTCCGCATCGACGTGAAGTTGGCGTTTCAGCACGCCCGGCGCGATGCTCAACCAGACTTCGGCGCTCCTCGTCACCGTCAGGCGCGGACGTGCCGCCTTCAGCGCGGCAACGCGTGCTTCGATCCCTTGCCAGCGCGCATCGCCTTTGCTGGTGGCGGACACGGCAAGCGGCGCGGGATCCGTTCGGCGGGCGTCGGCGCCGTTGCCTTCACGATTTGTCATTTCCAAACCTCGCTCCGCCCCCTTCTTCATAGGTCCTTACGTCGCATTTCAGAATTACGATACGCGGCGCCGATGTACGAAAGCTTGCTCGGCCCATCGAGGCGCTGCACCCCTGGCGCGCGCCGCCGGGTAGCCAGAGCATCCATTCGGGCGATCCTTTCGTAAACCCTGCCGGGTCCCAAATGGTCCAGGAAAGTGGTTCGGCAGGCATGCAACGTTCACGAGTGACAGGGTCCGCGCAGTCGACCAGACGGCGCCGGCTCGTCTCGATAGTGCTTTCGCTGGGCGTGCTGTCGCTCGAGCTGATGCTGCTGTTCTGGTTCCTCTTCCTCGGCGCGCCGATAGTCAGCTCCGGCGGCAAAGGTGCAAGCGGCAATGCCTCAGGGCTGTCGCTCGTCGCTCTTGAGGCGACCACCGCTAACCACCCATCGCACCGCTCCGCGAAGGCCAGAGCTTCGCACAGGCCAAAGCCGAGGCTCATCACGCATGGCCCACCCGCAGCGGCGCAAGCTGTCCCCACCCCGGCCCCCGGCACCCTGCTGGGCGAGGCGAGCGCGGAGACCTTCGAGCCGCTTTCAGGGCGGCATGGCGCCGGCGATCCCTGCAATCTGGCGCAGGATCTTGCGGCCGACCTCCAGACCAACACCTTTGCGCAAGTCGCGGTGGGCAGCGTTCCGGAACAATCCCTGTCGGTCGCCGGCGCGCTGCTGCTGTGGGATGGGCATTGGGTCGCTGCGGATGGGACTGATCCCGGTTCAGCCATGCTCAGAACGATCATCCTGCGCGAAATCGCCGCGGCGAAGCCCGAATGCACCGCCGAAGTGAATCCGGGACCGCAATTCCTTTACATCAAGCAGGGCGAAAAGACAGTCACGATCGTGATAGGCTCGGGCGAGTGGCGCTGGGGAGATCTGGCCACGAGCCAATAAGCGCCTGCCTATTCGCCGCATGGATCAATTTTTTCGGCAGTGTCTCTCGCGTGTGATCCGGATTTCGCGCTGCTGCGTAACAGGGATGCGGTCCCACGAGGGGATCGACTCTCATCCCCGGAGATTACAGTGAAAGCGCAGACTCGAACACTCGTCGGGCTCATGCTGGCGTCCGCCTGCATGGTCGCCAATCCCACCAGCAGCTTTGCCTCCAGCCACCGCGAAGGCCCCGGCATCACCAAGTCGCCGAAGACCGACTCGACCGACTTCTATATGTTCCGCAGCTATGAGCCGGGCCGCGAAGAGTATGTCACGCTGATCGCGAACTATCAGCCGCTGCAGGACCCGGGAGGCGGTCCGAACTACTTCACCATGGATCCCGACGCGGTCTATGAAATCCACATCGACAACGTCGGCGATGCCAAGGAACACCTCACCTATCAGTTCAAGTTCAGCAACACGCTCCAGAAGGGCGGCCTGATGCTCAACATCGGTGGCACCAACGTGCCGACCGCGCTGCGCCAAAGCGGCCCGGTCAGCAAGCCCACCGACCCCAATACCGCCGAGGTCGAATCCTACACCGTGACCTTGATCACTGGCGATCGCTACAGTGGCAAGCGCGAGGCGATCACCAATGCCTCCGGCGGCGGCACGAGCTTCATCAAGCCGCTCGACAACACCGGCGTGAAGACGTTTCCCGATTACGGCAAGTACGCCAAGCAGTTCATCTACAACGTGAGCATCCCTGGCTGCTCGATGCCCGGCCGTGTGTTCGTCGGTCAGCGTGCCGAGGCCTTCGCGGTGAACCTTGGCGGCATCTTCGACATGGTCAACTTCGTGCCGATCGAAGGCGATTCGGCTGCCGGCAAGGGCGACAAGGGTGGCTTCCCGTTCGGCATCACCCAAAGCCGCGCGAACGATGAACTGGTCGGCAAGAAAAACGTCACCAGTGTCGCGATGGAAGTTCCGATCAAGTGCCTTGCGGCACAGGGCGGCAACGGCGTGATCGGCGGATGGCAGACGGCCAGCCTGCCGCAGGCGCGTCTGGTCGATCCCAAGGCAAGCTACGCCGCCCCGACCCGCTCGGGCGGTGCCTACACCCAGGTGTCGCGCCTCGGCATGCCGCTGGTGAACGAGCTTGTCATCGGCCTGCCCGACAAAGACAAGTTCAATGCCTCAGACCCGAAGGATGATGGTCAGTTTGCGACCTATGTCACCAACCCGACCTATCCGGAAGTGCTGAACCAACTCTTCCTCGCGCCAGTGAACAAGCTGGCCAAGGCGAACTTCAAGACGCTTGCTCCGACCAATTTCCCCCGCAACGATCTCGTCACGACGTTCCTCACCGGGTTCAAGGGACTCAACCAGCTCGGCAAGGTCACGCCTTCGGAAATGATGCGCTTGAACACTGGTGTGGCGCCGACGCCGCAGGCCAAGCAGGCCAATCTCGGCGTCGCGGCAGGCGATCTGGCAGGTTATCCGAACGGCCGCCGTCCGGGTGACGACACTGTCGACATCACCCTGCGCGTGGCGATGGGTGCGCTGTGCCACCCCGTGCCGATCGGTGCGAATGGTGCGCCAACGGACCTTGGCCTGTGCAAGCCCGCCGATGCGCCGACCGGGACTGTTCCCTACACCGATGGCGCACCGATCAGCGCCAACGATTTGCAGGGTAGCTTCCCCTACCTGAACGACCCGCTGGGCGGCACGCCGCTTGCCGCACATCGGGTTGGTCAGTGAGCGCCGTCTCCGAAAGGAATAGCACCATGAAAAAGATCACGATGATCTTGGTGGTCTCCGGCCTGATGGCGGGGCTCGCCGGCTGTTCGGGTTCCAGCCCGGCTCCAACGCCCAGCCCAACCCCGACGCCGACCCCGGCATTCGAGGAGCAGTTCGGGACCGGGTTCAGCAAGGCCTACAAGGCCGCGCCGGAAGCCGTGCCTGCCGACGTGAAGGCTGATGACATTGTGCCGGTCGATCCGGCAGCAACGCCAAAGGTCCTGCCCAAGTAATTTGGCCTGAGTAACCGGATGGGCCGGGCCCGGGTGGCCCGTCCCATCTCCACACAGAAACGGCCGCTGCGGGGCTCTTCCGCAGCGGCCGTTTTGCTGTTTGGTGCCCCCCTTCAAGGGGGGCGATCCTCAGAAGGCGTAGCGAAGATTGGCGCGCACCTGCCGCGGTTCGACCGGGTGTAGGTGATAGTCGTCCACCCCGCCGCTGGGCTCACCCTGCAGGCGCGACGTGTAGAAATAGTTGATGTCAGCGTTCTTCGCGTCGAAGGCGTTGAGGAGATCGACCCCCAGCTTCAACCGCCCCAGCGTGTAATACCCGCCAAGGTTGACCAGAGTCGTCGGATGGGAGCGCGCGCTGCCATCCTCGATGAGCGGGGCGCTGCCGAAATGGCGCAGGCGCACCGACCCGCTGATCCCATGGCCCGCTTCGAACGTGGCGCCGCCCGCGAAGACGGTGCTCGCCGAATTGGGGATCCGGTCCTGCCCGGGCGCGACATCATGAAACCGCGCATGGGTGATCGCCGCCGAGCCATCGAGCGCCAGCCACGAGGCAGGACGCCAGAACAACGTTGCTTCCGCGCCATAGCGCCGGGTTGCGTCGTTCGGCTCGGTCGTGCCGCCATCGCCGGAGAACACCAGTTCGGAGCCGAGCGCAAGATAGTAGCCGACGATCGAGGCATTGAAGCGCTGATATTCGACGCGTGCGCCCAGTTCCCCGCCGCGCGCCTTGACCAGCACGGGCACCTGGCCGGCCGGGTCGCCGGTCTTCGGATCGACCGTGATCGTAGCGCCGCGCACGTCATTGGAATGGAAGCTCTCGCCGTAATTGGCGTAGAGTTCGAGATGATCGGCCGCGCGCCAGGCCAGCGCCGCCTTCGGCCCCAAGATCGCATCCGAACCGCGCCCGGAATTGGCGGCCTGCGTTTCGGCATGAACCGAATAGCCATAGAGATCGCCGCGCAGGCCAAGGACGAGACGCAGCCGGTCGGTCAGCGATGCGGTGAGCTCGCCGTAGAGGGCGGCGCTGTATTCCTCCACGCGGTCCTGCCGGATCGTGCCGATCTCGATGCCCCGCTGTGTATGATAGAGACCGATCCTGCCGATATCATCGTACCGCGCTTCGCCGCCAAGGGTGTAGGTCACGGGAATGCCCGCGAGGGTCGAGGCGATGTTGTGCACGATCGAACCTCCGAAAACGCCGCGCTGGTCGCGCTGCCGGAACTCGTCGCCATTGACCGGATCATCGAGGAAATAGGTGAAGTTGGAGGTCAGGCGGAAGCGGTAGTAGAGGCCGTAGAGATTGACTTCGGTATTGCCGAAGCTGCTGTTGCCGGTCAGCCCGATCCGCGTTGTCGCGCCGCCAAGGTAGGGGTCGATGTTGCCAAACCGGCTGATCAATCCGCTGGTGATCGCGCGCAGGGGCACCTGATCGGTGGAATTCCACGTGGCGTGATAGGCGGTGAGCCCGAGGCTGAACCCATCACGGGAGTACTTCACCAGCGCGTTCACCTTGCGCAGCCGTTCGTCCAGCACCCACGGTCCATCCGAGACCGTGCCGTCGAGACCCAGCAGAAGATCACCGCCGGCAAATGCGGTGCTGCCCGCTGCCAGCGCGCGGTAATAGCCGAAGCTACCAGCGGTGACCTGCGCCATCGGCTGGATGCGATCGGCGGTGGTGAACTTGACAGTTCCCGCGGCGGAAAAGTCCCCGACATCGGCAAAGTACGGCCCCTTGCGATAGTCGATCCGCTTGACCAGTTCAGGGATCAGGAAGTTGAGATCGAGATAGCCCTGGCCGTGCCCATGCGTGCGCATGTTGATCGGCACCCCATCGACAAAACCGGCAAAGTCGGTGCCATGGTCAAGGTTGAAGCCGCGCAGGAAATACTGGTTGGCCTTGCCCGTGCCCGAATGCTGGGTCGCGATCACGCCCGGCACGTTCTCGACCAGTTCGCCGACGCGCGAGAGCGGCCTGTCTTCAAAATCCTGGTAACCGACGACGCCCTGCGATCCCGAGGTGGCAATGCCGATCTGCTGGATAGCCCGGCCGTACACGATGATATCGTCGCCCTGCTGCTCTTCAGGCGCAGGAAATTCGGCGATCCCCTGCAAGTCTTGCGCAGCGGCCGGACTGGCCACGACCGATT
>CAILIO010000090.1 GCA_903834285.1 uncultured Sphingomonadales bacterium | reverse complement strand
TCCCTACACGACGCTCTTCCGATCTCTTCAGGGGAGAGGGTTGCGAGAGGGGGAGCCAGACACCGCTTCCGCCGTTCCCCTCTCCCCGACCCTCTCCCCTGAAGGGGAGAGGGAGCATGTTGCGCAAGTGTCCAAGGTGCTAGCTAGCCCAGCAGTGCGGGCGCGGGCTGAGACCTTGGGGATTGATCTGGCTGCGGTGAAGCCTTCCGAGGAAGGCCGGGTGCGGCATGCGGACCTTGACCAGTTCCTGGCGTACAATTCCGGCGGCGGGTATCGGCCGGCGGGTGCCAAGCGGGCCGACGAGACGGTGCGGGTTATCGGCCTGCGCCGCCGGATTGCCGAGAATATGGCGGCGGCCAAGCGGCATATTCCGCATTTCACCTATGTTGAGGAATGCGATGTCACCGCGCTGGAGGAGATGCGCGCGCAATTGAATGAGGCGCGGGGGGCGAAACCCAAGCTGACCATGCTGCCGCTGCTGATCACCGCGATCTGCAAGGCTCTGCACGACTTCCCGATGCTCAATGCGCGGTATGACGACGAGGCGGGCGTGGTGACACGGTACGGTGCAGTGCATCTGGGCATGGCTACGCAGACGCCCGGCGGTCTGATGGTGCCGGTGATCCGCGATGCGCAGGACCGGAACTTGTGGCAGCTGGCCAGCGAGATTGGCCGTCTGGCGGACGCGGCGCGCAAGGGAACGGCGACGTCGGCCGAGCTGTCGGGTTCGACTATTACGGTCACCTCGCTCGGCGCACTGGGCGGGGTGGCGACGACGCCAGTGATCAACCGGCCGGAAGTCGCGATCATCGGCCCCAACCGGATTGTCGAGCGGCCGATGTTCGTGCCCGACGGGATGGGCGGCGAACGTGTCGCCAAGCGCAAGCTGATGAACATCTCGATCAGCTGCGACCACCGCGTGGTCGATGGCTGGGATGCGGCGAGTTATGTGCAAGCCTTGAAGCGGCTGATCGAGACGCCGGTGCTGCTGTTGGCGGATTGAGGCGGCCCTAGCGCACCACGCCGCGCCAGGTCATCTGGCCGTTGCCGGCAAGCGCCTGCGGCGTCGGAATGCGCCAGCGCAAGTGCGTGACGTCTTCGGGATGGGCAGGGCGGCTGCGGCCATTGGTGCCCATTACCGTGAGGTCTTCGAGCGCGCCCCAGGTGCGGCCGCCGTCGACCGAGACTTCCTGCGTTTCGTCCGTCGCGCCGGCGAAGGCGATGGAGCGCGGGAGCGGGTTGGTGACGGTGAAGCCGCCGTCCTTTCGGCCTGACCAGTTAACCACGAAGATCACGCGATCGCCGGGGCGGAGCTGGTCGGCGCGTTCGAGGATGCGCGCGGTGCGGCCGCCGGGGGCGGGCTGGAAGCGCTCGACAAAGACATCGCTGGCAAACTGCACGCCGCCAGATGGCCGGGTGGCGGCATGGGCCGCTACCGGCACAAGCGCCGCGCTTGTCGCGCCTGCGACCATCAGCGCCGGAAGGACTGCCTTGTACATTGCCAGAATTGCCCCAGAGCGCTCCCTGCGCCGCCGGGGCCATGTTTGGCACAAGCGCCGATAAAGTTTGGTTAATGCAGGTTTGCCGGCAGAGCGCTGTGACCACCCGGGGCCGCGTGCTGCAGGCAAAGAAAAAGGCACCCGAAGGTGCCTTTTCCGTTCTCCCAATGGCGCGAGTGACGGGACTTGAACCCGCGACCCTCGGCGTGACAGGCCGATACTCTAACCAACTGAGCTACACCCGCTCGCCTTGGGAGCGCCGCATTTATGGGAGGAGCCTCTGGCTGTCAACGCCCTAGATCTGCAAAATTGCGGCAATTTTTATGTGGCCGGACTTTCGTTTAAAATCAGCCCCAGCGGCCGGTTTCCATCCAGATCAGGAAGCGCCGCAGCGGGAGCAGCCAGACCGTGCCGAGAATCACATAGACCAGCGTTTGCGCCAACACGGGCAGCTTGCCGATGGGGCCGGACAGGCCCGCCACGATCAGGGCATAGCCGAACAGCCCCAGGACCAGCGAGAGGATGCCGAAGGGCTTGCGCCAGGTAGGCTTGTAGGTTTCGGGTTCGTCCATCGCGCGTCCGATCAGAAGGGGCCGTATAGCCGGGTGGGCGTTACCACTGCTGCGAGCGGCCTGTCATGCGCCTCGGTGGGCAGGTTTTCCGCAAGCTGGCTGTCCCACGCCATGCCGATGGCGGGGACATGGGGATATTTCTCGAGCCAGCGATCATAATGGCCTCCGCCTTGTCCAAGGCGCATGCCATCGGCGGTAAAGCCGACGAGCGGGACGAACAGCACATCGGGCACCAGCGGGGCGGCATCGGCGAGCGGCTGCGCGGCGCCGTAAGGGCCGGGTTCCAGAAGCGCTTCGATATCGGGCGAGGCCCAGTGGCGGAATTCCATCGGCGCGCCGCGTGCGGCGAACCACGGCATGGCGACCGAATGCCCGGCCTCTTGGAAATGGCGGGCATAGGCGATGGTGGGGGCTTCGTCGCCGATCGCGGCATAGAGGCCGATGACCGTGCCTTCAGGCACCAGCGCCGAAAGCGCGGCGGGCGGACGCAGGAACAGCAGCGCCTTGATGCGGGGATCGAGCGCGGCGACGTGTTCGCGCCGCGCCGCGCGCAGGGCTTTGCGCAAGGCGGCCTTGGCGCTGGCGGGATCGGACGGGTCCAAGGTCATCTCTGTACGCTTCTGGTCTTGGCGGAAAGGCACCGTGCCGGGGTGACGGGACCACCATGGGTCGTTTCCAGGAGAATCCTCTGACGCGCTCACGTCAGGTGGGGACCATATACCAGGGCCAGGGCCCGGGCAGGGACAGCCCCCAAGGATTTGCTTATAGCCTCAGGGATTTCATGTGGCACGTGCCGGGCAGTACCCGTCGCTTCCTATGTAGGGAACGCGCCGCACTTTCTCAAGTGGCTGGCACCTCCAGATGCGCTGCAAGCTTTTCCACGCGGGCAGCCAGCGCTTCGATCCGGGCGAGGACTTCGGCGGCAGGCTGGGCCGGCTCTGCGGGTATTTCCTCCTCGGCTTCTTCCTGAGGAGGCGGCATCTGGCGATGCAGCTCGTGGAGTTCATCAGCCAGCATGAGCGCGGCGAACAACAGCATGCGCGTTTCGCTTTGCCCGGCGCCGCCGCCGCCATTGGCGACGCGCTCTGCCACCATGCGGCCCAGCATCTCGACGTGCGATTCCTCGCCATCGGGCGCGGAGACGGTGTAGGGGCGGCCGCCGATGGTGAGATTGACGTTTGTCACTGGGCGGGGCTCATTGCGGGAGACTGGCCAGCAGCAGATCAAGCTGCTGGATTTCCTGGGTCACCCGCTCCTTCAGCTTGCGGTGACGGCTGCGCAGCTCGGCCACTTCGGCGGGCGCGGGGGCGACCGCGACGGCAGCCTCGAGCCGGGCGATGGCCTGCTCGATCCTGTCCAGCGCCGCATCAAGCGGGGAATCCTGCGCCTCGGTCGTCATGGAGCTATTCGCTAGCACAATTGCCTAGGCCCGCAAGCCGGGAAGCGCCCGCCTTTCCCCAACCTTGACGCTACGGAGTGCCGCTCCCAAAGAGAGCCCGCTGCCGAATCGGCCGCGCGCGTGTGCGGCCTATGCCGCTGGAATGAAGGCTAGGACAGACGATGACGTTGGCTGGGACACGGGATCAGGCCATACTGGCACCGATGGCGAACGCCATCCGGGCGCTGGCGATGGACGCGGTCGAGGCTGCCAATTCGGGGCACCCCGGTATGCCGATGGGCATGGCCGATGTAGCGACCGTGCTGTTCACCGAATTCCTGAACTACGATCCCGCCGCGCCCAAGTGGACGGACCGCGACCGCTTCGTGCTTTCGGCCGGCCACGGCTCGATGCTGATCTATGCTCTGCTGCACCTGACGGGCTATGCAGCGCCGACCATCAGCGACATTCGCAATTTCCGCCAGCTCGGCAGCCCTTGCGCGGGACACCCAGAGTGCGACATGCTGGAAGGCGTTGAATGCACCACCGGACCGCTGGGGCAGGGTATTGCCATGGCAGTGGGCATGGCGATTGCCGAGCGTCACCTCAATGCCACCTTCGGCAGCGACCTCGTTGACCACCGGACCTGGGTGATCGCGGGTGATGGCTGCCTGATGGAAGGCGTGAACCACGAAGCCGTGGGCCTGGCGGGCACGTTGAAGCTCGGCCAGCTCAATGTGCTGTGGGACGACAACAAGATCACCATTGACGGCGACACCTCTCTGTCGACCTCGGAAGACATTCTGGCGCGTTATGCGGCGAGCGGGTGGCATACCGCGAGCTGCGACGGGCATGACTTTGCCGATATCGCTCGCGCGCTGGCCGAAGCCGCTGCCGATCCGCGGCCTTCGCTGGTCTCCTGCCGCACGGTGATCGGCAAGGGCGCGCCCAACAAGCAGGGCGGGCACAATGTGCACGGCTCGCCGCTGGGCAAGAGCGAAATCGAGGCGGCGCGCGAGTATCTGGGCTGGACTTCGGCGCCCTTCGAGATCCCTGCAGACGTCCTCGGCCATTGGCGCGCTGCCGGGGCCAAGGGCGCTGCCGCGCGGACAGCGTGGGAAGCCCGCGCGGCGGCGCATCCGCAAGCTGCGGAACTCGCTCGGCGCATGGCGGGTGAACTGCCGGCGGATATGAGCGCTGCGGACGCGTACATCCAGAGCCTGATCGCCAATCCGCCGACGGTCGCAACACGCAAGTCGAGCGAGATGGCGCTTGAAGCGTTGACCGCGGCGATGCCTGAGATGATCGGCGGTTCGGCGGACCTCACCGGTTCCAACAACACCAAGACTAAGGCGACGGGTCCGCTGACCAGGGACAGCTACGGCGGACGCTATGTCTACTATGGCATCCGCGAGTTCGGCATGGCGGCGGCGATGAACGGCATGGCGCTGCACGGCGGCGTGATCCCTTATGGCGGCACGTTCCTCGTGTTTTCGGACTACTGCCGCAATGCGGTGCGGATGTCGGCGCTCCAGCATGTGCGCGCGGTCTATGTGTTCACCCACGATTCGATCGGACTGGGCGAAGACGGGCCGACGCACCAGCCGATCGAGCACGTCATGTCGCTGCGCATGATCCCCAATCTCCTAGTGTTCCGCCCGGCCGATGCGATCGAAACGGCAGAAGCGTGGAGCCTGGCGCTGGCCAATGCGCACCGCCCGACGGTGCTGGCGCTGACGCGGCAGAACTTGCCGCCGGTGCGCTTCGATGCTGAGTTCAAGAGCGCGCAGGGGGCCTACCGCCTCGTGGCCGCCTCCGCGCCGCGCAAGGTCGTCCTGATGGCGACGGGTTCGGAAGTGGCCATTGCCATGGACGTGGCGAAAGCGCTCGAAGCCGAGGGCGTGGGCGCGGATGTCGTCTCGTTTCCGTGCTGGGAACTGTTCGACGAGCAGGACGCAGCCTACCGCGCCGACCTGCTCCCGGTTGATGCGCTCAAGGTCTCGATCGAGGCGGGCGTTACGCTGGGGTGGCAAAAGTATGTCGGCGATGGCCTCACCATTGGCATCGACAGCTTCGGCGCATCGGCACCCGCGCCGGTGCTTTATGACCACTTCGGCCTGACGCCTGAGAAGATCCTGCCGCGCATCCGCGCGCGGCTTGGCTGAATATGAGCCCGCGTTGTTGCGAGAGGGGCGGACCACTCCCATATCGCAGACTTGGCGCTCTGGATTGCTTAGTCGTTTCGCTCCTCGCAGCGACGAGGGTGCGGAGCAAGGTTTGACGGTCAGCGGCGCAATGGCTCCGCTCTGTACTTAAAGAAGGAGTTTGACCAATGGCGACCAAGGTTGCGATCAACGGTTTCGGGCGCATCGGGCGCAATGTGGCGCGCGCCATTCTGGAGCGTCCGGACTGCGGGCTGGAGCTGGTCTCGATCAATGACCTCGCCAGCGCCAAGGCCAATGCCTTGCTGTTCAAGCGTGACAGC
>CAILIO010000089.1 GCA_903834285.1 uncultured Sphingomonadales bacterium | reverse complement strand
TCAGAGGCTTTGATATCCATAGCGGCAATCTTTCATTTTAGCGGGTGACCCATTCCTACAACACGATCCCGATCCCTCAGCTTCGTAAGTCCAGCAAATGGCGTTGCCTGACGCTCCGCCGCGTCATCCTCAATGCGCCGGTCGATGAACTGGCCATAGGTCTCGGTCCAAGCCAATGCGCATGTAGTCCGCGTCGTGCATGCGTGATTGCAAGCCGATGGCGCGTGGCCTTGGGCGAGGCAATGCTCATAGCAGCGGGTCAGCGCCGTCTCGCAGCGGTCAAGGTGGCCGCGGTCCATCGCACTGCCAGTAGCGATGCTGGCCACAGTGGCGAGGATGGCGAAAAGCGGGCGCATTTCAGATAAGCCCTCGATCTGCGGCCAAATGCTCAGGCATCGTCATAGTCTTCGTGTCCGGGTCCCACTCAACAAGGCTCTTGGGTACCCAGACCCGTTTTTCGCGCGAACTGACTTCGCCGGTGAGTAAATCGATATGCTCGCCGCTGCCGCCATCCGTAATAAGATACGCCTTCGCGGTCTCATGGACGATCAGGCAGGCGATATCGATAAGATTGCTTTTCATGCCGCAACCTCTGACCGCTTGAGCCTGCCTTCAACACGCCGGAAATGGCGCATCACATCCTCATCGAAACCCTCGGTCTTTTCCTTCGCAGCCCGCGCCGCTGCCTCCGATGCAGCGAAGACAAAGCCGGGGCATCCGTGTGCAATCCAGCGGATGGCGAGCCCGCGATCGACGAGGCTCTGCCAATCCTCAAAGTCCGCGCCGCTGCCGTCCGTGTTGAAGTAATTCCGGAAGGCGAACCGTATCCCATGGCCGAAGCCGAGGGCATGGCGGATCAAATAGCGCTCGTGCTGGGTGATCTTGGGGAGCTGTCTCATGACGCATCACCTCTGGCTTTGGCGAGTGCGGTGCGGGCAAGTGCGAAACAGCGCCTTACCTCATCATTGAGCATGTGGTCGTTTTCTAGCTGGCCGAAGTGCTGCGCCATCGCCGCAAGAGCGGCTACCAAATCGGGCGCTGCTGCGATTAACGTCGCATTGGCTTTACCCCGCCCACCGCCAACATCACTCCAAACACGGCATATATGCCAATCCTCACCGGGGACGGTTCCCATGACGGAACCCCAGACATCCATTTCAACTTCATGGTTGTCGCCGCTTTCAATGGCGATCCAAGGCCCAGGAGGCATCGTGGTGGAGGACCGTGTCACGGTCGCTCACGTGATGCCCCTGTGCCAGAAGCGGCAGATCTCCTACGTCACCAAGTCGAGCATCGCGCCGGATGGCTCACTCACCGTGAGCTGGACGCGACCGCTCATCGCGCCCCCCTCCAGCGGGCAGCCGAGCATCGTCCCGGGCAACGTGTCCATGATCGGCGCGATGTACCAGGGCCCTCCTCTCGACCTGCGCCCCTGCGAGGATGCGGGCCTGCCCCTGCACACCGCTGTGGGCATCTTTACTGTGGAGCTGCTGCCGGCGCAGAGTGCACCGGCCCTTGACGTGCCCTCTCTCGGTGCGCATTCCCTCGCCGCTCCCTCCCTCGCCGCTCTCCCTGCGGGCCTCGTCGCCGCGCTGCCCGTGTGCGCCGCAACTCGCAGCAACTTCGCACGGCTCTCCGCCAGCGGCAGCGAGGCCTACTACGGCGTGGCCGAGGCAGGCGCCTACCTGGGCGTCACCGCCGTGGACCCCCTCGGCCGGCGGCTGTATGCGCTCGCACCCAACTACAACGGCATTACCTTTGCGCTGGCCACG
>CAILIO010000088.1 GCA_903834285.1 uncultured Sphingomonadales bacterium | reverse complement strand
GACCCGGCCAAGTACCGCAGCCGTGAGGAAGTGCAGGAAATGCGCGACCACCACGATCCCATCGAAGCCGCCAAGCAGGACCTGCTGCGCCGCGGCGTGACCGAGGACGCGATCAAGGCCATCGACAAGAAGATCCGTGCAATCGTCGCCGAAGCCGCCGACTTTGCCGAAAGCTCGCCCGAGCCCGCGCCGGCCGAACTCTATACCGACGTGCTGGTGGGGACCTACTGACATGGCGATTGATCTCAAGATGCCCGCGCTCTCCCCGACGATGGAGGAGGGCACGCTCGCCAAGTGGCTGGTAAAACCAGGCGACACCGTGAAGTCCGGCGACATTCTCGCCGAGATCGAGACAGACAAGGCCACGATGGAATTCGAGGCGATCGACGAAGGCGTGATCGGCGCTCTGATGGTTCCTGAGGGCACCGAAGGCGTGAAGGTCGGTACCGTGATCGCCACGATCACCGGCGATGATGAAGCGGCGGCTCCCGCACCCGCACCCACACCCGCGCCGGTGGTTGCCCCGGCTCCGGTTATCGCCGCGCCCGTGCCGCCCGCTCATGTAGCCGCTCCGACTCCCGCGTCCGTCCCCGCCGGCACCGACATGGTCTCGACTACCGTGCGAGAAGCCCTGCGCGATGCGATGGCCGAGGAAATGCGCGCCGACGATCGCGTCTTCGTGATGGGCGAGGAAGTCGCCGAATATCAGGGCGCGTACAAAGTCACGCAGGGGCTGCTCGAGGAATTCGGGCCCCGCCGCGTAATCGATACGCCGATCACCGAATACGGCTTCGCCGGCATTGGCGCTGGTGCTGCGATGGGCGGCCTGAGGCCGATCGTCGAGTTCATGACCTTCAACTTTGCGCTGCAGGCCATCGATCACATCATCAACTCGGCCGCCAAGACCAACTACATGTCGGGCGGCCAGATGCGCTGCCCGATCGTGTTCCGCGGACCGAACGGCGCGGCCACCCGCGTCGGCGCGCAGCACAGCCACAATTTCGCCGCCTGGTATGCGTCGGTCCCCGGTCTCGTCGTGATCGCGCCCTACGATGCCGCCGATGCCAAGGGCCTGCTCAAGTCTGCCATCCGCAGCGAGGATCCGGTCGTTTTCCTCGAAAACGAACTGGTCTACGGCCGCGCCTTCGATGTACCGCAGCTGGACGACTACACCGTCCCCATCGGCAAGGCGCGCACCATGCGCGCAGGCCGCGATGTCACCATAGTCACCTATTCGATCGGTGTCGGCTTCGCTCTCGAAGCCGCCGAAAAGCTCGCGGCCGAGGGGATCGAGGCCGAAGTGATCGACCTTCGCACCTTGCGCCCGCTCGACAAGGCCGCGGTGCTCGAAAGCCTTTCGCGCACCAACCGCATGGTCGTCGTCGAGGAAGGCTTCCCGATCTGCTCGATCGCCTCGGAGATCATCAGCATCGCGATGGAAGAAGGCTTCGACCATCTTGACGCCCCGGTCCTGCGCGTATGCAACGAGGACGTTCCGCTGCCCTACGCCGCCAATCTCGAAAAGCTCGCGCTGGTCGATACGGCGCGGGTGATCGCGGCGGTCAAGAAGGTCTGCTACCGCTGATCTGATGGAGCCTGCTTCCGGCGATATCGAGCTCAGCCCCCCTGAACGGCTCGCGGTGCTCTATGCGCCGCGCCGCCTTCAGGCTCTTTGGGAAGGCTTCCTGCTCCTCGACCGGCGGCTGGCTGATGCCGCGCGCGAGGGGCGCGATCCGCTGATGATCCAGCTCCGCCTCGCCTGGTGGCGCGACCGGTTCGACCAGCCCGCCAGCGCGTGGCCGCTGGGCGAGCCGTTGCTGGCGCTG
>CAILIO010000087.1 GCA_903834285.1 uncultured Sphingomonadales bacterium | reverse complement strand
CTCCCTCATGGGTGGCCATCACCATGGCCTTCACCGGGCCGATGGAGGAGGGCGTCATGGACAGCCCGCGATAGCCTAGCCCAATGAGGGCCATGGCTTCGAGCGGGCGCCCGCCGATTTCGCCGCACAACGTCACCGGCGTGTGGGTGAGCGCGGCCTTGTCCGTGATTGACTTCAGGGCGCGCAGCACAGGCGCGGATAGAGGATCGAAGCGGCTCGACACGCGCTTGTTGTCGCGGTCGGCGGCGAAGAGATATTGCACGAGATCGTTGGAGCCCACCGACAGGAAATCGACTCGCGCCAGAATCTCGTCGAGCTGCCACAGGATCGAGGGCACTTCGAGCATCATGCCGAGCTTGAGGTCGCTGGGCGGCTCATGAGAATGGCGCTTGAGGTGAGCGAGTTCGCGCTCAACGAGATCCCTGGCCGCGTCGAACTCCGACGCGTGGGCGACCATGGGGAACATGATGCGCAATTCGCGGCCGGCTCCCGCGCGCAACATGGCGCGCAGCTGGGAGCGCAGGAGGCCCGGACGATCCAGCCCGATCCGGATGGCCCTCCACCCGAGCGCCGGATTCTCTTCCTCGAAGGCGTGCATGTAGGGCAGGATCTTGTCCCCGCCGATATCCAGCGTCCGGAAGGTCACGGTGCGGTCGCCGATCGACTCCATGACCGCCCGGTAAAGGGCGATCTGCGCGTTCATGCGCGGGAAGGTGGACGCCACCATGAATTGCAGCTCTGTTCTGAACAGGCCGATGGAGGCGGCGCCAGTCTCCTCCACATGGGGCAGATCGACCATCAGGCCCGCGTTCATGTGCAGATCGATCTTCACGCCGTCAAGGGTCAGCGACGGCGCGTCACGCAGCTTGCGATATTGCTCCTGCCGACGGGCGCGCAGCTTGGCTTTCTCGCCATAGGCCGCCTCCACATCGGCGGTCGGGCGCAGTTGCACCTCGCCGCTGGAACCATCGACGATGATGGCGTCGCCCTGCTCCACGAGGTCGGTGATATTGGCGATCTCGCCCACGGCGGGAATGCCGAGCGCCCGCGCCACGATGGCCACATGGCTCGACGGGCCGCCCTCTTCCAGCACCAGGCCGCGCAGCTTCTTGCGGTCATAATCCAGCAGGGCCGCCGGGCCCATGGTGCGCGCCACCAGAATGGCGTTGTCGGGCAGATCCTCATTAGCGGTGACGAAGGGCTGGCCGGTGAGCTGATGCAGCAGGCGGTTGGCGAGATCATCGAGATCGTGCAGGCGCTCGCGCATATAGGGATCGGTGCGGCGCTGCAGCTTGGCGCGCGCGTCGTTCTGCACGCGCTCGACGGCGGCCTCCGCCGTGAGGCCCGTCATGACCGCCTCGCGCAGACGCCGCAGCCAGCCCTGGTCATGGGCGAACATGCGGAAGGTTTCCAGCACCTCGCGATGCTCGCCGGGGCCAGCCTGGTCGCCCCGGTCGATGAGCTTGTCGATGGAGTCGCGCACGGCGCTGATGGCGTCCGCGAGCCGCCCCTCCTCCTTTTTCAGATCTTCGGCGACAATATGTTTCACCACCACGCGCGGCTCATGGAGGATCACATGGCCCAGGCCCACCCCTTCGGCGATGGCGGCGCCCTTGAGCGCGATGGCGCGGCGCAGGGCGATCTCGGCGCCCGGCCGGACGATGGATTGCAGCTCGCCCGAGGCGATCATCTCCGCGATGAGCATCGCCGTGGTCTGGAGAACCTCGATCTCCTCCTCGGAATAGG
>CAILIO010000086.1 GCA_903834285.1 uncultured Sphingomonadales bacterium | reverse complement strand
CGAGGACGGATATCAACGCGGGAGCACCTCAGGCGGCAGGTGGGGTTGCGGCATATCGGCATTGATTGGTGCGCCACTCATCTTTTTTCTGACCTTGGTAGACGCATTGGGGGATTGTGCCCCTGATGTTGCGTGTCACAAAGGCTTATTGTCGATGGTCATTCTGCCAACGGTCATGATTATCACGCCGATCGGACTTTTCACTCGATGGCTGGTGAACGTGAACCATCGCGACGGCAGCTAACCACCAATAAAGGTCGCTCTGCGACCTAAAGAGCAAATCCCCGTCGCCTAGGCCGACACCTTGTACCCCGCCCCCCGGATCAACTTGCCCGGCCGCGCGCCGGTGGATTGATCGAACCGCCGGATCACCTCGCCCGCGACGACAGTCGCCTCATAGCCACTCGCACGCTGATGCAGGCGCCGCCCACCGGCGGGCAGATCACGGACCACTTCAGGCAAGTGCAGCGAGAGACCGTCGAGATCGATCACGTTCAGATCGGCCCGCGCACCCACCTTCAGCAAGCCGCGATCATCTAGCCCCACGGCCCGCGCCGCCTTGCGGCTCAGCATATGGACCGCTTCCGCCAGCTCCAGCTTGAGCGGGCCCGCGCCCTTCACGAACTGGGTGAGCAGATAAGTCGAATAGCTCGCATCGCAGATCGCACCATAATGCGCGCCGCCATCGCCGAGGCCGGGGACGCAATGGGGATGGCGCAGCATCTCGTGCGCGCTGTCCAGCGTCGCGTTCTCGTAATTGCCCAGCGCGGCCAGGAACAGACCTCGGCCTTCCGTTTCCAGAAGGCGGTCGTAGGCGATCTCCTGCGGCGTGCAGCCGCGCGCGGCGGCCTGCCCGGCCATGCTCCTATGCGCAGGCGGCGCGTAGTCCGGCGGATTGTCGAGCGGGAACAGCCAGCGCCAGTTGCGCGCGAGCGCGTTGAACGGGTGGCCGGGGGCAAAGTCCTCGGTGAGCAGTGCCTCGCGCAGCGCAGGATCGCGCATCGCCGCGACTTGTTCGGGTATCGAGAGATGCGCAATCTTGCTCCAGCTCGGGCAGAGCACGAAGGGATGTACCGTCAGCTCCAGCCCCGCGATGAGGCCGATCGGGCGCGGCATGACTTGCGCGTGGGCGACGCCGCCTGCCGCATTGGTCGCCTCCAGCATTTCGAGCACCCGCCGCCAGCGCGGCGGCGCGTCGTTGCCGGAGGCGAGCGTGAAGGTGGCCGGGCGCCCGCTCGCGGCGATCACGCGCTCGATCACGCGGTATTCCTTGTCCCATCCGACAAAGGCATCGAGCACGACCTGAAACGTCCCCGCGCCGACATCGCCCATGCCGCGCGTGATCGCCTCAAGCTCGGCGATATCGGCATCGAACGTCGGGATCGCGCCGCCATCGGCGGTTTTGTGGATCGAGAGCCGCGATGTGGCAAAACCGATCGCGCCCGCGCGCATCGCCTCGGCCGTCAGCCGGCGCATCAGCGCAAGGTCATCCTCGGTCGCCGCCTCACGCGCCGCGCCGCGCTCGCCCATCGCATAGACTCGCAAGGGCGAGTGCGGGAGATAGGCGGCAATATCGATGTCGCGCTTTCCGGCAGCGACCTTGTCGAGGTATTCGGGGAAGGTCTCCCAGTCCCACGCAAGGCCTTCGGTCATCACCACGCCAGGGATGTCCTCCACGCCTTCCATCACGTTGATCAGCATTGCGTGATCGGCCTTGCGGCAGGGCGCGAAGCCAACCCCGCAATTGCCCATGACCGCGGCCGTCACCCCGTGCGCGGAAGATGGCGAGAGCTCCTCGGCCCAGATACACTGGCCATCATAATGGGTGTGAACGTCGATAAAGCCGGGGGTGACGATCCGCCCGTTGGCGTCGATTTCCTCCGCGCCGCGTCCGCCGAACGCGCCGATGGCCGCAATTCGCCCGCCCGCGATCGCCAGATCGCCCTCGATCAGATCGCCGCCGCTACCATCGGCGATCGTACCGCCGCGGATCACCAGATCATAGTCGACTGCCACGGCCTCAGGCTCCTTTAACAACGCGCACGATCCCGCCGATCAGCGAGCCGAGCACGAACGTGTAGATCGGCGGCATCGAGATATAGAGCGGGATCAGCCGCTTCTGAGCCGCCTGATGATAGCCGCGCGCATAAAGCACCCGCATGAACGGCCAGATCGCGCCGATCCCGGCGGCCCAGTAAGGGCTCACCACATAGGCAAAGAGCCACATGCCGGGCAGGAACAGCACCAGATGTTCCAGCGTGTTCTGGTGCGCGCGGACGTAGCGTTCGTATTCCTCCGGCCCGCTGTGCGAGGGCACCGGAATCTTGAACCTCCCGCGCGCCAGCCCCGCCGTTAGTAGCGTGAAGTAATAGGCCAGCAGCGCCAGCGCGCTGACGATCACGACATAGACGTATGGATCGATCATGGCCTTAGCGCGTCCTCCCCCGGTTTTTACCAAGGCTGGCGCAGGCAAGGCCATGCGGCAACTCGCATTTTTGTGGCCAACCGCTAAGGCGCGCGACTGAGCAGTTCTTCGCGGAGCTTGGCCTTCCAGATCTTGTTGGCACCGCTGAGCGGCATCGGCTCGGTCCTGATGTCGAGCGTTCGCGGGCATTTGTAGTGCGCGAGGTTCGCGCGGCAGTGCGCGATCAACTCGGTCTCGGTGGCCTGCATCCCCGACTTGAGCGTGGCGACGGCATGGACCGCCTCGCCCCAGCGCTCATGCGGGCGGCCGAATACCGCGCATTGGGACACCGCCGGGTGCGCCGAGAGCACGTTTTCGACTTCGAGCGAGTAAACGTTCTCGCCGCCCGAAATGATCATATCCTTCAGCCGGTCGACCACAAAGAGGTAACCGCGCTCGTCGAAATAGCCGATGTCGCCGGTGTGCATCCAGCCGCCGCGCAGGGCTTCGGCGGTAAGGTCGGGCCGGTTCCAGTAGCCCAGCATCACGTTCGGCCCGCGCGCGACGATTTCACCTGCTGTGCCCTGCGGAAGCGGGTCATCGTCCGGCCCTACGACGGCAACCTCGGAAAACAGCACAGGCCTTCCGGCTGAGCGCAGCAGGCCGCTGGCGTGGTTTTCGGGCAGATGGTCGCGGCAGTTGAGAATGGTCACCACCGGCGAAAGTTCGGTCATGCCGTAGGACTGCAGGATGCCCACGTTCGGCAGCGCCCCCATCACTTCCTTGAGCAGTGCCTCGGGCATCGGCGCCGATCCGTAGGAGAGCACGCGGAGCGAGGACATGTCCGCCCTTGCGAGCGCCGGATCATCAAGCATCGCGCGCAGCATGGTCGGGACAAACGTGGCGTGGGTGATCCCTGTGCGCGCGATCTCAGCGATGACTTCGCCCGCCAAGAAGCGCGGGAGCAGCACGTGGGTGCCCGCTGCATGGGTCACCGAGAACACACGGGCAGCGGCCGCAACATGGAACAGCGGACCGTGATGGAGATGGACGATATCCGGCGCGAAGCCAAGTTCGCCATAGGTGTTCGCGGTGTTGGCGACGAAATTGGCATGGCTGAGCATGACGCCCTTGGCCGCGCTCGTCGTTCCGCTGGTGTACATCAGGACTGCAAGGTCATCGCCGCCCCGACCCTGATCGGGCAGCGGCTGCGCCCCAGCAATCAGCGCGTCGAGCGAGAGTACGCCCCCAGGTGGTAGCCCATCGCCCGAATGCACCAGCGCGGCCGATCCGCCCGCTGCCGCCAGCAGTTCAGCGCCAAGCTCGCAGAAATCATCGCCCAGCACGATCACGTCGGGCTTGCAGTCCGCCACCTGGTCGCGCAGTTCGCCCAATCCCAGCCGGTGGTTGAGCGGCGTGATCGCGCCGCCCGCGTGGATCGCGGCGAAGAAGCATTCGAGCGAGCGGTGGCTGTTGAGTGAAAGGAGCACGACGCGGCCACCCTCGGTCAGCCCAAGCGAGGCAAACGCACCGGCCAGCCGCGCGACCCGGTCCGCAAAAGCATTCCAGCTGAACGATTTGGGCCCATCAATGACAGCCACGTCATCGCCGCGCATATGCACCGCACGCCGCAGAGCCTGCCCCAGACTGACCGCCTTGCTCACTCGTCCACTCCCCCATGTCGCCGGGCGCTCGCGCCAGCGTTCAGCTCCAATTGCAGGGGCGCGCGAGGTTTGACAATGGAGACCGAAGGGGTCTGTGAGCCATTGATCGGGCGCGCCCGCCGTTTTCACCGCATAAGCCTGCGCAGGGGTCTTGCTCCACCCGGCGCAACCGGGCCATGCGGCGCGGGATGACTTTAAAGGTGGACATGGGATTCGATGGTGCCGGGGGGCCGGCACT
>CAILIO010000085.1 GCA_903834285.1 uncultured Sphingomonadales bacterium | reverse complement strand
CACAGGCCGCCCTCCCGGTCGCAGGTCATGCCGTCGGGCGCACCCATGGTGGTGTCAAACCGCAGATGCTGTTCGCGCGGACCAAGCGTCCCGTCTGACTGAAAAGCAAACTTCCACACCTCCCCGATCCGGCTGTCAGTGGTGGGCTGAGTCGCCGTGGGGCGGCGGCCCGCTTCTGGGTCAGCATTTCGAGCGCGACCCATTGTCGGCAACGTACGCAGGCCCATGGTCAGGCTGTTGCGAAGCCGCGCGGTGGTGACCGACAGTCAGGCAAGATCGAAGCGCACGGCGGCTTCATCCGGGCGCTGATTGCCCAGCAGGGGGACATGATTTTGGTTGAGGTTCTGGCGCGCGGCTAATCTAGCGCGGCGCTTCTGTCGGGATCGGCACAGTGCTCCGATTCTCTTTGCGTCATGGGATCACGCGCAAAAGAAGACCGGGCACGCGGTTGAGCAGGACCGCCCCGACGTCCTGAGGCAACGCCAACATTGGTTCGACAGCCAGATCGACCTCGAAGTAAGCGGAGCCCTGACCCCACCTTGCGGTTGTAGGAAGCAGCGCTTGGTCTTCGTGCTCTGACGGACTGGGACGCGCTGTTACTATGATAATCTCGAGTGATGATCCTGTGAGCGAGGGCACGCAGCGGTTTGAGGTTTTCATGGGCGCAGGGCGGCGACAGGATTGGCCGCCCGAGGTGAAGGCCTCGATCGTTGCCGAATGCTACGCTGGTGAAGGTGTCAGCGCCGTCGCGCGTCCACACGGACTGGATCCGTCGCAAGTTTATGCCTGGCGGCGGGATCTGCGGAAGCAGTTCGAGGCTGGCCTTGTATGCAGGACGGTGTGATGCGACTGACGGCCGCCCAACTTGCCGCCCTGCTGTAGGGTCTGGACTGGCGGCGCGTGCATGGCGGGCGCCGTCCGATCGCGCCACAGATTGCCGGTTGACGGGGCTCTCGGCCACTGATTCACTGCTTCCATGCTCATCGAAGCCGACCTTCCCGACGATGTTGAAGCGCGACGCGCGTCCGCCCTTGAGAAGGCACGGAAGCTCGCCGAGCTCACGGCCACCAAGGGAGAGGCCGACGGGGAGATCGAGCGGTTGCAATCGATCATCGACGGCTTCATGCGCCATCGGTTCGGCCCGTGATCGGAGCAACTCGATCCCGATCAGCTGCAACTGGGTCTCGAGGATGTCGAGACGGCGCTCGGCCAGGCGCGGGTAGAACGCGAGGCGGCGACCATAACGGATAAGAGCGTCCGGCAGCGCAAGACCAACCGCGGCTCGCTTCCCGCCCATCTCGAACGGATCGAGCAGGTCGTCGACGTCGACGACAAAGTTTGCCCATGCTGCCGCGGTGCGCTCCATCAGATCGGCGAGGATGTGGCCGAGCGCCTCGATGTCGTCCCGACCACCTTCCGCGTCCTTGTGACGCGCCGTCCGCGCTACAACTGCCGTTCGTGCGAGAGTGCGGTCGTGCAGGCCCCTGCGCCGGCGCGGATCGTTGAGGGCGGTATTCCCGCCGAAGCGCTGATCGCGCTGGTGCTGGTCGCCAAGTACGCCGATCTCCTGCCGCTGTACCGGCAAGCGCATATCTACGCCCGCAAAGGCATCCAGCTCGATAGATCCACCTTGGCGGACTGGGTTGGGCGGGCAGCCTGGTATCTGCGTCCCTTGCGGGACCACATTCTCGAACGATTGCGACGATCGGAGCGGCGGTTGCCGACGAGACGACAGCGCCGGTGCTCAACCCGGGTACCGGAAGGACGAAGACCGGGCAGTTATGGGCATACGCCCGCGATGATCGCCCATGGGGTGGCGCTGATCCGCCAATGGTCGCCTATGTCTATGCCACCGATCGCAAGGGCGAGCGGGCTGAAGCCCATCTTGGAGACTTCGCTGGCATCCTCCAGGTCGATGGCTATGGCGGCTACACCGCGCTCGCCAAGCGGCGGCAGCTGATTCAACTCGCCTTCTGTTGGTCGCACGTCCGTAGGAAGTTATACGAGCTGGCCGACAAGTCGCCGGTGGCGACCGAGGTGTTGCGCCGGATCGCCATGCTCTACGCGATCGAGGACGAAGTTCGCGGCACCTCGGCGGAGCAGCGCCGCGCCGTGCGCGCCGAACGGGCCTGCGTCGTCGTCGATGACCTGCACGTCTACCTCGAGGCGCGCCTCCGGCAGGTCAGCGCCAAGAGCAAGCTTGGCGATGCCATCCGCTACGCGTTGACCCGCTGGCCCGGGCAGTCGCTGTTCATCGACGACGGCCGCGTCGCGCTGTATTCCAATACCATCGAGCGATCGATCCGACCACTGGCCCTCAATCGCAAGAACGCGCTCTTCGCAGGCTCTGACGAGGGCGGCGACAACTGGGCGGTCATCGCCATGCTGATCGAGAACTGCAAGATCACGGGCATCGACCCGCATGCATGGCTGATCGAAACACTGGCCAAACTGGCCAGCGGTCATCCAGCGAACACCGTCGGCCAACTCATGCCGTGGACCGCCGTGGCCGGAGAACACCGCTTACACCTCGAACCCGAACGCCTCGTCTTTATCGACGAGACCTGGACCGCCACCAACATGACCCGCGGTCACGGGCGCTGCCGGAAAGGCGAGCGGCTGCGGATGGACTTCCCGCATGGCCACCGCAAGAACACCAAACTGGTCGCAGGCCTTCGCATGACCGGCATGGTCGCGCCAATGGTGCCGGACGGGCCGATAAACCGCGACTGGTTCGAAGCCTATTTGGATCAGGTTCTGGTGCCCGAGCTGCGCCCCGGCGACGTCGTCATCATGGACAACATCGCGGGCCACAAACGAGCGGCCGTGAAGGAAAGGATCGAAGCGGCCAGTGCAACCCTGCGCTTCCTTCCACCAAACAGCCCCGACTTCAACCCGAACGAGAAGGCCTTCTCCCGGCTCAAGGCCATGCTCCGAAAAGTGGGCGATCGAACCGTCAGCGGGTTGTGGGACCTCATCGGCTCTTCCAGCCAGACGAATGTACCAACTACTTCAAATCATGCGGCTACGAACCGGAACGACCGGAGACCGCTCTCGACCAGCTTGTCCACGCCGCCTGGCGGTGCGCCCCGAGACACGTAGGCGTCGCATTGGACAATGATCATGATGGAGCGAGACTCTGGCTCTGACTGACAACAATCGGGGGGCACGTTGCGACCACGGCGAGGAGCTCTGTGTTGAAGCCAACAAGGGGCCCACGATGAGATCGATGAGTCCCTCGGTTTCGAGCAACACAGAAATAGCGCGAAGATCAGCGGCCACCAATCCGGTCGAGATCGAGACTGCTGATTCGGGTCAGGGCCGAGTCGCACGCATTTTCGACAGACTGCGGCCATCCCCACGGTCCGAGCATAGGCGGATGCCGCGGCTCGAAAATGCGGATTGCGCCTTATAAATGGGCATTGTTGCGCCGATGAGACGACCCTCGAGGCCGTGTCTTTTTTTTGAATGCAGAAAGGCGTTGACGGTATGGAACCCTCTCCATATATGCCCGTTCACCGGCAGGGACGGCAGCGAATGCTTCTTCCTCTACTGGTCGCCAACACAGATCGGACGCCAAGTCCCCCGGTAGAGAAATCGGGGAGGATTGGTTGTCCGCCAATTTCTGTCTGGCGGTTCTTTGACATTGTTAGTTTAGATGAAGGGACATGTGGGCGACGGCGCCCGGTGTCGAGGGTCTTTGGGCCTCGAGCACCGGTAATCAAGTCGATGCCATAACGTGTCCTAACGTAACCATACGTTTGACAAGTGCAGGTATCGGCTCCCGAAGTTAGGTATTGTGCGGATTGCGGGTTTACTCGTGCTGCATGGTATTTTGACAAAACTTGAGAGTTTGATCCTGGCTCAGAACGAACGCTGGCGGCATGCCTAACACATGCAAGTCGAACGAGACCTTCGGGTCTAGTGGCGCACGGGTGCGTAACGCGTGGGAATCTGCCCTTTGCTTCGGAATAACAGTTAGAAATGACTGCTAATACCGGATGATGTCTTCGGACCAAAGATTTATCGGCAAAGGATGAGCCCGCGTAGGATTAGGTAGTTGGTGGGGTAAAGGCCTACCAAGCCGACGATCCTTAGCTGGTCTGAGAGGATGATCAGCCACACTGGGACTGAGACACGGCCCAGACTCCTACGGGAGGCAGCAGTGGGGAATATTGGACAATGGGCGAAAGCCTGATCCAGCAATGCCGCGTGAGTGATGAAGGCCTTCGGGTCGTAAAGCTCTTTTACCAGGGATGATAATGACAGTACCTGGAGAATAAGCTCCGGCTAACTCCGTGCCAGCAGCCGCGGTAATACGGAGGGAGCTAGCGTTGTTCGGAATTACTGGGCGTAAAGCGCGCGCAGGCGGTGTCTTAAGTTGGATGTGAAAGCCCCGGGCTCAACCTGGGAATTGCATTCGATACTGGGGCACTAGAGGCCGAGAGAGGAAAGCGGGGGACCGAAAGGCCTCGCGCTGTAGGAGCGGCCGATGTCCGATTAGCTAGTTGGTGAGGTAAAGGCT
>CAILIO010000084.1 GCA_903834285.1 uncultured Sphingomonadales bacterium | reverse complement strand
TTGTCCGTGGTCTGGCAGTGCAGCGCGAAGGCCGGACCATCGCCTTCCTTGAACTTGAAATCGCTGTCGAGCGGGAGATGCCCTTTGGCCGCACGGACCCAGCCGCGTCCCGAGAGGATCACCGTCACCGGTTCCTTTTCGATCATCGCGTCCATGCTGAATTCGCGCGTCGGGGCCGCCTCAAGCAGTGTGGTGCGGCGCGCGCCGAGCACGGTCGTCTCGGCATATTCCTTGCGCAGCGCCTTCAGATCGGACTTGAGGCGCTTCTTCTGCAGCTTGGGATCATCGAGCAGCGCCTGCAGTTCGGTCTGTTCGGCGATCAGGCCCTCGCGCTCCTTGCGCAGTTCCATTTCCTCAAGCTTGCGCAAAGACCGCAGCCGCATATTGAGGATCGCTTCGGCCTGCCGGTCGGTCAGCTCGAACTCGGCCATCATGATCGGCTTGGGCTCGTCCTCGGTGCGGATGATCTCGATCACCCGGTCGAGATTGAGGTAGGCGATGATGTAGCCGCCCAGCAGCTCAAGCCGGTTGGCGATCTTCTCCAGCCGGTGGCGCGAGCGGCGCAGCAGGATGTCGATCTGTGCGAGCACCCATTCCTGCAACAAGAGCTTGAGGCCGAGCACACCGGGGGTGCGGTGGGCATCGAGCACGTTGAGGTTGAGCCCGAAGCGCACTTCAAGATCGGTCAGCCGGTAGAGCGATTCCTTGAGCAGATCGGGATCGACGTTGCGGCTCTTGGGCACGATCACGATGCGGATCTGAGCATCGCTTTCATCGCGTACGTCTTCGAGGATCGGCAGCTTCTTGTCCGCGATCAGGGCGGCGATCTGCTCGATCAGCTTGCCCTTCTGCACCTGGTAGGGGATTTCGGAGAGCACGAGCTGCCACTGGCCGCCGCCGAGCTTCTCGATCCCCGTTTCTTCCCATGTGCCATCGTCCAGCCTCCCGGTCGAGAACCGCCCGCGCACGCGGATCGCGCCCTTGCCGCTTTCATAGGCGGCGCTGATCGCGGCCTTGCTGTCCACCACGAGGCCGCCCGTCGGGAGATCGGGGCCGTGGAACACTTCCATCAGCTCGGCATGGGTGGCCGCCGGATTGTCGATGAGCATCAGCGTCGCATCAACGATCTCGGCGACGTTGTGGCTCGGGATATTGGTCGCCATGCCCACGGCAATGCCGCTGGAACCATTGGCGAGAAGATTGGGGAACAGGCCGGGGAAGATTTCCGGCTCTTCCTCCTCGCCGTTGTAGGTGGGGTGGAAGGTGACGGTGCCTTCCTCCAGCCCCGCCATCAACCGCATCGCCGTGCGCGTCAGCCGGGCTTCGGTGTAGCGGTAGGCGGCGGCATTATCTCCGTCGATATTGCCGAAATTGCCCTGCCCCTCGACCAGCGGGTAGCGCAGCGCGAAATCCTGCGCGAGGCGGACCATCGCATCGTAGACCGAGGCATCGCCATGCGGGTGATACTTGCCGATCACATCGCCCACCACGCGCGCGGACTTCTTGAACGCACCCACCGGATCGAGCTTCAGCTGCTGCATCGCCCAGAGCAGCCGCCGGTGCACCGGCTTGAGCCCATCGCGCAGATCGGGCAGCGAGCGCGCGGTGATCGTGGAGAGCGCATAGACGAGATAGCGCTCGGAAAGCGCGGCGTCGAAAGGCGCATCGACAATCGCGTCGAAAGGATCGGGTTCGGCGTCGGTGGTGGTCTTGGTCATGGCTGCCACGGCCATAGCAAGCGCACCCCACTTCCGGAACAGCCCGGAACCCCGGCATCCCCCGATCATTACCCTGTCAGATACGCCCCCCAAGAAAGTATATCCCCATGGCCAAGCGCGTCCTCATCATCGCGACCGACGGTTTCGAACAGTCCGAACTCATCGAACCCCGCAAGCTTCTCGAAGCAGCGGGCATCAAGACCACGCTCGCCAGCCCCACCCCCGGCAAGATCCGCGGCTGGAACCACGGAGAGTGGGGGCAGTCCGTAACCGTCGACAAGGATATCGAGGAAGTCTCCTCCGACGATTTCGACGCGCTGCTGCTCCCCGGCGGCCAGATGAATCCCGATGTGCTGCGCATGGACGACCGCGTGATCGAGCTCATTGAAAACTTCGATTCGGACGGCAAGCCGATCGCGGCGATCTGCCACGCGCCGTGGCTGTTGATCGAGGCCGATCTCGTCCATGGCCGCACCGTCACCAGCTGGCCCTCGCTCCACACCGATCTCGAAAATGCCGGGGCCGAAGTTGTCGATCAGGAAGTGGCGATCGACGGCAATCTCATCACCAGCCGCAAGCCTGAAGATATTCCCGCATTCACCCAGGCCCTGATCGAGGCGATCGAGGCGGCCGGCGACGAAGACGATGATGAAGAGCATGACGCCGAGGAAGGCGAGATCGAAGAACTCTAAGCGGCTGACGGCTGAGGAGCCCCCCTCTCCGCATGCGGAAGGGGGGCTGCGCAGTTACCGAAGCCGCCAACACCGCAGTCCTCCCCGATACAACGACTGTATTCCCCTGGAGATGCAATCCTGAAAACAGCCACAAACGCGGCGCGGATCGCCATTATTGGCGCCGGCCATGTCGGATCGACAGCAGCCTACGCGCTGATGCTGAGCGCGCTGGTCAGCGAGATTGTGCTGATCGACAGCAACAGGGCGCTCGCCGAGGCCGAAGCGGCGGATATTGCTGATGCCAATGCGCTTGCCAGACCGGTCCGGATCTGGGCCGGGACTTACGCCGACGCAGCAGGCGCCAGCATTGCGATCCTGACGGCGGGTGCTGCCACGCACGGCACGGAAAGCCGCCTGTCGGTGCTGTCGCGAAGCGCCGCGATCATCGAAGCCTGCACCGAAAGTCTTGTGAAAGCAGGTTTCGCTGGAACCATTCTCGTGGCGGCAAACCCCGTCGATGTGATGGCGCACGTGGCCTTCGCCAAGTCCGGCCTGCCCGCACACCACGTCATTGGCACGGGAACTCTGCTCGATTCCAGTCGCCTGCGCCAGACCCTGGCCGCCAGGTTCGATGTTGCTCCCGCTGCCGTGACGGGATTGGTCCTTGGCGAACACGGCGACAGCGAGGTCGCAGCGTTTTCCAGCGTCCGCATTGGCGGCCTTGCGCTGGATGATTTTGCCAAACCGCAAAGTCCGCTCGACACGGACGCTGTGGCGAAAGCAGTCCGCGAGGCAGGATATCGCATCTTGTCCGGCAAGGGCTACACCTCGTTTGGCGTGGCCACCGCGATTGTCCGGATCTGCGAGGCGATTATCCGAAATGAGCGGACCGTCCTTCCTGTCTCGACGCTTATGACCGGCGCGTTCGGGATCGAGGGCGTATATCTGAGCCTGCCGTGCATTCTTGGCGCGGGCGGCGTCGAGCGCGTTCTGGAGCCCGACCTCTCCGCCTCGGAGCGCGCAAGTCTGGCGCATTCTGCCGACGTGATCCGCGAAGCGATCGCGCAATTGCGCGCCTGATGCCGGCCCGCGATGCGCAATCCTTATACACTCAGTTCAGCACCGCATCGAATGTGATCGCAAAGCTCGCGCCAGGTGCGAGCGTGGTGGCAGTCGCTGTGAGCGTGCAGGCGAGGAACGAGACGCCGTAGGGGTCGGTCTCGTCCGGTCCGGTCGCATCGTCGTCCTCTACCGTGGTCGCGGTGGCGCACGTGGCGCCGCTGCGCGCGGTGCCGGGGGTATAAGTGATGCCGGCGGGGAGGAGATCGGTGGCCGCGATATTGGTGCCCGCCAGCGTGCCCGGGTTGGTGACGAGGATGCAATAGCGCAGCGCTGCGCCGGGGATCGCCTTGGGGTTGGCGGCATTGATCCCGTCCGAAAGCACCGTGGAGGTCTTGGTCACGACGAGCGCGGGCACGCGGGTGTTGGTATAGGTACACACGATGGCCGTCTCGGCTGCGCCGATAGTTAGCCCGTCTGCCAGATTGGTATCCGCCGCCCCGGTGCAGGCCACGGTGCCATAATAACGGCTGGTGTTGGTACCGGGGAAGGTCTCGGCCAGCGTGACCGTCTCGCCCAGCACGACCGGCGTCGGCGTGGCGCTCGTCACAAGCGCGCCTGCCGTGCTGGCCGTCGCGGAAAGCGTACCGATCGCGGTGCTCCCGCGTGAAAGCGTCACATCGGCTTTGTCGCCCACGGTTGCGTCGGCCCACTGCTTGCGCAGCGTCACGCGCCCGTCGTTGTCGGTGATGGTGTAAGTGCCGGTCGTCTGGACGGTGGAGCCGCAGGTCGTGGTGTTGGCGATGGTATAGCCGGTGCCTGCGCTGATCGAGAAGTTGATTGTCTCGGCCGCCTCGACCGCGGTGTCATCGATCACGTTGATGCCGAGCGCGATGGGGCTGTTGTAATACGTCCCCGCCGGGATGGTCACCGTGAACGTGCTGGTGTTGCCGGGCGTTGTGTAATCGCTGCCGAGCGTCGCCGTCCCGCCAGTGATGGTGACCACCACGTTGGTCGCGCTGGTGGTGGAGCCGGTCACCAGCAGGGTCGCCATGTTGGCATTCGGCACACTTTCGGAGCCGCTGCTGCTCGCCGCCGAGATCTGCACGAAAGGTCTGAGGCTCAGCTGGATCGCATCGAGGAAATTGCCGACCGAGCCCGGATCGCTGGTGGTGAACTGCACGCGCTGCATGCCCGAGGTGCCGCTGTAGGTCGCGGTGCCGGTGTTGACGTTCCACACCTGGTTGGCCGTGGTGGAAGCCTGCGTCGCCAGCGTCTGGATCACCGTGCCGGTGCTGCTCGCGACCTGAAAGCGCACTGTCTGCGTGGCGAGGCCGCCTGCGCGGGCGCGGTGCGCAAAAGTCCAGCCGAAGGGCTCGCCGTTGATCAGGCAGATGTTCTGGAACAGCGTGCCTGGCTGATTGGCGTTCATTTCGGCAAAGACCGCCCCCGAATAGGCCGGCACGCCGTTGAAGTTTGTGTCCCACAGCTCGATCTCGCCGGTGGTGGAGCTCCACCCCAGCACCGAGGCGATCGGCAGGATCTCGAAATTGGGCGCGCCGGGGCCGGCGGGATCGTTGGATTCGAACGAAGGGTTCTGCAGTGCGCGAAGCTGGGCTTGGGCCGGGGTGGCAGTGACGCCCAGCGCGATAAGGATAGCGGCCAGCAGCGCGCGGATCAGGCGGTGCTGCGGCACTGTTCGCACAAGGGCTCCCCGTTGCGGCCCCTCAAGCGGACCTACGGGTATTCACCTAGCGCGGGTCAGCGGCCCTGCATATCCCGTGCTTCTTCCGGCACGCGTACTTCCAGGCCGTCGAGCGCATCGCTCAGCACGATCTGGCAGGAAAGGCGGCTGGTGCGCGTGACCCCGGCGGCGAGATCGAGCATGTCTTCCTCGTCCTCGCTGGCGGGCGCCAGCCTGTCAAACCATTCGGCGGCGACGATCACGTGGCAGGTCGAGCAGGCCATTTGCCCCTCGCACGTGCCTTCCAGCGGCATCCCGGCGTTCTGGCCCACTTCGAGCAGGCGCGTGCCGGGGGCGGCCTCGCGCTCGATGCGCTGGTCCTGTGCTGTGATGAAAGTGACCTTGACCATGGCTATGTCGCTCCCTGCGCCCTCACCGCCGCGTCAATCGCGGCAGCGGCCCGTTCAAGATCCTCTGCCCTCGTATAGCGTCCGAAGCCAATCCGGATCGCGGTTTTTGCTTCCCTGTCCGAAAGTCCGAGCGCGCGCAAGACATGGCTGGGCCGACCCGAGCCGCTGGCGCAGGCAGATCCTGCAGAAATTGCGAGATTGCGGCAATCCGACATCAGTCGCGCCACATCGAGGCCATCGCGGCGCATGTTGAGATTGCCGTGCCAGCGCTGGTCCGCATCGCCGTTCAGCGTCCAGCCGGCAAACAGCGCCCGCGCCGCCTGCCACAGGCTTTCCACATGCTGTCCATCGCTTTCCCGCAGACTTGTGCACAGCGCCGCCGCCGCACCGAACCCGGCGCAGAGCGCGGGGCTGAGCGTGCCCGAGCGCAAGCCCTGCTCCTGCCCGCCGCCGTGGATCAGCGGCGTGAGCTGGAGGCCATCGCGCACCCACAGCGCGCCGATGCCCTTGGGGCCGTAGAGCTTGTGCGACGATATCGCGATCATGTCCGCATTCGCGGGCGGCGCGAGCTTGCCCGCAGCCTGCACCGCATCGCACAGAAACTGCGCGCCCGCGGCATGGGCGGCCTCGGCCAGCGCCTCCACGGGCTGCACCGTGCCGATCTCGTTGTTGACCTGCATGACCGCGACGAGGTCCGTGCCCGCAGGGATGGGCGTGGCGGCGTCGACCTGCCCGGCACCGCTCACCGGCAGCACCGCGCAGACCGGATCGGCAAAGCGCGCGGTATCGAGCACCGCCGCATGCTCGATGGCCGAAACGGCGAGCCGCTTCGCGCCGGAGCCGAGAATGGCGAGATTGAGCGCCTCGGTCGCGCCGGAGGTGAAGATCACGCGGCCACCGGGCGGCAGCAGCGCGGCAACCTGTTCGCGCGCGACTTCCACGGCGGCGGCGGCAGCGCGGCCCGGGCGGTGGGGACTGTGGGGGTTAGCGAAGCCGTCTTCAGCCAGCCAGCGCAGCATCGCCTCGCGCGCTTCGGGGGCGAGCGGGGTGGTCGCCTGATAGTCGAGGTAAATCATGTGTTTACCTGCGCCCAGGCCGCTGCGAAGGCGTCCAGCTCAGCAGACGTGGTGTTCCAGCCAAGGCTGACCCGGATCGTGCGCCGCGCCAGATCGGGATCGATGCCGAATCCCTGCAGCACGTGGCTGGGCTTCAGCGTGCCGGACGAACAGGCGCTCCCTGCGGAAATCGCAAAGCCCAGCGAATCCATCCGGATGAGCATGGCCGTGGCTGCCACGCGCGGCGCGGCGACGGCGAAGATATGGCTGCATTGCCCCCCGGGAGTCAGCACCTCGCCGTGGCGGAACAGCGCGTTCTTGAAATCGAGGCGCTGCTCGGCCGTGGTCTGCCAGCTTTCGATGTCCCCCGCTTCGAGCGCGGCAGCAAGACCAAGCACGCCGGGCAGGTTTTCCGTCCCCGGGCGATAGCCGCGTTCCTGGCCGCCGCTCGGCTCCAGCATCGCCCAATCCCGCACCAGCAATGCGCCCACGCCAATCGGTCCGCCGAACTTGTGCGCGGAGACGACGATCATGTCAGCATCTGGCAGCGGCTGCTTGCCCGCGGACTGCGAACAGTCCGCCAGCAGCAACCCGCCCGCCGCGCGCACCTGCTCCGCAAGGTGATTGCGCACAAACGGCATCAGCGCCGTACCCGTTTCCGAATTGATCGACTGCACGGCGACCGCCGCACGGCCCGGTTCCGCAAGCAATGCTGCAAGCGCATCGGCATCCGGTTCGCCGTCGCGGATCGGAAGCACCTCTGCATCCGGCGCAGCACGGAAGACTGCGTCGTGCTCCACCGCCGAAACAATCCGTCGATCGGCCTTTGCCCGGCCAAGCCCAATCGCCAGCGCTTCGCTCGCGCCCGAGGTGAAAATCACGTCCCCCTGCCAGCCCAGCGCCGCCTTTACCCGCGCCCGCGCCTCTTCCAGCGCGGCCCGCGCCGCGCGGCCGGCCTTGTGCGGGCTGGAGGGATTGGCCCAGAGTGCAAAGCCCTCAAGCATGGCCTCGCGTGCTGCGGGGAGCAGCGGTGTGGTGGCGGCATGATCGAGATAGACAGGGGACATCGCGTGCAGGAATCCGTACTCTGGCAGGAATGATTGCTTTTGAGGCAACCATTTCTATATAGCGGCTTCTCGCTTTTCCCAGCCCCGGCGTGCCGCGCGGCCCCCTGGCCCCCACGACAGGGCTTGGTAAATCAGGACAGTCCATGCCCGCAGTCATCTTTCCCGGTCCCGATGGTCGCCTCGAAGGCTTTTTCCAGCCCGGCCCCCGCCCCCGCGCGCCCGTCGCCATGATCCTCCACCCGCACCCGCAAGCCGGCGGCACGATGAACGACCGCATCACCCGCGCGCTCTACACCACGTTCAAGCAGCGCGGCTTTGCGACTCTGCGCTTCAACTTCCGCGGCGTCGGCCGCAGCCAGGGCAGCTTCGACAACGGCATCGGCGAACTGTCCGACGCTGCCGCCGCGCTCGATTGGGTGCAGTCGATCCACCCCGAAGCCACCAGCACGTGGATCGCGGGCTATTCGTTCGGCGCGCTCATCGGCATGCAGCTCCTGATGCGCCGCCCGGAAATCCGCGGCTTCATCTCGGTCGCCCCGCCGGCGAACATGTATGATTTCAGCTTCCTCGCCCCCTGCCCCGCCTCGGGCATCATCGTGCAGGGCGCGGCCGATACGGTGGTGACGCCGAACGCGGTGCAGAAGCTCGTCGATAAGCTGCGCACGCAGAAGCACATCACCATCCACCACGATGAAGTGCCCCGCGCCAACCACTTCTTCGAGAACGAACTCGACGAAATGATGCGCGCGGTGGACACCTATCTGGACATGCGCCTCTCGCCGGATTGCCCGATCCGCTAAGGCCGCGAAGGCCCCCTCCCCTTTACGGGAGAGGGGGTGTTCAGCTCAGAACTGGACGCGCTTGGTGTAGCCGCCATCGACGACGATGTTCGCACCCGTCATCGCCATGCAGGCAGGCGAGGCGACAAACACGATCGCCCGTGCCAGTTCCTCGCCCGTGGCCATCCGGCCGATCGGGATCTTGGCCAGGGTGGCGTCGTAGAAGGGCGTCATGTTGTTCTTGATGTAGGTCCAGGGGCCGTCCTCGGTCATGATCGGGCCGGGGGTGATGCAGTTGACGCGCACGCCCTGCGGCGCGAGCGCCTGCGACAGGTCGGACGAATAGACCATGACCGCCGCTTTGAGCGCATTGTAGGGCTGCACGCCCATGAATTCCTCGACCGCGCCGGTCGAGCTCATGCAGATGATCGAGCCGGCATCCGACTTGAGCAGATGGGGCTTCGCCGCCGCGACGCCGCGCCGCATCGGCAGGATATCGGCCTGCATCACCGCATCCCAGCCGGCATCGCTGTCCTCGCCGAGATTGGCCGAGGTGAAGCTGATGAAGATATCGCACCCGCCGAGCGCTTCGGCCGCCTTGTCGACAAAGGCCGGAACCGCCTCGGCATCGGTGACGTTCAGCGCCTCGGCATAGACCGTCACCCCGCTCGGCGCGAGCTCGCCGACGATCTTGTCGACCTTGACCTGCGTGCGGCCGCAGACCGCAACGTGGCAGCCCTCCGCCGCGAGCGCAAGCGCCACCTGGCGCCCGATCCCGCCATTGGCGCCAACCAGAATGGCCTTCCTGTCCTTGAGCCCCAGATCCATTGCGCGTTCCTTATTTGGGTGATGTGAAGTGAGACCATGAGGAGGCCGCGCGGCTGCGGCCACTCCCGATTTGGGCAGGGGGTGCCCCGAAAATTCCAATGTGCCGTCGCATGCTTCCTGATCTCAGGCCCGGTTACGGGTCGCGATCATGTCTGCGGCCTTTTCGGCAATCATGATCGTCGGCGCGTTGGTATTTCCCGAAACCAGACACGGCATCACGCTGGCATCGACAACCCGCAGCCCTTCTACGCCGTTTACCCGCAATGCGCCATCAACCACGGCTAGGTCATCGATGCCCATGCGGCAGGTGCCAACCGGGTGATAAATGGTTTCCGCCCAGCCCCGCATTTTTTCAAGCAAGGCGGCACGGCCGGTCACCTGCTGTCCCGGCCAGGCTTCGCCATCATTAAACGCAGCAAATGCAGGCTGGCCGCCGATGCGCCGGGCCATATCAACCCCGCTGAGCAGCGTTTCGACATCTTCGGGCGCGCTCAGATAGTTCGGGTCGATCGCCGGGTGTGCAAGCGGATCGGGTGATTTCAGGCGGATTGTGCCCCGGCTTTCGGGGCGCAGCTGACAGACGTGAAGCTGATAACCATGGCGACTGCCAAGCCCGCCGCGGCCATGCGGATTGCCCAGCACCGGCATGAAATGCATCTGGATATCGGGCGCGGCAAGACCTTCGCGGGTTGAAAGGAACGCGCCCATGGGCGTGGGCATATGCGCGCCGTTGCCGGAGCGCAGAAATACCCATTTGCCTAGCGCCATCATTTTGTTGATCATCTTGCTGTTGCTGTTCAGCGTGATCGGCTGGCTGCAATGCCATTGCACCATCACATCGAGGTGATCCTGAAGGTTGCCGCCGACATCCGGGCTTTCGGCCACCACCGGCACGCCGAAGCTTTGCAGATGCGCCGCCGGCCCGATGCCGGACAGCATCAGCAGCTGCGGGCTGTTGACTGCGCCGCCGCACAGAATAACCTCGCGGCCAGAAGCGCTGAAAGCGGCATTGTTCTGCCGATAGGCCACCCCTGTCGCACGCTTGCCCTCAAACAGCACACGTTCCACCTGCACCCCGGTCAGGATGGTGAGATTGGGGCGTTTGCGCACCGCCTCGGTTAAATAGGCCTTGGCTGCGGAGAAACGCTCGCCATCCCTGATCGTGGCATCATATTGGCCCACCCCTTCGAATTGCGGGCCATTGAAATCATCGGTGCGGGCATATCCGGCTTGCGCAGCAGCTTGCAGGAAGGCTTCGTTGAGCACGCTTGGCATCGCGCCCTTGCGGCTGGTGTGCAAGGGGCCGCCGCTGCCGTGAAAATCGTCCGCACCGCGTTCGCTGTCTTCGGACTTGCGGAAATAGGGCAGAACATCATCCCAGCCCCATCCGGTCAGGCCGAGCTGCGCCCAGCGATTGTAATCGCTGGCATGGCCGCGAATATAAACCATGCCATTGATCGAGGACGATCCGCCCAGCGCGCGCCCGCGCGGCCAATAAAGCTTGCGATTGCCAAGGTGGGTCTGCGGCTCGGTCCAGAAACTCCAGTCAAACGCGCTATCTTTGTCAGGCGGGATAATTTCGGCGATGCCGGCCGGCATCTGGATAAACATGTTCTTGTCGTTACCACCCGCCTCCAGCAGCGCCACGCGCGTGCCGGCATCGGCCGACAACCGATTGGCCAGCGCGCAACCTGCAGACCCGCCGCCCACGATCACAAAATCAAATTGCCCATCCATGTTGAAACATTCTCTCCGCAACCCAAGCGAGCAATATCCAGGCGCTGCCATCGGTGCGGACAGATCATGCGGAATTGGATTTACGGTAACAAGAGCATAAACTCCCAAAGCCGATCCCGATCGACCAGACCACCATTTTCCTACTTCGCGCTGATCTGACATAAGCCCGCACAAGCCTTCGGGCCGTGCTCTTTGTCATTGTCGGTCGGGTCTGGAATAACGCGCTGGCACGGTGCGTCACCTGTAACCCTCAGCTACATTTGTTATTTATTATCAGAAATTTAACGCAGGATTTGAGGGTGACACGGTGTAACTTGTGTCACCCTCAAGGCGCCAAATTCGGGGATGCAAGGGCTGTGGCCCTTGCCCGCCGGAGGCTCTCTTCTTCTGGCTGCGGGCGTCGTGGTTGCCGCCCCCTCTCCGGGCCCTCTCCCCTGAAGGGGAGAGGGCTTTGCAGGGTCAGCTCAGAACTTCACCGTTGCTTCGATGCCGAACTGCTGGCGCGGGGAGACGACGCCGAAGTAGAACAGGCCGGCGTCGAGCACGTTGGAGAGGCGGCCGCCCTTGTTGAGGAGGTCGCGGGCGTAGGCGGAGACGCGCAGGTTCTTGAGCGCGGTGCCTTCGTGGATCAGCGCGATCGAGGCGTCGAGCGTGCCATAGGCGGGGATCACGTCGCGCCGGGCGCCCGTGGTATCGGCGAGCGGCGAGGTGGTGAGATCATCGATGAAGGCGTAGTCGATCGTCATGGTCACGCGGTTGGCGTTGCTGATCTGCAGCCCGTAATCGACCCCTGCGTTGAACGAGAACTTCGGCGCGCGGCGGAAGTTGCGCTGGGACGAGACGTCGACGAACTTGCCGGGGTTGGCCAGATCGGGGATCAGGAACGAGTTGTACTTGGCATTGAGGTAGCCGCCCGAGGCGCGCAAGGTGAGATCGGGCGTCGGACGGGCCTGCACTTCGAGCTCTGCGCCCCAGATGCGGGCTGACGAGGCGTTTTCGACCACCGTTTCGGTGCCGGCGCCGGCGGCGCGGATGATGTCTTCCTGCTTGTTGCTGTACTTCACATAGAAGACCGTGGGGTTGAAACGCAGCTTGCCGCCGAGCAGGTCGCTCTTCACGCCGCCTTCGAAGCTGTCGACACGCTCGGGGTTGTAGGGCCCGATCGAGGTGGGCGAGGTGGCGCGGCCGTTGAACCCGCCGGAGCGGAAGCCGCGCGACCAGCTCGCGTAGAGCATCACGTCCGGGGTGGGCTTCCAATCGAGGATGACGCGGCCGGTGGGATCGCTGAAGGTCTTCTTGGCCTGCGCCGAGAACTTGCCGGGCACGGTGAAGGCAATGTTGAAGTCCTTGGTTTCCCAGGTGTAGCGCCCGCCCACCGTGAGGCGGACATTGCTGGCCAGCTTGACGATCGATTCTGCGAAAATCGCGAAGGAATCGAGCTTCTGCCCGGCGGTGAAGTTCTGCACCGGTCCGTTGAGGATATAGGCCTGCGCGGCGGCGACGCCGTTATAGGGGTAGGGTTTGATGAAATAGTCGGTGTGCAGATAGTAGCCACCCGCAGCGAGGTCGATCCGGTCGGTCAGATTGCCGGCAATGCGCACCTCCTGGCTGTACTGCTTGTAGGTCTGATCGCGCGCGGCAACGAACAGCGGCAGCGCCACGCCGGGCGCGACCGGGATCGGCGGGGTGCCGGTGTTTTCCTCGAGCAGCGCGTCGCGTGTCGAGCGGAAGCCGGTGATCGCGGTGAGCTTGAAGCCGCCGATCTTGGTGTTGACTTCGAAAGCCCCGTTCCAGCCATCGATGAAGCTCTGGAACGGGATCGTCGAGTTGGCGAGCGTGTAGTTCTCCTTGGCTTGCTTGAGGTAGCCTTCGGAGGCGCAGCCGAGTTGCTTAAGCGACGGAACCGCCGCGAAGATGGCCTGCGTGAAATCGCAGATATTGCCGCCAAGCCCGAATGGCAGGCCGCTGGGCTGGGTGAGGTTCACCGTGGACGGATAGCCGGAGCGGTCCCGCTGGTAATCGACCGAGAGCAGCGCGGTCGAATCCGGACCGAGATCGAACAGCACCGAGCCGCCGGCATTCCAGAAATCGCGGCCCTTCTCGCGCTCGCCGGTGTAGCGGTTGCGGGTGAAGCTGTCGCTCTTGCGCAGGAGACCGAAGAGTTTGACCGAGGCGATATCGGCGATCTTGGGCAGATTGACCACGGCATCGAGATCATAGGTGCCATAGCTGCCGTAGCGGCCATGGAGGGTCGCGCCGAGCTCGCCCGTGGGCTTGGTGCGGCGCATGCTGATCGTGCCGCCAATGGTGTTGCGGCCATAGAGCGTGCCCTGCGGGCCGCGCAGCACTTCGACCGATTCCAGATCGAAGAAATCGACGTTGGCGCCGGTGTTGGTGCCGAGGAACACGCCGTCGATCGAGATGCCGATGGCGGGATCGAAGGTCTTTTCCAGATCGGCGAAGCTGACACCGCGGATCGAGGCGGAAAGCGCGTTGCCCGCGAACGAAATACGCGCAAGTTGCACGTTGGGCAGGAACTTCTGAATGTTCTGGACGTCGAACAGAACCGAGTTCTGGATGATGTTGGAATTGAGCGCGCTGACCGAGAGCGGGGTATCCTGCAGCTTCTCGTTGCGGAAGCGCGCGGTGACCACGATGTTGTCGATGGCACTGCTGTCGGTTTCGTTGGCGGTCGTCCCTGCCGTGTCGGCCGGCTGGGCCTGTGCCATGGCGGCGGCGGGCATGAGCGCGCCGCTGATCATCAAAAGTTTGAAAAAGCGCGCCTTATTGGCGTAAACCAATCCTTTCATCTCCACTCTCCCCACTTTTATTGTTATTGGGCATACCGTTTATTGCCGGTTGCCCATGCGGGGAAAGTGAACCTGAGGGGTTCTTGAGGCCACTGCACAATTCGTTAGGCGGTTATAGACCCGATGCAGCAGCATTCATCGCCGGATCTGTGTTCTCTGCCTGGCTGAGGTTTCACGATCAGAGCACGAAGTGATCGCCGGAAGCGCGGACGGTCATTTCGGAGATCGAGACGCCCCATGGCTGGTTGATCACATGGATGATCGCGTCGGCGATATGGTCCGGCGCGAGGCTGGCGTAGTCGATCGCATCGGGGCTGAGGCGTTCCGCCGGGAACGTGCCGGCGCCCAACTGGCCGACCATGTCGATGAAATCAGGCATGTTGTGCGCCACAATGCCGACCCCGGCGGCGGGGTTGATCACGGTGCCGGACAGACCGGTGGTGGGAACGCCGGTGGGTTTGACTGTGGTGACCTTGATCTTGCCGCGGCTTTCGACGCGCAGCGATTCAGAAAGGAAGTTCACGGCGGATTTGGAAGCGCCATAGACCGCCGCACCGATCACCGGGAAGTTGCCATAGATCGAGGACAAGTTGACGATCTGGCCGCGGCCAGCCGCGATCATCGGATCGTAGGCCGCGACCATGCCATTGAGCACGCCCTTGATATTGATATCGATGCAGCGCTCCCACGCCGGGTAGGCGGCTTCGTGATCGGAGAAGAACGCGAGTGGCATGATACCTGCGTTGTTGATCATCACGTCGATCCCGCCGTGCACTTCGACGGCGCGGGCGACGAGCGCCTTGACCGCTGCGAGATCGCGCACATCGGTCTCGAGAGCGACGGCCGCTCCGCCCGCGCTGGTGACGGCATCGGCTGTCGCTTGCGCGGCGGTTTACCAGTTTCTACATAAAAAGTTTCATCTTTAATATTATGATAATGCCAGGATAATTTTTTATCTTTATTCATGTGTAAGATTTTTGCACAATACTTCTCAGAGTTACAGAG
>CAILIO010000083.1 GCA_903834285.1 uncultured Sphingomonadales bacterium | reverse complement strand
CGACGATGGTTTCGCCTTGCGCGAGGCCGCGCGCCAGCGCCGCTTCGCGCGCGGAAAGGCCATGCGCTTCGGCGAGGACCTCCGCGGCAAAGGCGGGCAGGACGCGCGGCTTGGCGCGGACAAGGCCGATGATTGCGGCGGCGGAGCCGGGCGGCGCAGGGCGCAGGAGGAGATCGCGGCGCGGGTCTTCGCCAAGCCGCACGATCCGGCGGGCAGCAGGCGCGGCGCCGGTCAGCGCCGAGCAGGCGGCTTCGAGCGCGCGGGCGGGTTCGGGCAGAAGCTGGAGGCGGCGCGTGGAGCCGGGTTCGGTGGAGAAGGCCAGCAGGCGCTCGGCCTCGGGGTCGGCGGCGATGACTTGCCCGGTGGCGGTCAGCGCGATCTCGCCAGTGCTGAGCAGGGCCAGCGCGCCTTCGGCCATCAGGGCGCGCAGTTCGGCCCGGCCCAACGCGGCGCGCACGGTGAGCGCGGCGGCGATATGCGGTGCCAGCGCGGCAAGGAGGGCGCTGTCGGCCGCGCCGAGGTCCTCGCGCTCGCGGGTAAGGAGGAGCCAGGCCTCGCCGCTCGCGGTGCCGCCGATGCGCACCGCGCGCGCGTGGTTGATGCGCATGCTGCCAAGCGCTGTGCGTTGCGCGGCAAGGCGCGACGGCGCATCGAAATCGAGCATCTCGCCCAGCGTGTAGACGCGGCCCCTGCGCATCGCGGCGCCAGGAAAGAGGCCAAGCGCGGCAAGGCGGGCGAGATCGAGCGGCGGGTCCTGCGCAGCCCTTGCCGCATCGGTCCGGACGGTAAGCGCAGGTTCGGCCGCACCGGGCGGGGCCAGCGCCAGCGCGGCGCGCCGCGCGCCGGTGCGTTGGAGCAGGCTTATAAGAAAGCGCTGCCAGGGCGGGTCCTCGAGCAGGCCCTCCATGAGCGGCAGGTAAAGTTCGCGTTGATCGGTCGAAAGGAATGCCATGGTGCCGTGCTCCCATATGGGAGCTTTGCCGCGCGGCGCAAGGGGCCATGTGAGCCTCGCAATCCATGAGGTGCGAGAACGCAAGTGTCCGATCCTGTCAGCAAATCCACGCTCACGCATATCCAGCGGCTCGAGGCCGAGGCGATCCACATCATGCGCGAAGTGGTGGCCGAGGCGACCAATCCGGTTATGCTCTATTCGGTGGGCAAGGACAGCGCGGTCATGCTTCACCTCGCACGCAAGGCGTTCTATCCGAGCCCGCCGCCGTTCCCGCTGCTCCATGTGGACACCACGTGGAAGTTCCAGGCGATGTACGAGCTGCGCGAGCGCATGGCCAAGGAGAGCGGCATGGAGCTGCTCGTCTACCAGAACCCGGAAGCCGCGGAGCGCGGGATCAATCCGTTCGATCACGGCGCGCTCCACACAGACATGTGGAAGACCGAAGGCCTCAAGCAGGCGCTCGACAAGTACGGCTTCGATGCAGCCTTCGGCGGCGCGCGGCGCGATGAGGAGAAGAGCCGCGCCAAGGAGCGCATCTTCAGCTTCCGCACCGCCAGCCACGGCTGGGACCCCAAGAACCAGCGTCCCGAGCTGTGGAACATCTACAATGCGCGGAAAAACAAGGGTGAGAGCATCCGGGTCTTCCCGATCTCGAACTGGACCGAGCTCGATATCTGGCAGTACATTCGCCTAAACGATGTGCCGATCGTGCCGCTTTACTTCGCGGCCAAGCGGCCGACGTTTGAATGGGAAGGCGGCCTGTTCATGGCCGACGACTTGCCCCGGCTCGAGAGGGTCCTGGGCTATCGTCCAGACATCACCGAGCGATCGATCCGCTTCCGTACGCTCGGCTGCTTCCCTCTGACCGGCGCGGTCGAGAGCAGCGCGACCACGCTTACGGAAGTGATCCAGGAGACGCTGCTGACCACCACCAGCGAGCGGCAGGGCCGCGTGATCGACAAGGACGCTGGCGGCGCGGGCATGGAAGTGAAGAAGCAGCAGGGGTACTTCTGATGTCGGAAGCCGACGTGATCTATCAGACCGAGGCGCTGATTGCCGAGGACATCGAGGCCTACCTCGATCTGCACCAGCACAAGTCGATGCTGCGCTTCATCACCTGCGGCAGCGTGGATGACGGAAAATCGACGCTGATCGGGCGCTTGCTCTACGATTCGAAGATGATCTTCGAGGATCAGCTCGCAGCGCTTGAGAATGACAGCAAGAAAGTCGGCACGCAGGGTGGCGAGATCGACTTCGCGCTCCTCGTCGACGGGCTGGCCGCCGAGCGCGAGCAGGGCATCACCATCGACGTTGCCTACCGCTTCTTCAGCACCGAAAAGCGCAAGTTCATCGTGGCGGACTGCCCGGGGCACGAGCAGTACACCCGCAATATGGTGACCGGCGCGAGCACCGCCGATCTCGCGGTGATCCTGATCGACGCGCGCAAGGGCGTGCTCACCCAGACACGGCGGCATTCCTATCTCTGCCATCTCATCGGGATCCGCCACATCGTGCTCGCGGTGAACAAGATGGATCTGATCGGCTACGATCAGGCGCGCTACGATGCGATCGTCGCGGATTATTCTGCGTTTGCCGCGAGCATCGGGATCGAGGCGTTCACCGCCATGCCGATCTCGGGCTTCAAGGGCGACAATATCACCGCGCCGAGCGCCAATACGCCGTGGTATTCCGGCCCGACGCTCATGGGCCACCTCGAAGCGGTGGACGTGAACACGGCGGCTGAGGCAGCGGGCGTGTTCCGCATGCCGGTGCAGTGGGTGAACCGCCCGAACCTCGATTTCCGGGGTTTTTCCGGCCTGATCGCCAACGGCACCGTCAAGCCGGGCGATGCAGTGCGGGTGCTGCCCTCGGGCAAGACGAGCACGGTGACGCGCATCGTCACGCTTGATGGCGATCTCGATCAGGCGGTCGCGGGCCAATCGGTCACGCTTTGCCTGGCCGACGAGATCGACTGCTCGCGCGGTGATGTTCTCGCCGCCGCCGATGCGCCGCCGCAAGTGGCCGACCAGTTCGAGACGAGTCTCGTGTGGATGGCGGACGAGCCGCTCGTGCCGGGCCGCGCCTATTGGCTCAAGCTCGCGAGCCAGACGGTTTCAGTCACCGTCTCGCAGCCCAAGTGCACCATCAATGTCAACACCATGGAGCGACTTGCGGCCAAGACGCTTGAGCTCAATGCGATCGGTGTCGCCGAAATCACCACCGACCGGCCGATTGTGTTCGAGCCTTATGCCGACAGCCGGTCGCTGGGCGGGTTCATCTTGATTGACAAGATCAGCAATGCGACCGTTGCGGCGGGCATGCTCAACTTCAGCCTGCGCCGCGCGCAGAACGTGCACTGGCAGGCGCTCGATGTGACGCGCGAGGCGCATGCGCGGATGAAAGGACAGAGCCCCGCCGTGCTGTGGTTCACGGGCCTCTCGGGTTCGGGCAAGTCGACCATCGCCAATCTGGTCGAAAAGAAGCTCCATGCGCTGGGCAAGCACACGTTCCTGCTCGACGGCGACAACGTGCGCCACGCCCTCAACAAGGACTTGGGCTTCACCGAGGCCGATCGGATCGAGAATATCCGCCGTGTGGGCGAAGTGGCGAGGTTGATGACCGATGCCGGCCTCATCGTGCTCACTGCTTTCATCAGCCCGTTCCGCGCGGAGCGGGACATGGTGCGCGCGCTGCTGCCCGACGGTGAGTTTTTCGAGATCTTCGTCGATACGCCGCTGGAAGAAGCCGAGCGGCGCGACGTGAAGGGCCTCTACAAGAAGGCAAGAAGCGGCACGCTCAAGAACTTCACCGGGATCGACAGCCCCTACGAAGCGCCGGAAAAACCGGAAATCCGCGTGGACACGATGCATGAAACCCCCGAAGAGGCGGCGGAGCGCATCGTGGCGCTGATCATCGGCGATTGGATGCCGATTATCTGAGGGCTGACTCTGGCGGGTTTAGGGGCGTTGATGGACGATATCGAACTGGCGCGGCATCTAGCGACCGGTGCGGCGCGGATCCTGATGGAGCTGCGCGCGGCGGGCACGCATGAAGGCAAGGCGCTTGGAGCCGAGGGCGATCTTCGGGCCAATGCCTGGCTGATGGCCGAAGTTGCCGCGCACCGGCCTGACGATGGCGTCCTTTCCGAAGAAACGCAGGATACGCCCGAGCGTCTCGCCAAGTCGCGGGTGTGGATCATCGATCCGCTCGATGGCACGCGCGAATATGGTGAAGGGCGCAGCGACTGGGCGGTGCATATCGGGCTGGCGGTGGATGGCACTGCTACGCTGGGCGCGGTGGCGCTACCGGGGCTGGGTCTCCTGCTCGACAGCGGCGCACCGCAGCCGCTCCCGCCGATGGCCGCGATCCCCCGTCTGCTGGTGAGCCGCACCCGGCCTGCGCACGAGGCGGTCGAAGTGG
>CAILIO010000082.1 GCA_903834285.1 uncultured Sphingomonadales bacterium | reverse complement strand
TCGCCGGCGCTGACGAGCCCAAGATGCCGACTGCCAGCTACGACCTCCGCCCCGGTCAACCCCCACGAGCCGCACAGCCGCCCTCGTACCGCGCACCCGCGCCACTCCCGCCGCGCCCGGGCACGAACACCAACAATGACCACCCGAGCACCAGCGATACCGCCGATGCCATCGGTCCAGAACCCTTCCCCCTGCACCCACGTTTGATGCAAGAACTCTCATCCTTGGTCCACCACCGATACCGCGAGCTCCCTGAAGTACGACGCTTACCGCGGCTCACCCCATTCATTCAACAAGCACTTGCGAACACGAACGCGGTCCAGATCGACCCACGGCCCACGTTCATGGCATCGCGGATCCAACCAGCCCCGAACCGACTGGCGCACATCCTCGCCCTCATCCGCGCCTTCTTCGAGCCCATCATGCTCAACCTGCATAAAGCCCAATACACCCACGCTGTCCACGACGCCGCGGCCGCAGTGCTCGACCCCTACTCGGTTTCCCTCGCTCACGTCGCGTTTTGTGATAACGTCACTCATCAACTTGTACAAGCGCTTCACGGCCCGCCGGCACACCGCGCCTTCTACCAGAACTTGTTCTTTCAAGTCGAAGCGGAGATGCTGATCGACGCTCTTACGGCCTGCTTTGGGCCTGGCGGCTCCCATCCCGACTGGCTCAGCCCCGCCGAATTTCAGTTTGCCTTACGCGAGTGCGAACCCTTCCGAGTCTCCCATCGCTTCCTTTTGAGCGCTGGTATACGCAAACCCTTACCACGCTATAGCAACGGCCGCCCCACCGAATACCCCGACAGTGCGCATGTCCGCGCGCAATTCATGCCCATCACGCGCGCGATCGTCGTGCCACCCCCGGCGGACTTCCTCACGAACCCCGACTCAGCAAACATCCACTATGCGCGGGTCCGTGCGGACGGCCTCGAGACTGCCGGCGCCATCACGACCGTCGCCACGGAAGAAGCCAGTCAAGACACCACACAAGCTATAGTCGCGGCCATGACCACCTTCCAGCAAGAAGCACAACTCACCGCATCCCTCGACAGCATTCGCGCACTCCTGTACCAGCGCTGCGCCCACACCAAAACCTCACCGCAAGGCACTACCAACCGCCGGCTGTTCATCGAAAGCCTCGCACGCCGGCTGCACGCCGAAATGCTCCTTCGCCGACCGCTCCTTGGTTTCACACCGACGGCACTCGATTTCGCGATCCAAGATGCCTTCGGCCCGGCAGGACAAGCACCCTCAGCCCTGTTACCAGCCGATTACCAAGCCCTTCGGCAGACCGCCGGCCACTTCTCCCCCGAGAAACCACCCTGGACCCGTTGCCGCTATTGCAACGACACTATCCCGCGTTCCACCGAGCTATCTTGCGTCTCCTGCCACAGCGCCATCGATGACCAGGGCACCCCCGGACCGTTGTGCCACTGCTGCCTCCATACTACCATCCATCAAGCGCAGCCCGACGACGGAATAGCGTTGGCAAGCCACCCCGCCTCCGTCAAGTACCAATCGACCGACTGGCACCTGGCATCGAACCTCCCCCACATGTCTACGGAGTTAGAGACCCACATGATCTCCGTGTTCCGCACAGCGCTCCCATACATGCTCC
>CAILIO010000081.1 GCA_903834285.1 uncultured Sphingomonadales bacterium | reverse complement strand
GTCTCCCGGTTCCGCCTCTCCAGGCCCCACCGCCTGCCAAGCCCCGCGCGCGGATCACCCCCACCCGCGCGCGGGGCCGGACCTTCCCCACCGCCCTTGCCCGGCTCCTGAAACGCAAAACGCGGCCCCGCTTGTGGCGGAGCCGCATTTTACGTTCGCGTCGGAGTAGAGCGTAAAAGCCCTTGAAATCAGGCCTCGACTACCTTGGCATCGACCATGAGCTGGTGCAGCTCGCCGGCCTGATACATTTCCATCATAATGTCTGAACCGCCGACGAATTCGCCCTTAACGTAGAGCTGCGGAATCGTCGGCCAATCGGAGAAGGACTTGATTCCCTGACGGATTTCCATATCCTGCAGCACATCGACCGAGGCATATTCGACGCCGAGGTGGTCGAGAATGGCGATCGCCTTGCTCGAGAAACCACACTGCGGGAACAGCGGGGTGCCCTTCATGAAGAGGACGACGTCGTTGGTGCCGACGATTTCAGCGATGCGTTCGCCGGTGGAGTTATTGGGGGTGGACATGGGCTTTTTCCGGGTCTTTCGTGGCTGGTGCAGCGCGGGCTGGATGGTCGTTCAGGTGGGGACGCCGGTGGTCACTTGCAAGGCATGGAGCACTCCGCCCATGCGCTCACCCAGCGCGCCATAGACCGCCTTGTGCCGCGCGACGCGGCTGAGGCCGGCGAACGATGGCGCGACGACATGAGCGGCATAGTGATCGCCATCGCCGGCGAGATCGGTGATCGTGACGTCTGCATCGGGAATCGCGGCGCGGATCAGCGCCTCGATCTCGGCCGCGGGCATCGGCATCAGGCTTCGCCCGTGATCTGGCGGCGCGCCTCGATCGCCTGCTCGGCCAGCGCAGCACGGATTTCGGGCTCGTCGATCTCGACCTTGGCCATGGTGAGATCGCCCAGCAGCTTGCGCACGACATCCTCGTCGCCAGCTTCCTCGAACTCGGCCTGCACGACGGCGCGAGCATAGGCTTCGGTCTCGGCGGCATCGAGCCCCATACGCGCTGCAGCCCAGTGGCCGAGCAGCTTGTTGCGGCGGGCCTGGATGCGGAACAGGGTTTCCTCATCGTGGGCGAACTTGGCCTCTTCGGCGCGTTCGCGGTCCTCGAACGTGGTCATGTCAGGTCTTTCCTATCACTCGTGCCAGCCCTGACGGCCAGCTGCTTCGGCCCAAGGGGATAGTGGGCCGGGCGAGCGCCTGCAAGGGGCGCGCCGCGTGAAATCGGCACGCTATTCAATCGCAAGGCCAGTCCACTTGGCGAGGAAGGCGAGCACATCGGCCCCGCCGGCAATGACCTTGTCGACCGGTTTGCCCGGGCCATGGCCGGCCTGCGCCTCGACCCGCAGGAGATGCGGCCGGTTACCGAGATCGGCGGCCTGCAGCGCGGCGACATATTTGAAGCTGTGCGCGGGCACGACGCGGTCGTCGGTATCGGCGGTGGCCACAAGAATCGCGGGGTAATCCGCGCGGGGGCGGATGTTGTGATAGGGTGAATAGGCCCGCAGCACGCGCCAGTCTGCCTCGCGCGCGGGGCTGCCGTAGTCATCGACCCAGAAGCGGCCCGAGGTGAACCGGTCGAAGCGCAGCATGTCCATCACGCCGACATCGGGATTGGCAGCCGCGAAGAGATCGGGCCGCTGGTTGATCACCGCGGCGACGAGCATGCCCCCGTTCGAACCGCCCTGAATGGCAAGCCCGCGCTTGGCTGCGATGCCTTCCCTGATCAAGTATTCGCCCGCCGCGATGAAATCATCGAAGCTGTTCTGCTTGTTGGCAAGCCGGCCCGCATCGTACCATTCGCGGCCGAATTCCCCGCCACCGCGGATATTGGCGAGCGCGAAGACGCCGCCCGCCTCGAGCCAGGCCATGCGCACCGCCGAATAGCCGGGCGTGAGCGCGACATCGAAGCCGCCATAACCATAGAGCAAGGTGGGTGCGGCGCGGCCCGAGGCGGCAAGGCTGCGCTTGCGCACGAGGTACATCGGCACCTTGGTCCCGTCTTTCGAGGGGAAGCTGCGCTGCTCGACGACATAGTCATCCGGATCGAACGGCAGACGCGGCACGGCAAACGGCGTGGCCGTGCCGGTGCGGGTGTCGAGCCGGAAGATCGCGGGCGGCTGGTTGAAGCTGGAGAACTGGTAAAAGGTCTCCGGATCGCCGGGACGCCCGCCGAACCCGCTGGCCGCGCCGATTGCACCCACGGTGATCGCGCGCTTGGGTCGGCCCATGAGATCAGTGACGACGGCGTAGCTTGCGCCGCGCTGGATGTAGGACAGGATCAGCCGGTTGCCGACGATGCGCCCTGCGTCGAGCGTATCGTCCTTCTCGCCGATCACGTCGTTGACGGTGAAGGCGCGCTTCCCGCTCCGGTCGAGATCAATGCGGACGAGGCGGTAATGCGGCGCGCCGGCATTGGTGGTGAACCACAAGTGATCGCCGACGCCTTCGACGAATTTCCAGTCGTCGGTCATGTCCGGCGCGATGGAGATTGAGGTCCAGTTCTGCGGCTTATCGCGGCTGAGCGGAATGACTTGCACCGTGCGGCGCGGAAGGGTGCTGGCGGAGGAAATGATCACGGCCCAGCGGCCGTCGAACGAGACGTGGACGCGGTGATTCCAGTCGCGATGCCCGGGCGTGGCAAAGACACGGATGTCGGCACTTTGCGGCGTGCCGATGCGGTGGAACCAGATCGCCTTGTCGAACACTTGCGCGCTGTAGGTCTCACCCGCCGGCGGCGCGGGATACCGCGCGTAGAGAAAGCCGGTATCGCCGACCCAACCGATTCCGGTGTCATTGGCCCATTCGAGCCGGTCGGCGAGCATCCGGCCCGTCCCAACATCGACGACGCGTACAGTGCGCCAATCGCTACCGTCGCGCTGTTGGGTGAGCGCAAGGAGCTGGCCACCCGGCGAGGGGACCCAGGCATCGAGCGCGCGCAGCCCCTCCCCGGGCTCCGCGTCCCACGTATTGGGATCGACAAGGACGCGGCCCTCACCTGCAAGCCCCTCGCGCACCTGCAGCACGGCCTGGTTCTGCAAACCGCTGTTGCGCGTGTAGAAGTAGCGGCTGCCGGCCTTGTGCGGGAGACTGAAGCGTTCGTAGGCAAACAGGCTGCGGATCTTGCCCAGCAGTGCGTCACGGCCGGGCAGCTGGGCGAGATAGGCCTCACTCGCCGCGTTCTGCCGCGCCACCCATGCGGCGACCTCTGGGCTGGAGCGCACATCCGCCTCAAGCCAGCGGTAGGGGTCGGCGAGGTCCTCGCCGAACTGGTGCTCGACTAGGGAATCGCGGCGGGTGGGCGGATAGTGGGGTGCGGAAAAGGCGGTGATGCCAAAAACGTCGAAGGCCCGGTCCGGGCTGCGCTCGCTGGTGGAGGGCTGCACCCTGTCGCTGCCCGAATGGGACGATGGGCCGCGAACCGGCGCAGCCAGCGCCTCGGCCTCCTCACGGGCCATGGCCCCCGGCGCCGGCAGCAGGAGTGCCAGCACCAGAACCGCCCTTCCGATCCTTCCCGCGATTTTCATGCTTTTCTCGGAAGTATTTAGCACCACTGGGGGGCAATGGGCGAGAGCGAAATTATACGTGGCAGGTCGGAGGTGACGGGCTGGGATTTTGCGGGATTTGCGACGAACCGCGGGCGTTGTGCAGTGCGGCTCTGGATCGCCGCCTTCGCGGGGATGACG
>CAILIO010000080.1 GCA_903834285.1 uncultured Sphingomonadales bacterium | reverse complement strand
GCGCGGCATCAGCTTGCGCCGCTTGACCTCGACGACAACCTTGTTGGTCCGCCCGTGGCTGAATGTCTGCTTGACCTCGCCCGCCTCGACCGAAGTTTTCAGGCCAAGCGGCCTGCGGCCGAGCGTCGGCTTCTTGTCATCGCTCATCGAAATTATACACCCTTCGTATCAATATCTTCGCACGCAGCCGAGGCCGCGTCCGTCGTGTCTGGTTCAGACCCTAGAAAATGCAGCAAGCGCCGCAGCAGAACCGCGACCCTTTCGGCCGCAGAGGCTTCGGTCAGCGCCAAGTGAACCACGTTGTCGCGGCCCAATGCCACAGACAGCGCCGCCCGGTCCAGCGGCAAGATAAGGCCCTTTAGCCCGGTTCCTTCCGCTTCCTCGCCCACGCGCCAGGCCTGGGCAAGCTTGTTCGGACCATCGGTTCCGGCATCGCTCGCATGGGCCAGCCACACCACCGCTCCGGCCCGCGCGCCTTGCGCAATCCTCTCGGTGCCAAGCAGCATGTTGCCCGCACGCAACTCGATGCCGAGGCGATCAGTCAGCGCGCGGGTCAGCGCCGCGCGCGTCCGTTCGGGAAGGTCGGCCGAGATGGTAAGCGCAGCGCCCTTGAAAGCCCGCGCCAGCGCACCGCGCAGCTTGCCATTGGCAACGGCTGCCGCAAGATCTGCCTCACTGACGCCGATCCATGCGCCCCGACCCGGCGCACGCGCCAGAGCGTCGGGCAATACGTCGCCGTCGGGAGAAATCGCCAGTCGCACCAGCTCGCCGCGCGCGTCATGGCGCCCGGTCAGCACGCATTTGCGCTCCGGCTGGTCCCCCTTTGCGGGAGTCCCGGCCGGCTTGCTGCCAATCCTGTCGGAGCTCAGCGTGTCATTGTGAGGATTCCGCATGGGCGGCCTCCTCAACTGCTGGCTCATCGTCGAACCAGTGCGCACGCGCGGCCATGATGATCTCGTTGCCCTGCTCTTCGGAGAGGCCGTATTCGCCGAGCACGCCGCCCTTGTCCTCGCTGCGTTCGCTGCGTTCGCGGTCGCGGCGGGTCTCGGTGTTGTTGTTGTTGCGGCGGCGCTGTTCGCCTCCGCGCTTCTTGGCAATGAGTTCGTCGGTGGCAAGATCAGCCAGATCGTCGAGCGTCTTGATGCCGGCCTTGCCCAGCGTGACGAGCATGGCTTCAGTCAGATGCGGCAGCTCGGCCAGATCATCCTCGACGCCAAGACCACGGCGCTCTTCGCGCTGCGCTTCCTCGCGGCGCTCCAGCGCCTCGAGCGCGCGGCTCTGCAGCTCTTGCCCCAGTTCCTCGTCGAAGCCTTCGATCGCGGCGAGTTCGGCGATGTCGATGTAGGCGACTTCTTCCAGTTCGCTGAAGCCTTCGGCCACCAGCAGCTGCGAGAGTGTCTCGTCCACGTCGAGCTCTTCCTCGAACATCTTCGAGCGCTCGGCAAATTCCTTCTGGCGCTTCTCCGAAGCTTCCGCCTCGGTCATGATATCGATGGCCGAACCCGTCAACGACGAGGCAAGGCGCACGTTCTGGCCGCGGCGACCGATGGCGAGCGACAGCTGGTCATCGGGCACGACGACCTCGATGCGGCTCTCTTCCTCGTCGATCACCACGCGGCTCACGGTCGCGGGCTGCAGCGCGTTCACCACGAAGGTCGCGGTGTCCTCGCTCCAGGGGATGATGTCGATCTTCTCGCCCTGCAGTTCCTGCACGACGGCCTGCACGCGGCTGCCCTTCATGCCGACGCAGGCGCCGACCGGGTCGATGCTGGAATCGCGGCTGATCACGCCGATCTTGGCGCGGCTGCCCGGATCGCGGGCGGCGGCCATGATGGTGATGATGCCATCGTAGATTTCGGGCACTTCCTGCGCGAAGAGCTTCTTCATGAATTCAGGGTGCGCGCGGCTCAGGAAAATCTGCGGACCGCGGTTCTGGCGCTCGACCTTCATGATCCAGGCGCGCACGCGCTCGCCCACGCGCGGCACTTCGCGCGGGATCTGCTGGTCGCGGCGGATCACACCCTCGGCGCGACCGAGGTTGACGATCACGTGGCCGAATTCGACCGACTTGATCACGCCGGTGATCACTTCGCCGGCGCGGTCCTTGAACTCTTCGTACTGACGGTCACGCTCGGCATCGCGGACCTTCTGGAAGATCACCTGCTTGGCCGACTGCGCATCGATGCGCCCCAGTTCGACCGCCGGCAGCGGATCGACCAGGAAGTCGCCGATCTTGGCGCCGGGCTGGAGCTTGTCAGCCGCCTTCAGATCGATCTGCTTGAAGTAGTCCTCAACCTCTTCGACCACCTCGACCACGCGCCACAGGCGCAGATCGCCGGTGCGCGGATCGAGCTTGGCGCGGATGTCGTTCTCGGCACCATAGCGGTTGCGCGCGGACTTCTGGATCGCTTCTTCCATCGCCTCGATGACGATGGACTTGTCGATCATCTTCTCGGTCGCAACAGAGTTCGCGATCGCGAGCAGCTCGGCGCGGTTGGCGGAAATCGCACTGGCCATGGCTTAGTCTTCCTGTTCTTCAACGATGTCATCCACGCCGCTGGTATCCAGCGGCCGGGAGGCGGCGATCAGCTTATCCGTGAGGATAAGCTTGGCATTGGCGACGAGATCGAATGGCACATGGTATACCACGCCATCGTCCTCGATCGAAATCATCTGTGCATCGTCATCGAACGCGGTGAGATCGCCGCGGAAGCGCTTGCGATTGTCCATCAGTTCGGAAAGCTCGATCCGCGCCTCATGGCCGGTCCAGTTCGCGAAGTCCTTTGTGCGGGTCAGCGGACGGTCGATGCCCGGCGAGCTCACTTCGAGGCGGTAGGCTTCCTCGATCAGCACATCGCCCGCTTCTTCCAGCGCATCTATGCGATCGGACATGCGGCGCGAAAGCGCGGCGCAGTCGTCAATCACCAGCTGGCCGGTTTCGGGCCGCTCGGCCATAATCTGGAGCGTGTGCTCCTCGTCGCCGATCTCGCCACCCTTGAAATAGCGCACGCGCACGAGATCGAAGCCGAGGCTGGCAGCCTCTTCTCCGGCGATCTCGGTAATCCGTGCGATATCGTTCATGTGTACTCCAGATGCCGGCGCAGCAAAGGCAGCGGGTTTGGTGCCGGCCCCGTTTGGCGCCAGCCCAGACTTTGCCTTCACAATGTCGGGATGCATCGCCCCTAGGCGAGGGACCTGAAAAAGGCAAGCGCCAAGATTACGCGACACCAACCCCTGAAAGTCGGTGAAATTTCCCACACTTTGGTCGCGATAGAGGCAAATGTCGTCACACCCGGAATGCCAAACCACGCAATTGCGCCATTTCTCGCAATTGGCACGCCCTATGCAAAGCTCTTGGCATCCGCCGGACGGACTGGACGGCGACCACACAGAACCAAAGAAGGGAACCACACCATGACCACCATTCGCAACTTCACCGCCCCGATCTTCAGCGCAGCCGCAGCCTTCGCGCTCACTCTCGCTCTCGTCGGAGGCACTGTGAACGCGCCTGCCGAGAGCCCGCTCCACACGGCCCCCGCCGCTGTCAGCTCGGTCTATGCGGCATGAGCGACCTGCGCTTCGAGGACCATGAGGTCCATTCGCCCGCCCCCCGGGGTTTCCGTCTCAACAAGCAGCGCGGCAAGATCATGGGCGTCAGCGCCGGGATCGCCGACTACTTCGGCCTCGATGTCACGCTGGTGCGCGTGGCTTGGGTCATCGGCACGCTGGTCGGCTTTGGCTCGCTGATCCTGATTTACCTCGCCATTGGCCTGATCGCCGATTGAGGTCCGCGAGCACCCACCCCCCACATGGCCCTTCCCGCACTCCGGGGAGGGTCTTTAGGGTTGTTCAGGCGGGCGGTGGCACCAGCCCGATCAGGCGCAGCACCACGGCCTGCGCCAGCATCACCACCAGCCAGTAGCCGCAATCGATCACGGCGGTCCGCCCCGCCAACGCGCGCATGCGATACGATGCGGCGAGGCTCGGCACCACGAAACCCAGCCAGATGACGACGGCGCTGCCGATTGTCATTGTCCAAACGCTGCCCTTCGGCGGCGCGAGGATCAGCGCTCCTGCCAGAATGGCGCAGAGCCAGGCCTCGGCCACAAAGGCGAACGCCAGGCTCGCGGCCCAGCCTGGCGCGCTGATCTGCCGGCGATCGGTCAGCACCTGATAGATCGTCCCCAGCACCAGCCCCGCCAGCGTTGCCGCCAGAATCGCCCCGCCATTGAGGACGATATAGATCATCAGGCGTCTTCAGCGGTCGCGAAGGGCGAGAAGCTGATATCGGTATCGAACACGTCGACCCCTTCCCGCCGCTTGAGGAAGCCGACCACGGCATAAGTCACCGGCGTCAGCACGATCTCCCAGATCACCTTGAGCGCCCAATTGGTGTACATCACGTGGATGACATCCGCTGTCGCCCATGTGCCGAGAAAGGCGATCGGATAGAACAGCGCACTATCGACCGCCTGGCCGAAGATCGTCGAGCCCCAGGTGCGGGTGAACAAGTACTTGCCCCCGGTCCAGACCTTCATCCGCGCGAGCACGAAGGAATTGACGAACTCACCCGCCCAGAACGCGACGACTGACGCAATCACGATGCGCCAGGTACTGCCGAACACCGAATCATAGGTCGTCTGGCACACGGCCCCGGCCGAAGTCTTCGCCACGATCTCGGCAAAACGCGGATCTCCGCTTGAAGCGCAGCCCCATCCGGACGCAGGCGGCATCGCGACCACCACGAAGCTCATGAAGGCCATGAACAGCAACGCAAAGAAGCCCACCCACACGCAACGCCGTGCGTGGGCGTAGCCGTAGACTTCGGTCAGCACGTCGCCCAGAACGTAGGATACCGGGAAGAACAGGATGCCCGCACCAAAGGTATAGCCCGAGACCGTGGTTAGCTTCGCCGCCCCGATCAGGTTCGATAGCAGCAGGATCGCGACGAACGCGGCCATGAGATAGTCGAAATAGCGGTAGTGGCGGCGTGCGCCGGCGCTGCCTTCGATGCGGGCTAAACGGTGCTGGTTCATAGGCCGCTTTGCTATCCCGATTTGCGCCCATCGCAAAGCGGCCTTATGAGGCACGGCAACGCGCCCTTAGCTCAGCTGGATAGAGCACCAGCCTTCTAAGCCGGTGGCCGCAGGTTCGAATCCTGCAGGGCGCGCCATTTTCCTGCCGCTCCGTGCCGCGTTTCAAGCATGCTGGCTGAGATCGGCCATGGCAAATGGCGGACTTCCGGCAATTCGGCTTCCACTCCGGGAAAACCGCGGGGCTCGCAAGGCCGCGTAACCTCGCTCACCGCGATTCGCCCCTTCTCGGCATGTTGCCAGGTCACCGGCCATCACGATAAACACGGGATCGCCTGAGCCCATGCGCGGCCCGATGGCCGAATTGACAAGAACTCAGGCCAGTTGGCTGGACATGAAAAGCACATCCACCAAGTGGCTGTCGGAGCACCGGAATGCCAAAGGGCCGCCTTCTGCAACTGCCTGGGATGCGCTTGCCCCTGATCCAGGCACCCATGGCCGGTGTTTCGTCTCCGGCCATGGCTGCCGCCGTGACCGAAGCGGGAGCGCTCGGGTCGATTGCCGTCGGCGCAGGCGATGCCGAAACCGCGCGGCGGTTGATCCAGGCGGTGCGAGCGCGCACGGCGGGGCCGTTCAACGTCAACCTGTTCTGCCACGCGCCCGGCGTAGCCGATCCGGGAAAAGAAGCAGCGTGGAGCGAGCGGTTCGCGCCGCTGTTCGGAATGTTCGGCACGCGTCCGCCGGCAGGCTTGCGGGAGATCTATCGCAGTTTTCTGGTCGATGAGGCGATGCTGCGCATGTTGATCGATGAGCGTCCGGCGGTGGTCAGCTTCCACTTCGGTCTGCCTACTGCGTCGGCCATCGCAGCACTGCGCGCAGCCGGGATCATCCTGCTGGCAACCGCCACGAACCTGGCAGAAGCCCGCGCCGTCGCAGCCGCAGGGATCGATGCGATTGTCGCGCAAGGGTGGGAGGCCGGCGGTCACCGCGGCATGTTCGATCCCGACGCGCCGGACGATAAGCTGGGAACGATGGCGCTCGTCCGCCTGCTTGTGGCAGAGATCGCCGTCCCCGTTATCGCCGCCGGGGGCATCATGGACGGCCGCGGCATCGCGGCGGCTCTGGCGCTCGGTGCTTGCGCCGCACAGCTTGGCACCGCCTTTGTCGCGACGGACGAAAGCATGGCCGATGCGGGCTACCGCGCGGCACTTGTCGAGAACGGCGGGAAGCACACCGTGATGACGCGGATCGTCTCCGGGCGCCCCGCGCGAATCCTGCCCAATCGCTTCGCAGCGCTGAACGGCACCTTCACTGCCGATCAGGTTCCGGCCTATCCGAGGGCCTATGACCTTGGAAAAGCGCTCCATGCCGCAGCGCAGGCACGCGGCGAGCATGGCTATGGCGCGCATTGGGCGGGCCAGGGCGCGCTGCTCGTGCGGGCGATGCCGGCGGCCAAGCTGGTCCGCACGCTGGCCGGCGAACTGGAACAGGCAATCCACAAGAGGAGCCCCGCATGATCGACTTCGAAACCGCACTGGAAGCGCTCGGCCCGGTAAAGACCCTGCCTCTCTTCGTGATGCAGGTCGACGTCGAGCGCATCCAGAGCGTGGGCGGGCCAGGCAGCGCTGACCGGCGCGTTGGAGATATTGCGGGCGGCCGCTTTGCTGGCAAGCGGCTTTCGGGCGTGCTGCTGCGCGGTGGCGCTGACTGGCAAACCGTGCGGGCGGATGGCACCGTGCTGCTCGATGCTCGCGTTATGTTGCGCACCGACGACGACGCAGTGATCGGCATGACTTATGACGGGATCCGCACCGGAACGCCCGACATCCTCGCGCAGCTCGCTCGCGGCGAGGTGGTCGATCCCGAAGCCTACCATTTCCGGACCGTGGCGCGCTTCACCACATCGGCGGCGCACTACGACTGGCTCAACCGCGTGATTGCAATCGGGATCGGGCATCGCCTGCCCGGCGGGCCGATCTACAGTTTTCACGAGATCGCCTGAAACTGGCGAAGGCCTCCGGCGCCGCCACCGCGCCAGGCACATGTCTTGGCGGCGGCATCGACTGCGCGCCCGGCGCATGGTGGCAGGGGTTACGGTGTGAAGCCGGGATCGACGTGTTTATGCAAATGACAACATGAACCGGTCCCGCCCAAGAGCGCCGAGCGCGTGATCAATGAACGCTCGCACTCGCAGCGGAATGTGATCGCGGCTGGGATAGCACAAATAGAGCGTGTGCGTGGCCGCGATGAACGGGGCCATCACCACGCGCAGGCGGCCAGCGGCGAGGTAGGGTGCCGCGTAATTGCTACCCGTCTGCACCACGCCAAGGCCCAGAGCTGCGGCCTCACAGGCCGTTTCCGGATCGTTCACGATAATCGCGCAGTCCGGAGAAGTGCGATGCTCTTCACCGTTGATCAGGAAGCTCCACGGATACATGGCGCCGGTGGTGGGATAGCGATAGCCGATGCAGGCATGCCTTGCGAGATCCTGCGGATGGCCGGGCTCTCCGCACCTTTCGAGATAATCCGGTGCTGCAACGGTAACCGCCTGGAGCGTGGAGATCGGCCGCGCGATCAGCGAACTGTCGTCGGGCCTCGACTGGCGGAAGGCGAGGTCGACCGGATCGTCGACGAAATCGCGGACCCGGTCCGACACATCGAGATCGATCTCCACCTCGGGGTGCCGATGGCAGAATCCGGCGATGATCGGCAGCAGATGGCGCCTGCCCAGCGCAAGCGGCGCAGTGATCCGCAGCCGTCCCGAGACCACTCCCCGGCTCTCGTCGAACAGGCGCGCGATTTCCTCGAGCGCGGCAAGCGGCTGCTTGCAACGGTTGAGCAGCAACAAACCTTCCGGTGTCAGGCTCATCTTGCGGGTCGTGCGGTTGATCAGCTTGACCCCGAACTGGTCTTCGAGCCGCTTCACCGTCTGGCCAACCGCCACCGGGGTAACCCCGAGCGCGGCCGCCGCTGCCGCAAAACTTCCGAGTTCCGCGGTGCGCACAAAGGCGAACAGGCTTTCGGAGAGGGGAGCCTTATTCAATAGTTCACTTATTGAGTGAAATTATTATTCCATATCTACACCGCTGAACGCAGCCTGCCTAGAGTTCCGGACATCGGCGCAACCGAGCGCCCGGCAAGCCCAAGGAGCACTGCGATGATCAAGCTCACTTACGCCATCCGCAAGCGTCCCGACCTTTCGGACGAAGCCTTCCGCACCTATTGGCGCGACCACCATGGTCCGTTCGTAGCCAATCTCGCCAAGACCGTTGGTGCGACCCGCTATGTGCAAAGCCAGCTGCTCGATACGCCGATCAACGATGTGCTGCGCCAGTCACGCGGCCACCAGATCAAGCCTTTCGACGGCGTCACCGAAATCTGGTGGGACAGCGAGGAGGCCTTCATGGCCGGCAATGGCTCGCCCGAGGGCCTCAAGGCCGGGGAAGCATTCGTCACCGACGAAGCAAACTTCGTTGATCACGCCAATTCGGTCTCGTTCATCACGCGCGAGCACGAAGTTTTCAACTTCGCCTGAGCCGCCGCGCCCGAAAGGACCTGCCATAAAACTGCAAGCCACCCTTACCGCCCGATCCAGCCTAGATGCCGGCGCGTTTGCCCCGTTCATTGTCGCGGAAGAGCAGCACGTCTGGGCCGATTACGCGGCCGGATTGATCCAAGAAATGTATTTCCAGCCCGATCCGATCACGGTTACCCTCGTGTTCGAGGCACCGGACGCAGACTCGGTAAGCGCCCGCCTCGCCGAGTACCCCATGGTTGCCGCAGGGCTACTGGATATCCGCGTGGTGCAGCTGGGACCCTGGGTTCCGTTGAAAGCGTTGTTCCGGCCAGACGCACTGGCCTGATCCTGCAAACCACACGCAGAGGAGCTGTTCCGATGAAGCCCACCAAGATCTTCTATACCGCGCATGCCACTTCGACCGGTGGCCGCAGCGGGCACACCGAGACCGACGACGGCCTCGTCGCGCATGATCTCGCCACACCCAAAGAAATGGGCGGCCCCGGCGGCGCGACAAACCCCGAGCAGCTCTTCGCCGCAGGGTACGCCGCCTGCTTTGGCAGCTCGATCGAATTCGTCGCGCGGCAAGCCAAGATCGCGATCGGCGGCGTCACGGTAAAGGCCGATGTCGGCATCGGCCCGGCAGGTTCGGGCTTTGGCCTTGCGGTGACCCTGACGGCGTCAATCGCCGGGGTGGACCGCGCCGCCGCCGAGGAGCTCGTCGCCCATGCGCACGAAGTCTGCCCTTATTCCAACGCCACGCGCGGCAATATCGATGTCGCGGTGCTCGTAGAGGATTGAAGTCCATGAAAAACTGGATCGTGCCTGTCGGCAGCACGGCGGGAGCAGAAGCTCTGTGCCTTGCTGACGGGTCCGTTCCCGAGCCGGCACACGGCGAAGTGCACGTGGCGATGCAAGCCTGATCGATCAACGTCCAGTATATCGGCGTCACGGCTGGCCGCTATCTTGGCGGTCCGGTCGGGCGTGACGCAATGGAAAGTGGGTGACCGGGTTGCGGGCACCTTCTTCCAGAACTGGACAGGCAGCCCCATTCACGCCGGAGTGGCAGCAACCGCGCTGTTCGGTGCCGGCTCCATCGGCCCCCGCCAGACGGTTCTGGTGCTGGCAACGGGCGGCGCGTCGCTGTTCACGCTGCAACTCGCCAAAGTGGCGGACGCACGGGTGGTGGTAACTTCCTCCTCGGACGAAGAGCTCACAAGGGCCCGCGCGCTCGGGGCGCGCACCATTGCCACATCCTGGAAACCGGCAACGACAGCTTCCGATTTAGAGCCCACGCCGCAGCACCCAAACCACAAAGGGAAAAAACCGCCACTTGCCCCATCCCCGCACCGCGGGGCACCATCTCCACCCAGGTCACTTCTTGATGGAAATCCCAGGTCAACTCTCAGTGGAAATCAACACCAATACCCTTCCAAGAGCCAACCTTCCCGCGCTGTCCTTCTTGTTCACGTCCGTGATTGCGCCTCCAGAAGAAAGAATTTGCCAATCTGGTTTGCTGTCCGCGACCGGCGATATTCTCAGAGGCTCTCGGTTTCAGCATTTCCGAAGCCGCGAACGGTCATATTTGTTCCTGTAGCAAATCCAGTTTTAGGCGACAGGGTCCACCGAACCATCCTGCAAGTCTGACACTCGTCAGTCATATTGAAATGACCTGAATGCGAAAAAATGCAGAACTCCTGCATCGCCCAGTACCTTCGAGCCGTCCGCCACAGGTTCGAATCCCGCTGGGTGCGCCCTACCCTTGCACTTCCAGGCAGAAATTTTTGCACGGGCTCGGTCTATTTGGTTACCCGCTTTCCAAACGCGCGTTAACATCCATCTCGTAGCTTTCCCTTATCAATGGGGGAAAGCCATGCCGACTGAACACGACGGTGATCATAGCGAATATCGCCTGCATGGCGTGACCTTGCGCAAGGCCCGCCTCGCCTCATCACCTAGGCAGTTCCAGCATTCGGCCACACGACGCCTGAAATTCCAGGTTGTGATGGCCGGACGATCGAGCAAACCGGATCGGCCGTGAACTTCTCCCGCCCACCATTCAGCGTCCCCGAAGCCGAGACACCGGCAACAACGGTCCACACCACGCCTGCAAGCCCGATGGAGCCATTCTTGAAGCCCGAAAACCCGCCTCAACATCAGCGCGAGCCCCGCGAGCGCCGCCTGCTGCGGGGCCAAATGCAGACCGACCGCTTGCCGACGTTCGAAATCGTCATCCGCAACATTTCCGCACGGGGTCTGTGCGCGACCTGCAAGGGGCTTCCGCCGGTTACCGGCGAGTACACCGAGATCCTCTTGCCGGACAACCGCACCGTCACCGCCACCGTGCGCTGGACCAATGATCAGGTCTTCGGGGTCGAGTTCGATGAACCGATCAGACTAGACATCATGATGGATACCTTGCAGCGACTACGTGACCTTGCTGATCGCAATGCCAGCTGGGAGGTCAAGTCCAAGCATCGCGTGAACGACCCGCGCCCAGACAGCGCACGCCTGCGCCGGATCTGAGATCGCGGGCTCGCACCCTCGCAAAGTGCCCGGATATTCTTAACGATTCAGATACCACTCCAACGGCGAATTCAATCTCCGTGGCACCAATTTCGCCAAAGTCATTGCCGCAATGGCACCGTTATCGATGGCCGCACCCGGCAAACCCAACTAAGCAAGCAGGCCTAAGGCTATTCTGCATGGGTCAGCGAAATGAACGATAGAACAGTAGTTTATGTCATCGAAGACAGTGTCCATCTGCGGGCCGAGATCTCGCACGGGCTGAACTCACTGGGCATTCGCAGCGTTGTGTTCAACGACGTCAGCGAACTGCCTGCAAAGATTGATCGGGCCGTCATTTTCATGTTCCGTCATGAAGCGGCATGCCGCGACCAGATCGATGGATACCGCGCTGATCGCGCACCGGTCTCGGCCAAAGTCGAATTCTCGTGCAACGCCGGTTTCGAAAAGGCCGTCGCGGCGATCCGCGAGGGCGCTTCCGATTTCGTTGTCTGGCCGTCGGAGCCCGCACTGCTTGACCGCGCCGTCGCGCGCGCCGAAGAAGATCTGCGCCGCACCCAGCCAGCCAAGGCCATGGGTGGCCGCGCCCGGGAAAAGGTCGCCATGCTGACCTCGCGCGAACGCCAGGTCCTGGGCGACGTGATCAACGGCTGCACCACCGAACGGATTGCCGCCAAGCTCGCGATCAGCCCACGCACGGTCGATATCCATCGCCGCAACCTTCTTTCGAAGCTGAACGTGCGCAACACCGCGCAGGCCATCGTGATTGCGCTCAGTTCTGGCGAATTCCAGCCGACAAGCGATGCTTTCGCGATGAACGCTGCCTATGCTTGATCGCTTGTCAGGCGCGGTGGCGCGAAGGGTGAGCATTTCGGTCTGCCACACCTTCAATCGCCACGCGCCTGATGCTGCGATCAAGTCGAACGGCCTCTTCCTCTACGCCCGGTGCCGGTTCTGCGACACTGTCATTACCCGGACCAATCCGGCCTCTTGGCGAGCCGCGCCGCAAGTGGATGAAGACTATCTTTCTGAAATGAAGGATATTTCAACGGATTTCCTTCGGGTCGCACAGGACTGAACTTACCGAAGGTTTGCGCGCAATCGTCCCAAATGGTGCGCGTCAAGAACAGAAGAGCAGCGTCCGCCCATGAACCATGGCCTGGCCGAAAAGCTCCACCACGGACCTGAGACCCGGGCTTCGCTCTTGCCGAACGCCGCCCGGAATGATCGTTTCCGTTGCGAGCGGGCGGTCGCGTCATAGGGTCACGACCTGGGAGCCGGGACTGGCAAGTTCCCTGTCTGTTCCGGCCCCTCTCCCCCCATCGGGTTAACACATCTCTCAGGCTTGCGGATCATACTAGGGCGCCTATCGTCGGCGGCTCGGACGCTGTGTCGGGGGACATGGCACCGGGTCCGGAATATCCGGTCCGCAACAACAAAACGCTGGCCGCAACGCCAGTAAAAGGGGCGTCGGGATAATGTCTGACAAGCGCGTCAATGCGCGGGTATGGCCACCGGTCGCAGCGATCTGTGTCGCGCTGCTGGTGGCTGTCGAATTACGGGCAAGCTTC
>CAILIO010000079.1 GCA_903834285.1 uncultured Sphingomonadales bacterium | reverse complement strand
GCCGCCGCGATCCCTTCGATCGTCTCGACCATGGGCTTCGCGCTGCCCGCCGGTATCTACGCTCCCCGGGTGAACCTCGGGCTCGACCTTGCCGGTGGCAGCCACATTCTGCTCGAGGCTGATCCCTCGCAAGTGCGCCAGCAGCGCATCGAGGGCATGGACGAATCGGTCCGGGGCAAGCTGAAGCAGGCAAACCCGGACATCCGCATCAGCGACATCTCGAACCGTGATGGCGCACTGACCTTCCTCGTCGAGGATCCGACCAAGGTCGATGCGGTGCGCGAGGCGATCCTGCCGCTGACCAACGGTGCGGGCCTGACGGGCGCGCGCGACTGGACGATCAATGTCATCGACGGCAACCGCTTCGTCCTGACGCCGACGCCCGAGGGCATCGACCTTGCCGTTGCGCAGGCGATGGAGACTGCGGTCGAAGTGGTGCGCAAGCGCATCGACGCGCTCGGCACGCGCGAGCCGACGATCATCCGCTCGGGCGCCAACCGCATCGTGGTGCAGGTGCCCGGCCTGCAGGACCCGCAGGCGCTCAAGAACCTGCTCGGCCAGACCGCCAAGCTCGAATTCAAGCTGGTCGATATGACCGCGCTGCAAAGCGATATCCAGCGCGGCATCGCGCCTCCGGGCAGCGAAATCGTGCCTTATGCGGCGGGCAAGGACGGCGCACCCGTCGGCTCGATCGCGGTCAAGCGGCTCGGCGGTATTCGCGGCGATCAGCTGACCAACGCGCAGGTCACCAACAACCAGCAGACCAACGAGCCGCAAGTCGCCATCACCTTCAACACCGAAGGCGGCGCGCGCTTTGCCAAGCTGACGACGCAGAACGTCAACAAGCCCTTCGCGATCATTCTCGACGGCAAGGTGCTTTCGGCGCCCAACATCAACGAGCCGATCCTGGGCGGCAGCGCGGTGATCTCGGGCAGCTTCACCACGCAAGGGGCAAGCAACCTTGCGATCTCGCTGCGTTCCGGCGCCTTGCCGGTGGACCTCAAGGTTGTCGAGGAACGCACCGTCGGGCCTGACCTCGGCGCGGACTCGATCCGCAAGGGGATGATCGCAATGGCGGTCGGCACTCTCGCGCTGGTCACCTTCATCCTCGCTGTTTACGGTCGTTTCGGGGCCTATGCCTGCATCGCGCTCGTGTTCAACGTGATGATGATCCTGGGCGTGATGGCCCTGATCGGCACGACGCTGACCCTGCCGGGCATTGCCGGCTTCGTGCTGACGATTGGCGCGGCGGTCGATGCCAACGTTCTCATCAACGAGCGCATTCGCGAGGAACGGCACCGCGGTCGGCGCGTGTTCCAGGCGGTCGAGATGGGCTACAAGGAAGCCAGCCGCGCGATCTTCGACGCCAATATCACCAATGTGATCGCGGCGATGTCGATGGCCGCGTTCGGCACCGGGCCGGTGCGCGGCTTTGCCATCGTTCTCCTGATCGGTATCGCGACCTCGGTGTTCACCGCGGTGACCATGACCCGCATGTGGGTAGCCCAGTGGCTGCGCCGCGCGCGCCCCACCGAAATCGCGCTCTAAGGAACCGGCACAATGAAGCTCCTCAAGCTCGTTCCCGACAATACCAACATCAAGTTCCTGCGGCTGCGCGGGCCATTCTACGCGATCAGCCTGCTGCTGATGGCGGTAAGCCTCGGCCTCGTGTTCACCAAGGGCCTCAATCTCGGCGTCGATTTCATCGGCGGCCAGATGATCCGCGTGACCTTCACCCAGAGCGCGGAAGCGCCGGTAGGGCCGCTGCGCGGTGAGATCGAGGCGCTCGGCTACGGTGAGCCGATCATTCAGCGCTATGGCAAGCCCAACGAGATTTCGATCCGGATGAAGCTGCCGGCAGGCGCGGACCATGACACCGGCCTTTCCGACAAGATGGCGCGCACGATCACCGCCGACATCAAGGCCAAGCACGCCGATGCGCGCGTCGACGGCGTTGATTCGGTTTCTGGCAAGGTTTCGGGCGAGCTATGGCACAGCGCCGTGCTCTCGCTGGGGCTCGCCGCGCTGGCGGTTGCGGCCTATATCTGGCTGCGCTTCGAGTGGCAGTTCGGAATCGGCGCGCTGTTAAGCCTTGTCCACGACGTGACGCTGACACTGGGCATGTTCGCCGTGACGCAGATCGAGTTTGACCTGACCATCGTCGCCGCGCTGCTGACGCTGATCGGCTATTCGCTCAACGATACGATCGTGGTCTATGACCGCATCCGCGAGAACCTGAAGAAATATCGCAAGATGCCGATGCCCGAGCTGCTCGACTTATCGGTCAACGAGACGCTGCACCGCACGCTGGCGACCTCGCTCTCGATGCTGATCACGCTGACGGCACTGCTGCTGCTGGGGCCGGGGGTGATCTTCGGCTTCACCGCGGCGATCACACTGGGCATTTTCGTCGGTACCTACAGCTCGATCTATATGGCGGCGCCGATCCTGATCTGGCTCAAGGTGACGTCGAAGAGCTTTATCCCGACCGAGACCGCGCTGGACAAGCAAGAGCGGATGGCGCGCGAAGGCGCCTGAAGCCACTGCAGCGCGGACATGCCCCCGATCCCTCCCGCAAGCGGGAGGGGGACTAGCACTTGGCGGCCTTTGCGTAGATCTCCGCTAGCGCTGCGGCGTTGGCGTCCCAGCTAAAGCGGGCGGCGCTGGCGGCGACTTCCGCTTGTGCGGGCGGTGTAGCCAGGATTTCCGAGATGGCTGCTGCGATGGCGGCAGGCGTGCGCTCGGCAAGGCGGCCGGCGGCGGGGCGGTCAAGTACTTCGGGCGCGCCGCCGATGGGCGGGATGACCAGCGGCGTGCCGCAGGCAAGCGCCTCGATCCACGCATTGGCGAGGCCCTCGCGCTCCGAGGGAAGCACCATGACATCGGCGGCACTGAGCAGCACGGGCAGGGTCTCGTGGCTGACCGCGCCGAGGAAATGCACGCGGCTGGCGACGCCATGGGCGGCGGCATGGGCGCGCAAGGCGGCTTCGTCGGCGCCGGTGCCGGCAAGCGCGAGCTGGATATCGCCGGGCAGGCTGGTCAGCGCCTCGATCGCGAGCGCCTGCCCCTTGATCGCGATGAGCGCGCCGACGCAGACGGCGAGACGATCGGCTGGGCGCAGCGTGAGGGCTGGAAGGCTTTGCGCAAGCAGGGAGCGGGCTTCGGCGCGGGGCAGCGGGTGGAAGCGCGCGCGGTCGAGCCCGGTATAGTGCACAGTAATGCCGCCGGGCGGGGCAAGGCCGAGCGCATCCATATCGCGCGCGAGGGCGCCAGAAACGGCCAGCACGGCCGCAGCGCTGCGGGCGGCGCGGCGCATTTGCAGGAGCGCGGCTGGGCGGTCCCCCCAGAGATGGATGTCCGAGCCACGCGCCTTGATGGCATGGGGCAGGCCCAGCGCCGCCGCGACATCGGCGGCGGCGGGGCCGTCGGGATAGAAGAACTGCGCGTCGACGAGGTCGAACGGCGTTTCGCGGTGGAGGCGGCGCGCGAGCGGAAGGACAGCGCGGGTGATCGCCCAGGGATTGAAGCGGCCGGACAGCCCCGGAACCAGCAGGAAGCGGGGGTGGTGCACTGTGAAGGGCCCGGCCGTGACAAGTGGGGGGATGGCCGCCAATGGCCTGTAGCGGCCCAGCGCGCTGAAGGGGGGCGGAGGCAGGCCGATCGGGTTGATGACGGTGACCTCCCAGTCCTCGCGCGCCGCCAGCGCTTCCATCTGGCGCGCGACGAAGCGGCCGAAGACCGGGCGGGTTGCGGCGGGATAGAGCGTCGCAATCGACAGCAGGCGGCGCTTCACCGGACGATCGCGGAATGTCAGAGCGAGCGGACGAGCAATTCGGCGACGCCGATCCAGGCGGGGTGGTCGATCACGACCTGGCGCTGGCCGATGCCGGGGGGGAGCAGGGCGACGCGGTCTCCGTCGCGATCAATCATGCGGCCGAACGCGAAGCGGCCGCCGGGGCGGGGCGCGAGCACATCGCGGTTAAGCGCGCGGCCGAAATCGTCCGGGCCAATTTGCCGCAGCCAGACCTGATCGCCGGCGCGGTATTCGCCGGCGCTGGCATCCACCGTCATGACAACCAGTTGCGCCGAGCCGGGGCCGACCGGGAACACCGCCGACATCGGCTTGGCGAGCGCTTCGGCGCCGTTTGCGGCGAGACGGGCGATGATCTGGGGTTCGCTATCGACCTCGGCCTTGACCAGGAGCTGGGGATCCACCTCCAGCGCGGCGGCGATGCGGTTCATCCAGCCGAGCGAGAGCGAGCGCATGCCCGTCTCCAGCCGGCCGATCGTCTGGGCCGTGGTCGGCGGCGCACAACGCGCGGCGACATCGGCCAACGTGAGGCCTTTTTGACGGCGGATATCGCGGATGCGGTTGATCATGATTGCGGCTCTCTCAAGGGGCCTCCTACGTGCTTTTACAGCTTTTGTGCGATGCGGCAAGTTTTGTACTTTCCTACAGGCGACTCTCTCCGGCAAGACAGGAAATGTTCCTGATATGTTTCTAGAGGGAGAGTGCCATGGCGCAAATTCTGGTGGAGCGTGAACTGACCGAGGAGGGACCGCGGCAGCTTGACGGCGTGCGCCCCGGTTCCGGGCGTGTGGCGATGCGCAGCGTCAAGGTCAATCTCGCCGAATCGCCGTTGACCTGGCTGCACGCGCGCGGGCATCTGAACGATCGGCAATTCGCGGCGGGCGAACGGCTGCGCGCAGATTGGGAGCGCGCCGAACTTGCGCCTTCGGTGACAATGCGCTGGGACCCGGTGCGCGTGGCGGGCGGCGAGCCGGGCCTCACCCCGGGCGAGCGCCAGTTGGCGGCGCGGCGGCGCTTCGACGGCGCGATTGCAGCGGCGGGACCGGGCCTCTCCGATATCCTGTGGCGCGTGGTCTGTGCGGGCGAGGGCGTGCCCGCGGCCGAGAAGGCGCTCGCCTGGCCTGCGCGCAGCGGCAAGCTGGTGCTCGAATTGGCGCTCGACCGGGTGGCGGGCTTTTACGGCGTGCGGTAACGATTTCCCCCGTCCACCCCGGCGGGTACCTTGCTTCCCGCCGGCGGAATGTGCGAGCGCCCAAGCTTTGCGAATGCGGAGCTTGGTCCATGGAAAGACGTGAATTTCTCGCCGGTGCTGCAACCGCAGCGCTGACGGCCTGGCTGCCGGCACAAGCCCGCGCCGCTGCAGGCGCCGCGCCCGGTGACGCGGCCTTCGCGGCGCTGGCCGACCGCTTGTTCTACGACAATCTGCTGCTGACGCCGAACCACGCGACCGGGCTGGGCCTCGATACCGGCGTGCGTGCGGCGCTGCGCTCGCGGCTCGATGACAGGAGCGAGGCCGGCCGCGCGGCGACTCAGGCGTTTGACCGGGCCGGGCTAGCCGCGATGCGTAGCCTCGATCCCGCGAGCCTCAGCCCCGCAGTGGGGCGGCAGCGCGAGATCCTCGCCTACATGTTCGAGCGGCGGCTGGCGGGCGTGCCTTTCGGCATCGAAAACGTGCAGCAGCCTTATCCGATCACACAGCAGCAGGGCGTGTACTTCGAAGTGCCGGACATGCTCGACAGCCAGCATCCGGTGGAAACCGCGGCCGATGCAGATGCCTATCTGGCGCGGCTCAAGGCCTTTGCTTTTGCGCTGGATGAGGACACGCTGGGCCAGAAGCGGCTGGCGGCACGCGGCGTGATCGCGCCGCGCTGGTCGCTCGATCTGGCGCTGGGCCAGCTCGCCAAGCTGCGCGGGCCTGCGCCCGAGGCAAGTGCGCTGGTGCGCTCGCTGAGCCGGCGCACCACGGCCAAGGCGATTCCCGGCGATTGGGCAGGGCAGGCGGCGAAGATCGTCGGCGGAGACATCTATCCCGCGCTCGACCGGCAGATCGCGCTGGTGATGGCGTTGCGGGCGAAGACCCCGGCGGGCGACGGCGCGTGGCGCGTGCGCGGCGGTGATGCGATCTACGCGGCGGCTTTGGCCGAGGCGACGACGACCAAGCTGAGCCCGGAGGAGATTCACAAGATCGGGCTCGAGCAAGTGGCCGATATCACGGGCAAGCTCGATACGATCCTGAACGGCGCGGGCTATACCAAGGGCACGGTGGGCGAGCGGCTGACCGCGCTGAACCATGCGCCCGATCAACTCTATCCCGACAGCGATGCAGGGCGCGCTGACCTGATCGCTTCGCTCAATGCCGGGATTGCGGCGATGGCGAAGAAGCTGCCGCAGGCCTTTGCGAACTACCCCAGCGAGCCGCTGGAAATTCGCCGCGTGCCGGTGGAGATCCAGGACGGGGCTTCGAATGGCTATTACTACAGCGCCAGCCTCGATGGCTCGCGCCCGGCGATCTACTGGATCAACCTCAAGTCGGTGGGCGATTGGCCGCGCTATTCGCTGCCATCGCTGACCTATCACGAGGGCATTCCGGGACACCACCTGCAGGGCGGCTATGCGCAGAAGGGCGGCGCGCTGCCGCTCTACCTCAAGGACTACTTCCTTTCAGCGCATGGCGAGGGCTGGGCGCTCTATGCCGAGCAGCTGGCGGACGAACTGGGCGGCTATTCCGTGCTGGAGCGCGCCGGGTATCTGCAATCCTTCCTGTTCCGCGCGGCGCGGCTGGTGGTCGATACCGGCATCCACCACTACCGCTGGAGCCGCGAGAAGGCGACCGCCTACATGGTCGCCACCACCGGCTTCGCGCAGGCGCGCAGCCAGCGCGAGGTGGAGCGCTATTGCGTGCTGATCGGGCAGGCCTGCAGCTACAAGATGGGCCACACCGCATGGGTTGCGGCGCGGGCGAAGGCGCAGGCGGCGCTGGGGGACAAGTTCAGCCTGCCGTGGTTCCATGGGATACTGGAAGAAGGCACGATGCCGCTGTTCATGCTGGAGAAGCGGATCGAGGAGCGGACGGCGGAGCGGCTGGCGGCGGGGTGAGAGGGCTTAGGCTGGCGTCTGACTTCGATGGAAAACGGATAACCCTCCACACCCTCTCCGTCGCCCCGTGCTTGACACGGGGCTTGGCTTTCCTCGCAGCCTCGCGTTTGGCATGAGGGAGCGATGGAAAAAGGCGGCTGGGTCTACATCATGGCGAACCGCTATCGCGGCGGGACATATGTCGGCGTCACCTCCGATCTCACGCGGCGTGTGTGGCAGCACCGGGATAATGAAGGATCAATTCATGTCAGGGACTTCGGAAAGACCAGGCTCGTCTACGCCGAACGGCACGAGGAAATCGAACCGGCCATCGCGCGGGAAAAGCTCGTCAAGAAATGGCGCCGGGAATGGAAGTTCGCGCTGATCGAGGCAGGCAATCCCGATTGGCTCGACCTTTGGGACCAGTGGTACCCGGCAGAATGCGGGCCGCTGGGCAATGCTGAAAGGTAGCCAAGCCCCGTGTCAAGCACGGGGCGACGTTGGGTTTTCGGTGGGGATTTGATGAGCCATGACGGCTGGAAGTGGGGGGAAAGCGGTCATTCGAATAATCGTGGGTGCGCAGGTAAAAACTGCTAGACGAGAAGTAAGATGAAAGCGAACTCAGCAACATTTTTTGACGGAATGAGCCCGAAGGATAGGTTCCTTGGGTGGAGCATCATCTTCGTTCCGATAATTACCCTCGTCGCCCTCGGCGCAACTTTCCTTCGACCGAACCCGATATCAGCAGATGCCGTGCTGGGTTGTTATACCGCTTTTCGAGCGCCTTCATTGGACGTGAGGCGCGGTTTGCTTCGCATTGACGAGCCCCAACACCATACCTTCACATATGTCGCTGAGCCCGCGAAAGTGGGATACAGGCTGACGGTAGCTCCAGCGATGAGCCTAAGAGCCATGGGCTCGGGCCGCTATGTTTTCGTGCAAAACGAACGTGGCATAGGATATTTTTGGCCGCTTCCGACCAGTCGGTCCGATGATCCGCAGTATATGCGAGAGCCCTCGGATTACGGCGGACGTTTCCAATTGATTGGGGACGACAGCAAACCAATCATCTATACACGGGTGGCTAAGCAACCCTGCTTCTGATGTCGACAATTGGGCGATCGCTGTCCACCCGAGCGGGCTCGCTGCCTCTACCCCTCCACCATCTCCGCCAGTTCCAGCCAGCGCTCTTCCGCTGCGTCCTTCTCTGCGCGCGCCTTGTCGATTGACGCTGTCAGCACAGCAAATCGGGTGGGGTTCTTGGTGTAGAGGTCCGGGTCGGCGAGCGCGGCTTCGTCGCGCGCGATGGCTTTTTCCAGCTCGGCGATGCGATCCGGAAGGATCTCGTAGTCGCGCTGGTCCTTGTAGGTGAGCTTGGCCTTCTTGGGCGGCGGAGGCGGGGGCGGCGCGGCGGCTGGTTTGTCGGCTGTATCGCGCGCGACGGGCTTGCCGGCGAGGCGCTGTTTGCGCTGCTTTTCCCAATCAGCATACCCGCCCGCCACGATATCGACTTTGCCCGAGCCATCCATGCCGAGCGTGATCGTGACGGTGCGATCAAGGAAATCGCGGTCGTGGCTGACGATCAGCACGGTGCCGTCGTAGTCCGAAATCACTTCCTGCAGCAGGTCGAGCGTTTCGAGATCGAGGTCGTTGGTCGGCTCGTCGAGCACGAGGAGGTTCGAGGGGCGGGCAAATTCGCGAGCGAGCAGGAGGCGCGAGCGTTCGCCGCCGGAAAGCGTGCCGATGCGCGCCTCGACCATGCCGGGATCGAACAGGAATTCCTTGAGGTATCCGTGGATGTGCTTGCGCACCCCCTGCACATCGATCCAGTCGCTGCCTTCGGCAAGGACGTCGCGGATGCGCTTTTCGGGGACCATGAGGCTGCGTTGCTGGTCGATGATGACGGGGGTGAGCGTCTTGGCTAGCGTGATTGTGCCGCTGTCGGGCGCGAGTTCGCCGGTGAGGAGCTTGAGCAGCGTGGTTTTCCCCGCGCCGTTCGCGCCGACGAGGCCGATGCGGTCCTTGCGGGTGACGCGCAAGGAGAAGTCCTTGACGATCACCCGTTCGCCGAAGCGCTTGGTGATCTTGTCGGCGACGATCACCGCCTTGCTCTTGGCATCGTCGCTGGCGAGGGCGAGCTTCGCGGCGCCCTGGGGGCTCAGCATGGCCGCACGCTGGGCCCTCATTTCCCAGAGCTTTTCGAGGCGTCCCATGTTGCGCTTGCGCCGCGCGGTGACGCCGCGTTCGAGCCAGTGGGCTTCGATCTTGAGCTTGGCGTCGAGCTTGTCGGCGGCGCGCGCCTCTTCGGCGTAGACCGCTTCCATCCACGCTTCATAGCCGCCGAAGCCGATCTCGCGGCGGCGCAGCGAGCCGCGATCGAGCCACAGCGTGGCCTTGGTCAGGCGTTCGAGGAAGGTGCGGTCGTGGCTGATGACGACGAAGGCGCCGTTGTAGCGCTGAAGCCAGCTTTCAAGCCATTCGATGGCGGCGAGATCGAGGTGGTTGGTCGGCTCGTCGAGCAGCAGCAAGTCGGGCTCGCTGGCGAGCGCGCGGGCCAGCGCAGCGCGGCGGCGTTCGCCACCCGAGGCGCTGTCGGCCTTGCGCGACAAGTCGATGCCAAGCTGCCCGGCGATGGATTCGACTTCGTGGCGCGGCGGAGCGTCCTTGCCCGAAAGCGCGAAGTCCATCAGCGTTTCAAAGCCTGTGAAGAACGGGTCCTGTTCCAGCGTGACGACGCGCGTGCCGGGCTGGACCGAGCGGGTGCCCTTGTCCGCATCGACAATGCCGGCGATGAGCTTCAGCAAGGTGGTCTTGCCGGCGCCGTTGCGGCCGATAAGGGCGAGGCGGTCACGCGGGCCGATCTGGAGATCGAGATCCCTGAACAGCCAGCTTGTGCCCTGGTTGAGGCCGAGGCCTTCCCAGCTGAGGATTGGTGCTGCTGCCATGATAGGGGGCGCTTAGCGGGGGTGGGCGGTCAGGTCCAGTATCCGGGTCCAGTATCTGCAAAGGCTGCCTTGGCACTCGGCCACCTGATCTGCCATAGAGCAAGGTCAGGGGAGCAGGCCACGCATCAACAGATCAGCCTGCACGTTCACAAGCTATTCAAAGGCCTCGGTCTATGCCGCTTCGCATCATGCGTTGGACCTCAGCAATTCTCGCCCTTGGCCTCCTCGTTGCGCTTGCCCCTGCCGCCGATGCGCAGCAGCAGCGCGCCGACGAGCAGGGCAACGTGCGGCGCGATCTGCGCAACGGCAACGTGCGTTCGCTGCGCGAGATCGAGGCGCGCGTGCTGCCGATGAAGCGCGGCATGCAGTACCTCGGCCCCGAATACGATCCGACCGCGATGGCCTATCGGCTGAAGTTCATTCAGGACGGACGGGTCGTATTCGTCGACGTCGACGCGCGGACTGGACAGATACTGGGCGAATCGCGCTGATTCCCCAGCCTTGCGCGGAGCAGAACGCCCCGTTCCTTGACCGTTCAGGTTTGTCGCTCCATCACGTCTTTCCATGACAAGGGCCGCTCGCAGGCGGCGCAGCAAGGGGCAGATGATGCGTATCCTGATCGTCGAGGACGAACCGACCCTCGGCAAGCAGCTCAAGTCCACGCTCGAGGCGAACGGCTATGCCGTCGACTTGTCGGTCGATGGCGAGGACGGGCACTTCATGGGCTCGACCGAGGACTACGACGCGGTGATCCTCGATCTGGGCCTGCCGGAGATCGACGGGCTGACGGTGCTCGGCATGTGGCGCAAGGAGGGGCGCAAGTTCCCTGTGCTGGTGCTGACCGCGCGCGACAGCTGGTCCGACAAGGTGGCCGGGCTCGATGCGGGCGCCGACGACTATCTCGCCAAGCCTTTCCAGAGCGAGGAACTGATCGCCCGCCTGCGCGCGCTGATCCGCCGCGCGTCGGGCAATTCCTCGTCTGAGCTGATCGCGGGCGGCGTGCGGCTCGATACGCGTTCGGGCCGGGTTACTCTGGACGGCGAGCCGGTGAAGCTCACCGCGCAGGAATACAAGCTGCTCTCCTACCTGCTTCACCACAAGGGCAAGGTGGTAAGCCGCACCGAGCTGATCGAACATATCTACGATCAGGACTTCGACCGCGATTCCAATACGATCGAAGTTTTCGTGACGCGCATTCGCAAGAAGCTGGGGCCTGATGTGATCACCACGATCCGCGGGCTGGGCTACAGCCTCGACGACCCGGCGCACGGCGGGCGCGGCTGAACGGCTGCGGGGCGCACGGCGTGGAACACAGCGTGATTGCCCCCGGGGAAACCGCCGCTGCGGCAGCCGCTGCGCCGCCAGCCACGGCGCCGCATACCGGATCGCTTTCGCGGCGCATGCTGCTGATCGCGGTGGCGTGGATTTCGGTGTTACTGCTGGGCGGCGGCTTTGCGCTCGACCGTACGATGACCGGGCTAGCCACTACCAACTTCGACAAGCAGCTCGACTACATGCTGACCGCCATGGTCGGCTCGGCGGAGATCGGGCCGGACGGCGAGGTTTTCTTCAATCGCGCGCTTGGTGATCAGCGGTTCCTCGAGCCGAACAGCGGCCTTTACTGGCAGATCAGCGGCAAGGGGCACGAGGACTTCCCCTCGCGCTCGCTGTGGGACCGCACACTGAAGCTGAAGGGCGATCACTTCGACGGCACACCGCATGTCTATGACAGCGAGCAGTTCGGTGACGAGCGGATGCGGATTATCGAGCGGTCGGTCATCCTGCCGGGCAGCCCGGTCAACTGGCAGTTCGCGGTCGCTGCCAGCCGCAGCGATCTCGACGCGCAGATCCGGCGGATCCGGGCGATCCTGATCTGGTCGTTCGTGGTGCTCGCGCTGGGCCTGATCACGATGGCGGCCATGCAGACCTACTACGGCCTTGGTCCCTTGCGCCGGGTGCGCCGCGCGATTGCCGACATGCGCGAGGGGCAGGCGCGCCGGGTGGACGAGCCGCTGCCGCTCGAAGTCCAGCCGCTGGTCGAGGAAATCAACGGGCTGCTCGCGCATTCGGAGCGGCAGGCCGAGGAAGCGCGCACCCACGCCGGCAACCTCGCCCATGCGCTCAAGACCCCGCTGACGGTCGTGATGAACGCGGCGACCGCCAAGGCGGACGACCTTGCCGATACCGTGATCCGCGAGGCGTCGGTCATGCGCCGGCAAGTCGACCATCACCTCGCGCGCGCGCGCGCCGTGGGGCGCCGTGCCACAGGTCTTTCGCGCGCCAGCGTGGGTGAAAGCGCCGAGGCGGTGGAGCGCGCGGTGGTGCGGCTCTATCCGCATGTGCGATTCGACATGGACGGCAACCGCGATGTGACGGTGGCGATCGAGCGGCAGGACCTCGACGAAATCCTCGGTAACCTGATCGAGAACGCGGCGAAATATGGCGGCGGTTCGGTCTTCGTCACGATCGATGCGGTGCCGGATGATCCGAAAACGTGCGAAATCTGGATCGAGGACGACGGCACGGGCATTCCCGACGAGGCGCGCGACAAGCTCTTCGCGCGCGGCGCGCGGCTTGATACGGGCAAGCCCGGCACCGGCCTCGGCCTCGCCATTGTGCGCGACGTGGCCGAGCTTTACGGTGGATCGATCACACTTGGTGAGAGCGAGGATCTCGGCGGGTTGATGGCGGTGCTGCGACTACCGCGGGTGACGGGGAAATAGGTCCACAGGTTCAGGCCCGCGGATGCGCGTTCCGGTAGACGTCGAGCAGCGTTGCTGCATCAACCTTCGTGTAGATCTGAGTCGAAGACAGGCTGGCGTGGCCTAGCAGTTCCTGCAAGCTTCTGAGGTCCGCGCCGGCGCCAAGTAGGTGCGTGGCGAAGCTGTGGCGCAAGGCGTGCGGGGTGGCTGTGGTCGGCAGGCCGAGCGCAATGCGCGCGCGGGCCACCGCGCGCTGGATCATCGCTTGCGCGAGTGGGCCGCCTTTCGCGCCGCGGAACAGAGGTGCGTGGCGTTCGAGCGGGTAGGGGACCTTGGCGGCATAATCCTCCACCGCCGCTTTCACGATGGGCAGGATCGGGACGACGCGCTGGCGGCCGCCCTTGCCGGTGACGGTGAGCGCATCCCCCAGCGGCAGCGCGGCGGCGGTGAGCGAGAGCGCCTCGGCAATACGCAAGCCTGCGCCGTAGAGCAGCAGGAGGACGGCGCGGTCGCGCGCGCCGATCCAGGGTTCGCTGCCTTCGTCGGCGACCATGGCAGCGAGGTTGACCGCGTCATCCGGGGTGACGGGGCGGGGCAGGCCTTTCTTGATGCGGGGCCCGCGCAGGCGCGGCGGGGGAGCATCCGCGCCGCCGGCCTGGGTGCGGGCAAAGGAGAGAAAGGCCTTGAGCGCGGAGAGTTCGCGCGCAGCGGAGACATTGCCGATGCCGTCGGCGCGGCGGGCCGCAAGCTGGGTGCGCACCTCGCCGACTTCGAGCTTGGCCAGCGCGGGCCAATCATGCGGCGGCGGCAGCGCGGCGAGCAGGCGCGCGGCGGTCGCGACATAGGCGCGCACGGTGTGCGGCGAACGGCGGCGGGCCAGCGCAAGATGGTTGCCCCAGGCTTCGAGCAGATCTGGCGCGCTCACGCCGCGACGAGTCCGGCGGGGACGAGTTCCGCCAAAAGGCCATCGAGCAGCGGCATGCCGGCTTCGGTTACGATCAGGTGGTCGGTGCGTTCGCTGAGCAGGCCCTGCGCAGTGTAGAAGGCGCGCTTGGCGGGATCGATCAGGTCGGTTTCGGCAAGGCCGAAGCGTCGGGCGAGCGCGGTGGGCGCGATGCCTTCGGCGAGGCGCAGGCCCATGAGGAGCGCTTCGGCCGCTTGTTCGCGTGTGCCCAGCTCGCGGACTTCGGCGATGCCGTGGTGCTGCGCGCTGACGGCCTTGAGGAAATTCTCGGGCTTGCGGTGGCGCACCGTGGCAAAGCCGCCGCGCCGGCCGTGGGCGCCCGGGCCGATCCCGGCGTAGTCCTGATAGCGCCAGTAAACGAGGTTGTGGCGGCTTTCTTCGCCGGGCCGCGCGTGGTTGCTGATCTCGTAGGCGGGGATGCCGGCTGCCTTCGTCAGGTCGCGGGTGAGGGCGAAGAGATCGCCTGCCGCGTCGTCGTCGAGCGGGGTGAAGCGCCCCTCGCGCACCAAAGTGGCGAAGCGGGTGCCGGGCTCGATGGTGAGCTGGTAGAGCGAGAGGTGGCCGGTGCCGAGCGCCAGCGCGCGGGTGAGTTCTGACTCCCACAAGGCGGGCGTATGATCGGGCCGGGCGTAAATGAGATCGAAGCTGACGCGGCGGAAATGGCGCTGTGCCACTTCCAGCGCGGCAAGGCCTTCGTTGGCATCATGGAGGCGGCCGAGGAAGCGCAAGGCCTCGTCATCCAGAGCCTGCAGGCCGAGCGAGACGCGGTTGATGCCGGCCCCGGCGAGAGTGGCAAAGTTGGCCGCTTCGACCGAGGAGGGGTTTGCCTCCAGCGTGATCTCGATATCGGGGGCAAAGCGCCAGTGGCGGCCAGCGGCTTCAATCAGCGTGGCCACGAGCGCGGGCGGCATGAGCGAGGGCGTGCCGCCACCGAAGAATATCGAGGTGAGTTCGCGACCTCCGGTGAGCGCCGCCTCGTGCGCCATGTCGGCGAGGAGCGCCTGCTGCCATTCGGCCATGTCGGTTTTTTCGCGGACGTGGCTATTGAAATCGCAATAGGGGCACTTGGCGAGGAAAAACGGCCAGTGAATATAGAGGGCAAAGGCCATCCGCCTTTCCAGCCTGAGTCGGGCCGGTAATGTCAAGTGTCAAAGCTTGGGGGGAAACGTATATGCCACGGATTCAAGCACTTGCGATTGTTGCTATTGCCGCTTTGGTTGTCGCGTCGCCGCTGGCTGCGCAAGTCACCTTTGTACCGTCTGAAACGGTGGCGGCCCGCCTGCTCGCCGCGCATAACGTCGAACGGGCGCGGCTGGGCCTGAAGCCGCTCGTCTGGAGTGCCAAGCTGGCCGACCATTCGAAGCAGTGGGCGCAGACGCTGGCGGAGTCCGACAAGTTGGAGCATGCGCCGGACGGGGCTGATGGCGATGAGGGTGAGAACCTTTGGAACGGGACCAAGCACGACTACACGCCCGACGAAATGATCGCTTTCTTCATCGACGAGGCCAAGCATTTCAAGCGCGGCACGTTCCCCGATGTCTCGACCACCGGGCGCTGGGATGACGTCGGGCACTATACCCAGCTGGTGTGGAAGGACACGCGCGAGGTCGGCTGTACGATTGCCAGCAACCAGCGGCGCGATTTTCTGGTGTGCCGCTACTGGCCAGCGGGCAACATCAAGGGCCAGCCGGTCTACGATTACGCCGCGACCAAAGCCGCCGTTGCCCCGCCGGCGACGCGGCTCCCCACCGAGCATGAAGTGGTCGATCACCCGGATGCGCACCAGAAAAAGACCGGTGCGCCAGCCTCGGAGCCGGCTGCGACGAGCAGTGCGCCAGCTGCAGTGCCGGCTCCTGTCAGTCCGTCAGGGCCGAAGAAACGAGCTTCGAAAAAGCGTCGGCGCGGTGGCTGATATGGTGCTTTTCGGCCGGATCGAGCTCGGCGAACGTGCGTGTATCGCCTGAGGGCACGAAGACCGGATCGTAGCCGAAGCCCAAGGTTCCACGCGGGGGCCAGGTGAGGCTGCCCATGGCTCGACCTTCATAGACCGCTTCGCGGCCATCGGGCCAGGCGAGCGCGAGGACGCAGGTGAACCAGCAGTCGCGCGGGGTATCGGGTCCAAGCTGAGCGAGTTTACCCTCGACTTTGCCCATCGCCATGTACCAGTCGCGGCCCGGGCCGCCTTCGAACGGGGCAGCTTCGGCCCAGTCGGCGGTGTAGACACCGGGAGCGCCGCCGAGCGCACTGACGCAGAGGCCCGAATCGTCGGCCAGCGCGGGCAGGCCCGAAGCACTGGCAGAGGCGTGGGCCTTGATCAGCGCGTTTTCGGCAAAGGTCGTGCCGGTCTCGGCAGGTTCGGGCAAGCCGAGTTCGCCCGCCGAGAGGCACTCTATGCCGTAGGGTTCGAGCAGCGCCCGGATCTCGCGCAGTTTGCCCGCATTGTGCGTGGCGATGACGAGTTTTCCGGGCGCCAGCAGCCGTGTCACCGGGCCACGGCCTTGTCTTGCGCGGCGAAGATTTCACCACAGCCGATGCGGGCAAGACGCAGAAGACGCAGCAGGCCTTCTTCGTCATAGGTCGCGCCTTCGGCAGTTGCCTGGACTTCGGCGATATGGCCGCCTTCGATCAGCACGAAGTTGGCATCGGCATCGGCAGAGCTATCCTCGATATAGTCGAGATCGAGCACCGGGTTGCCATTGTGGATACCGCAGGAAATCGCGGCGACCTTGCGGGTCAGCGGGTCTTCCTTGATTGCGCCGCTGTCCATCAGCGTCTGCACGGCAAGGCGCAGCGCGATCCACGCGCCGGAGATCGAGGCGGTGCGGGTTCCGCCGTCGGCCTGGATCACGTCGCAGTCGAGCGTGATCTGACGTTCGCCGAGCTTCTTCATATCGGTGACAGTGCGCAAGGAGCGGCCGATCAGGCGCTGGATTTCCTGTGTGCGGCCCGATTGCTTGCCCTTGGCCGCCTCGCGGCTGCCGCGGGTGTGGGTGGCGCGGGGGAGCATCGAGTATTCTGCGGTAACCCAGCCTTCGCCCTTGCCGCGCATGAACGGCGGCACGCGCTCCTCGACCGAGGCGGTGACGAGCACCTTGGTATCGCCGAAGCCGATCAGCACCGAGCCTTCGGCATGCTTGGTGAAGCCGGTCTCGATCGTGATGGCGCGCATTTCATCTGCGGCGCGGCCTGAAGGACGCATGGGAATTCCTTTTTGTGATGTTCGCGCCGCCTTTAGCCCGCGCGCGGAGGAATGAAAGGCCCCGCGGCACGAAAAGGCGGTGCGCGCCTGCTTTCGCGGGCCGGCAAAACGCCCTAGAAAGGGCACATGGCAGGCCCTGGACTTTCAGAACTCTCGCTGCGAGCCCGCGAAATCTTCCGGCTGGTGGTCGAAGGTTATATCGCCAGCGGGCTGCCCGTGGGCTCGCGCACGATTGCCGGCAGCGGGGCGGTCGGGCTTTCGCCCGCCTCGATCCGCTCGGTGTTGCAGGAATTGCAGGACGCCGGATTGCTTGCTGCGCCGCATACCAGCGCGGGGCGGCTGCCGACTGAAGTCGGCCTCAGGCTCTTTGTCGACGGGATCATGCAGGCGGCTGAACCTTCGGCAGCAGAACGCGCGCAGATCGAGCGGGGGCTGGCCGAGGGCGGCACGATCGAGGCGGCGCTGGCTGCGGCGAGCCTGGCGCTGTCCGATCTTTCGGCGGGGGCGGGCGTGGTCATGGTGCCGCACAGGGAAATGCGCCTGGCCCAGATTTCCTTCGTACCGCTCGGGCAGGCACGAGCGCTTGTCGTGCTGGTGGGGGACGATGGCAGCGTCGAGAACCGGGTGATCGATCTGCCGGTGGTGGTCAGTGCCGGGACGCT
>CAILIO010000078.1 GCA_903834285.1 uncultured Sphingomonadales bacterium | reverse complement strand
GGGACTTGCCTGGCATCCGCTCGAAAGCGTGACGATCAGCCTCTCCGCGACGCACGGCGAGCGCGCGCCGAGCGCGGAAGAGCTTTATATCGACGGTCTGCACGATGCGACCCAGTCCTACGAGCGCGGCAGCGCCGCGTTCCGCATCGAGCGGAGCAACACGGTCGAGGCGGGCCTGCGCTATCACAGCGGCCGCTTCGCCGGGGCCTTCACCGCCTATGCCACCGATTTCAGCAATTTCATCGCGCCGGTACCCACTGGCGAGCAGATCGAGGGCGCGCCGGTCTATCAATACATCCAACTACCCGCCAAATTCCGTGGGCTCGAAGCCGAGGGTTCGTGGAAGGCGTTGGCGTGGGACGATGGACGCGCCCTCTCGTTCGAAGGCGCAGTCGATTATGTCCATGCGACGCTCACCGGCCTTGGCCCGGCACCGCGCATCCCGCCCTTGCGCGTGCGCGGCGGGGTGACTTACGAATCCGACCGGATCGGCGCGAATATCGAGGCTATCGTCCATGCGCGGCAGGACCGCGTGACGACTTACGAGACCAAGGTCGACGGGTATACGCTGCTGGGTGCCAATCTCACCTGGCGCCCCATGGGCAAGAACGGCGCGCTTGCGCTGATCCTCTCGGGCGAGAACCTGCTCGACAAGGTCGGCCGCCTCGCCACCTCGGAAACGCGCGATTTCGTACCGATTGCGGGGCGTGACATCCGGCTGACGGCAACGCTGAAGATCTGAACGGCGGGTAAGATTTAAACCGCTGGTGAGATTTGCTTGCTTGGCAAGGGCGCGCCGCGCTGCCATTCGGGCGGCGTGACTTTGCCTCAAGACGAACCGCGCTCACCGCTCGATATCCCGGACTATCGCCGTTTCTGGCTCGCCCGGTTTCTGTCGGTCTTCGCGACGACCGGGATGGTCGTGGTGCTCGGCTACCAGCTCTACGACGTCGCGCGCAGCCAATATGGCATGAGCATCGGCATGGCGGCGTTCCAGCTTGGCTTGCTGGGCCTGGCGCAGTTCCTGCCGGTGCTGTTGTTGACGCCGCTGGCCGGGCTCATCGCGGACCGGTTTGACCGCAGGCGCGTGGCGGGCCTTGCCGTCGGAATCGACATGGTCGTGGCGGTCATCCTCGCCGCGGCGACGTTCGCGGGGCATCTCAATCTGCCGCTGCTCTTCGCGCTGGGCGCGCTCCACGGCACGGCGCGCGTGTTCATCGGCCCAGCCATGGCCTCGATCGCGCCCAACGTCGTGCCGGTCCCGCTGCTGCCGCGCGCCATCGCGATCAATTCGATGGCCTGGCAGACCGGCTCGGTCGGCGGCCCGGCGATTGCCGGCCTGCTCTTTGCGCAGGTGCCAGCGCTCCCCTATGCCATTTCCGCGGTGCTGCTGGGCCTTGCAACGCTGCTGGTGTTCCGCATTCGCCCGCTGCCGCCCCCCGCCGAGAACAAGCGTGCCCATCCCCTGTCGCAGATTGTAGGCGGGCTGAGCTTCGTCTGGCACGATCGCTTCCTTTTCGGTTGCGTCACGCTCGATCTGTTCGCCGTCCTGCTGGGCGGCGCGACCGCGCTGCTGCCGGTCTACGCACGCGATATCCTGATGATCGGCGGGCATCCCGTCGGCCCCAACGGGCTTGGCCTGATGCGCGCGGCGCCCGGCGCTGGCGCGGTGATCGTGGCGTTGTTTCTCGCGCGCAGGCCCATCGAAAGCGGGGTCGGCGCCAAGATGCTCATAGCCGTCGCGGTCTACGGCGCGGCGACCATCGGCTTCGGCCTCAGCCGCAATTATGCGCTTTCGCTGCTCATGCTGGCGGCACTGGGAGCGGCGGACATGGTCTCGGTCTTCATCCGCAACACGCTGGTCCAGCTCCACACCCCAGATGCGGTGCGCGGCCGCGTCTCGGCCATCTCGGGGCTGGCCATTTCCGCATCCAACGAGCTGGGTGAAATGCAATCCGGTGTGGCCGCTGCCTTGCTCGGTGCAACCGGTGCGGTTGTATTCGGCGGCGTCGGGGCGATCGTCATCACCGTGCTGTGGGCGACCTGGTACCCGGAACTCAGGCTCGTCCGCAGCTTTACAGACAAGACCTTGCACCCTTAGTCGGTGCAGGTTTGCAATTTGGCTTAGCCGTCCAGGGGGGCGCCGTGATCGCGTTTGAACCCCTATGGTCATGGCGCAAAGCCGGCGGGAAAATTTGTTTCAAGAATCGACACAAAAGCGCAGTCTTTTGCCGTAATGAGGTCACCATGCAGGGCAGCAGGCCGCTGCTTTGGCAAAGGTTCGAAGCGGCTTCCATGCACCGCAGCTCAACAATTCCGTCATGACCAGGCCCTCGCTGCCATGGCCCAGCATGATCGTGGCAATCGGCACCTGCCTTGCCATGATCATTGTCGGCAACAGTATCGGCCTGGCTGTTGCCGTCCTGATCCTGTGGCTCGGCACCTTGTGGCTGACACGGCCCGAGCCTGTCATTGAAATCCGCACGCCCGACGAAGGGTCGGTTTCTCGCCAGGCCATGGTCGACCTAGTGGAGCCGTTCAGCGTGCCGGTTCTGATGCTCGACAGCCAGAGGATCGCCGCCGCCAATGCCGCCGCGCGTGAGACACTGGGGCCCCATATTGTCGGTCAGGACGCCCGCGTCGCCTTGCGACATCCCGAGGCAATTACCTTGCTCGACAAGCCGCAGGGCACCGCCATGGTCCGCGGCCTGACCGGCGCGCGGAGCATCTGGCAGGTGCGCCGCGTCAGCATCGACCAGCGTTTTTCGCTCATCGAGATGGTCAATCGCACGGCCGAGGCCGACATCAGCCGCTCGCACACCGATTTCGTCGCCAATGCGAGCCATGAGTTGCGCACGCCGCTCGCATCGATCATCGGCTATATCGAGACGCTGGCCGATCCCGATGCCAAAGTCGATTCCGTCACCGCCGCGCGTTTCCACGCGACGGTCCTGCGCGAATCGCGGCGGCTGCAGAGTCTGGTCGAGGATCTCATGTCGCTCTCGCGCATCGAGGCGGAAAAGCACGACTTGCCGCGCGAGCAGATCGACCTCGGGCTGCTCGCCGCCAGTATCGGTTCGGAAGTGGCGTGCACGGCGGGCGAGGACCGGATCACGGTGACAGTGACCGACGCCGTGGTGACGGGCGACCGCCAGCAACTTGATCAGGTGATCCGCAACCTGATCGACAACGCCTTGAAATATGGCGATGGGCGCCAACCGGTCTGCGTCGTGGTCGAACGCGAGGGCAACGAGGCCGTGTTTTCGGTCACCGACCGGGGCGAAGGTATTCACCCCGATCACATCCCTTATCTCACCCGCCGCTTCTATCGCACCGATCCCGGTCGCAGCCGCGCGGCGGGCGGCACCGGGCTCGGCCTTGCCATCGTGAAGCACATTGTCGAAAGACACCGCGGCAAGCTCGACATTACGAGCAAGTTGGGCGAGGGAACCACGGTGACCGTCCGCTTGGGGCTCGTGGCGACCCTGCCGAAAGCACTGTCATAGGCCTGTCATTCCGTGGTCGCATTGCCCCGTCAACACAGGGTGGAAGGGAACTCGTCAATGGTCTCGAATCGTCTCATCGCAGCACCGGCGCTGGTGCTTGCAACGCTTGGCTTGTCCGCCTGTGGCGGCGGGCAGAGCGCGACGCGCGATCAGGTTCGCGCGGTCGGTTCGTCGACAGTCTATCCCTTCGCCAAGGCCGTCGCGGAATCGCTCGCCAAGTCTGACGCGACGATCAAGGCGCCGATCATCGAATCGACCGGCACGGGCGCGGGCATGAAGCTGTTCTGCGCCGGCGTCGGCCCGCAGCACCCTGATATCGAAGACGCCTCGCGCCGGATGAAGAAGTCCGAGTTCGACGAGTGCCAGAAGAACGGCGTCAAGGAGATCGTCGAGATCCAGGTCGGGCTCGACGGCGTCGCTTTCGCCGAAGGCAGCAATGGCCCCGGCATCGCGCTCACCCCCGAAGACGTCTACAAGGCTATCGCCAAGAGCCCGTTCGGCAAGCCCAACACCGCCAAGAGCTGGAAGGACGTCAACCCCGCCCTCCCCGACGAGCCGATCCTCGTTTACGGGCCGCCCTCTACTTCGGGAACGCGTGACGCGCTCAAGGAACTGATCCTGACCCGCGGCTGCGAGACCGATCCCGCAATGAAGGCGCTCAAGGAGAGCGACAAGTCGAAGCACGATGCCGTGTGCGGCGAAGTGCGCGAGGATGGCGCTTATGTCGATGCAGGCGAGAACGACAACCTCATCGTCCAGAAGATCGAGGCCAACCCGAAGGCGATCGGTATTTTCGGCTTCTCCTACCTCGAGGAAAACCGCGACCGGCTGAAGGGTCTGACCATGGCCGGCGTGACGCCGACTTACGATACGATCACGGACTTCTCCTATCCCGGTGCCCGCCCGCTCTACATCTATGTGAAGAAGGCGCACCTCAAGGCGATCCCGGGGCTCCAGGCTTACGTCACCGAATGGTCCAAGCTGTGGAGCAAGGGCGGCGTGCTGGCCAAGGCCGGCATGGTGGTTGCGCCCGACGACGTGCTGGCCGCAAGCGCAAAGGCGGCGAGCGAGCTGCCCGTGCTTGATGGTTCGCAGCTGAAGTAAGGGGCTGGCACGGGGCCATGTCGCCAAGTATTCTGTTCTTTCTGGCTTTCGGGCTGGGTCTGGTAGGTTGGCTGGCAGGGCGCTCGCGCGCCTGGGCATTCCGCAAGGCCGCGCCGGGTGGCCGGATCAATTCGCTGCCCGATTTCCACGCCTGGTACGTCGGCCTGTGGGTGGCCGTGCCTACCCTATTGTTCGCGCTGCTGTGGGATGCGATCAGCCCCGCGCTGGTGCTGCAGCACGTCCTTGCCGATCCCGCGGCCGCCGCGCTGCCCGGGTTCGGCTTTGAACGCGAGGCCATGATGGGCGAGGCGCGCGCGGTCGCCACCGGCGCCGCTCACGCCGTGTTCAACAGCGAGGCGGAGGGCCTCGTCGAGCCCTACCGGGTCGCGCTGACCCGCTACAACCTGATCGGGCTCGTCGTCACGCTGCTGATCGCCTTTGCTGGCGGTGCCTTCTCGTTCCTGCGCCTCCGGCCCGATTTCGGCGCGCG
>CAILIO010000077.1 GCA_903834285.1 uncultured Sphingomonadales bacterium | reverse complement strand
GACGCGCTGCGGCTCAACCAGACGCTGCCCGCCGCCTGGGACATGCTCGCGCAATTGCTGCGGATGACCGGCGATACGACAGGCGCCGAGGCGGCGCAGCGCAATCTGGCGATACTTCGCCAGATGCCGGTCGAAATTGTCGTGGCGAGCAATCTGCAGGCAGACGGCGACCTCGAACAGGCCGCCGATGTCTTGCGCGGGTATCTGGCGAAGGACCCGGCCAATGCCGGCGCACTGCGCCTGCTCGGCCGCATCCGGCTCGACAGCGGCGGGGCGGACGAGGCTGAGGCTCTGCTCGCCCGCGCGCTTCGCCATGCCCCCGATTGGGACGAGGCGCGGCTGGACTACGCCATGGCACTGCTCCAGCAACAGAAGCACGCCGCCGCGCGCGTCGAAGCGGAGCGGTTGCTGCACGGCGATCGCTCGAACCGCGAATACCGCAAGCAATATGCCGCCGCCTGCATCGGGCTTGGTGACCACGAGCGCGTGATCGATATCTATACCAGCTTGCTCGCGGACATTCCCGCCGGGAGCCCCGAAGCTGCCGAACTCAAGCTGTGGCGCGCCAATGCGCTCAAGGCGGTCGGCCGCACCGACGAGGCCATCACCGACTACCGCGCGAGTACCGAGGCAGGCGGCGGCGGCGTCGCGTGGTTCTCGCTCGCCAATCTCAAGACTTACCGCTTCACTGATGCCGAAGTCGCCCGGATCGAGGCCGATGCCGCGCAGCCGGGATTGCCCGACATGGACCGCGTCTACCTCGCCTTCGCGCTCGGCAAGGCGCGCGAGGACCGCGCCGACCACGCCGCCGCATGGGCCGCCTACGATCGCGGCAATGCCCTGCGCTGCGGGATGAGGCGCTGGCGAGCCGACGTCGCCGAGACTGCCGAGCAGCGTATCGTGGCGGCACTAGGCCCCGCGCTGCTCAGCGAACGCTCCGCGGCGGGCCACCCTGCGCGCGATCCGATCTTCATTATCGGCCTGCCGCGCTCCGGCTCGACCTTGGTCGAGCAGATCCTCGCCTCGCACCCCGTGGTCGAAGGCACGCAGGAGCTGCCTTTCATCGGCCGGATCGCGGCGGAGCTGTGCGGCGCCGATCCCGCCTGCGGCCTGCCGCTGCAGCCCGAGGCGCTGACCCGGCTCACCCCGGCGCAGCGCCGCGAGCTCGGCGCGCGCTATCTCGCTGAAGCTGGCACGCACCGCCACCTCGGCCGGCCGCGCTTTATCGACAAGATGCCGAGCAATTTCTGGCATCTGGGCCTGATTGCTCAGATCCTGCCCAAGGCTACGGTGATCGACGTGCGCCGCCATCCGATGGCTTGCGGCTTTGCCAATCTCAAGCAACTGTTCGGCACCACGCATCACGAATTCGCCTACAGCGCTGAGGACCTTGGCCGTTATTACCGCAGCTATCTCGCGCTGATGCAGCACTGGGACAGCGTTCTGCCCGGCCGCGTGCTGCGCCTGCATTACGAGGATCTGGTCGAGGATCTGGATGGCCAGGTGCGCCGTCTGCTTGATCATTGCGGGTTGCCGTTCGATCCCGCCTGCCTTGCCTTCCACCGCACCCAGCGCACCGTGCGCACACCGAGCTGCGAACAAGTGCGCCGCCCGCTAGGCCGCAGCGGGCTGGACCAGTGGCGCGGCTTCGCGCCGTGGCTAGGGCCGCTCGAACAGGCGCTGGGCGACGCCGCTGCGATCTGGAAGGACTGACCCTGCGATGCGCCTGCCCCGCCCGTTCTACCAGCTGCCGATCCGCTTCGATCTCGCGCGCCTGCAAGCCGAGGTCTCCGCGCTGCCGGGAGAAGCCTGGGCCCCGCACCCCGATCACATCGCGGGCAACAGCGCCGCGCGGCTGATCACCGTGGGCGGCGCCGAGACCGACGCTCATGCCGGCACCATGTGCCCAACCCGCTGGCTGGAAGGCATGCCCTATGTCCGGCAAGTGCTGGCGGGCTTCGGGGTGGTGTGGAGCCGCTCGCGCCTGATGCGGCTCGGCCCCCGGGTCGGGGTGCCCGAGCATGCCGATATCAACCACCACTGGCACACCCGCGTGCGCCTGCACATTCCGGTCTTCACCTGCCCCGCAGTGCGTTTCCACTGCGATGGCGAGGGCGTCCACATGGGCGCGGGCGAGGCGTGGATCTTCGACAACTGGCGCCGCCACCATGTCGAGAACGAGGGGGACAGCGACCGCATCCACCTCGTCGCCGACACCTCGGGCACTGCGGGTTTCTGGCACTTCGCGCTGGGCGAACACCCGCCGCGCGAGCGCTGGCCGCTTGTTCCGTTCGATCCGGCCGCGAGGCCCGAGCTCCTCACCGAAGCCGACCAGCGCCTCCCCGTCATGCCTGCCGCCGAAGTGCAATGGCTGCTCGATGATCTGCGCGGCGAACTGGTGGCGGAGACCGATACGCCCGAGGCGCGCAGCCGCGCCGCCCGGATGGGCATGGTGCTCGACAGCTTCCAGCGCGACTGGCGCCAGCTCTGCGCGCTCCATGGCATTGGCGGCGCAGGCCTCCCCGAATTTCGCCGCCTTGCCGAGCGCCTGCGCGAGGCCGCGCGGCCGCTCGGCCAAGGGCTGGTGATGCGCACCAACCACGCCGATGCGTTTCTCGTGCTCGAGAAGCGGATCATCCAACAGCTTGTCCCGGCCTGACCGGCATGCGCCCCGCCGCCTTCCAGCAGTTGCCGATCGCCTAGGGTCAGGACCCTAAATCCGGATCGACAAGTCGACGTGGATGCGGATAGCGTCGTGGCGCCAGTATTCACGGTCGTATTCGACCACGCGGCCCGCCTCGTCGAAGCTCGTGCGCGTGACCTTGAGGCCCGGCGTCCCCGATTTCACCCCCAGCCGCTCCGCCGCATCCTTGATCAGCGCGCAGGGTCGCATGTCGACGCGGTTGCGGAACGCGGAAATGCCGTAGTGGTCCCTGAGAATGTCGGTCAGCGAGCAATCGAGCGAATGATCGAGAAGATCGGGCGCGATGGCAGGATCGACCGTGATCCGCTCGATCAGCACTGGGCGGCCGTCGATGGTCCGCCGCCGCTCGATCAGGAACAGTGGCGATCCCGGCGCGATGCGGAAGATGTCGGCGAGGCCCGAACTTGCGGGTATCGTGTGCTTGGCAAGCGTCTCGGTGCCCGGCACCCGGCCCTGTTCGCGCACATAGCGCATGAACCCGGCCCAGCGCGTAGGATCATAGGTGACCGCCGGCGGTGACACGTACCAGCCGCTGCGGTCGCGGCGGTAGATCAGCCCTTCGGCCTCGAGCTGGGCAAGCGCCTCGCGGATCGTGCCGCGCGCGGTGCCCGATTCGCTTTGTAGCTGGCGTTCGGATGGCAGGCGCGTGCCCGGCCCCACCCGGCCCATCTCGATGTTGAGCGCGATCCGGTCGCGCAGCGCGAGGTATTGCGGCCGCGCGGCATCGTCCGGCAGGTCGGGAAAGTCGATCATGTGGCAGGTCCCGGCATTGGCTTGCCAGAATGACAGGCACGCAGCAGCCCGGCAAGCGCCCTGCTGGCGATCAGGCCAGTTCGGGTTGCAGCAGCTCCCGAAGCATGCCGCGGTAGCTTTCAAGCGGCGGCACGGCCCAGTCCGGCCGCTTGCCCGCATCGTCGAACCGGCGCAGCAGCACGGCATCGGCGAAGAAGGGATTGCTTTCGAAGCCTGCGCATTCCGCCGCGCTCATCGGCCCGCCCTGCAATTGCAGGCTCAGTTCCGACGCGTCGCTGAGATCAGCGCGATAGTCCGGGTCGGCGGCGCAGAGATAGCGCTTGGCTGCGACATGGAGCCGCACCGGCTCGGTCACCTCGGGGCCGAAGAAGTGGCGCAGGAAGGCAGCGCCGGTCTCTTCATGCAGGCCATCGCGTCCCTCTGCCTCGGCCGCGTTGCCGGCATCACCCAGAAACTGCCCAACATCGTGGAGCAGCGCGGCGGCGATCATCGCCTGGCCGCAGCCGTGCTCGCGGGCAAGCTGCGCGCATTGCACGGCATGGGCATATTGGGTGATCGCCTCGCCGTACGTCTGCGCCCCGCAGCGGATCAGTGGAGCAAGGGCGCGGTCAATGCGGGCCTCGGTCATTCGGGTTGGTCCGGTCCTCGTGCGGCCCGTCGCAGGCCTGTCATGGACTTGGACTATACCAGAACCATGACTCGCTGGCGACAGCTATGCCGCCCGCTGCAGAGGACAGGACGATGCCCCAAGCCGACCGGCGCAATTTCCTCAAGCTCGGCGCTGGCGGCCTCACCGGGGCCGCTCTTTGGACCAGCATGATCGAACGCGCGATGGCGATTGCTCCGGCAGGTACCGGCTCGCTCGCCGATATCGATCATATCGTGATCCACATGCAGGAAAACCGTTCGTTCGATCACTATTTCGGCGCGCTCAATGGCGTGCGCGGCCTCGGCGATCCGCGCCCGGTGCGCCTGCCCGGCGGCCATTCGATCTGGGCCCAGCCTTCCTCGCAGCATCCGGACGGCTTCGTCCTTCCCTATCACGGCGACTCGCGCACCACGCGTTCGTTCACCGTCGACGGAGCCGACCAGTCGCACCAGGAAGCGATCCACATGGTCAACCGCGGCCGCTACGACCGATGGGGTCATAGCAACGAGCTGCACAACCGCATGCTCTACTACGGCCCGGGCGACCTCCCGTTTTACTACGCGCTCGCCGATGCCTTCACGATCTGCGACGCCTACCACTGCTCGACCCTGACGCAGACTTATCCCAATCGCCTCCACCTCTTCACCGGCTGCAACGGCGGCGGCACGGTCGGCGGTGATCCCGAAATGAGCAATTACGGCGAGGACGAGACCCCCAGCGCCGACATGACCGCCGACAAGGCGCTCCGCGCAGGTGCCTATCGCTGGACGACTTATGCCGAGCGTCTCCAGCAGGCCGGGGTGAGCTGGAAGGTCTATCAGGAATACGATAACTTCGGCGATAACCTGCTTTCAGTGTTCCCGCCTTTCCGCCCCTGCGATCCGGCATCCGAGCTCTACCGCCGCGGCCGCACGTGGGTCAGTGAACACAAGCAGGGCCCTGACCGCACCCGTTCGGACGGCACCCAGCTGGTCGAGGCCTTCCGCCGCGACATCGCTGCGGGCACCCTGCCGCAAGTCTCGTGGATCGTCACCGCCGCCGATCTCTCCGAACACCCAACCGCCGAGCCGGCGAAGGGCGAGCACGTCACGGCCAAGCTCATCGAGGCGCTGATCGATCATCCCGAGGTTTTCGCACGCACCGCCTTCATCCTTACCTACGACGAGGCCGGCGGCTTCTTCGATCACATGCCGCCCCCGCTGCCGCCGGTCGGCGACTACCGGGGCCACAGCACCGTTTCGGTGGCGGGCGAAACCAAGGACTGGGCGGACTCAGCCGACTGGGCGCGCGAGCACGGCGCGCAGCATCCCATCGGCCTCGGCATCCGCGTGCCCACGATCATGGTCTCGCCGTGGAGCCGGGGCGGCCGCGTCTGCTCCGAGCTGTTCGATCACACCTCGGTGATCCGCCTCATGGAGCAGCGCTTCGGCGTCGCCGAGCCCAATATCAGCCCCTGGCGCCGCGCGGTTTGCGGCGATCTCACTTCGGCTTTCGATTTCGCTTCGGGCACCAGAGGGCCGGGGCGCACCGCGTTTCCCGATACTTCGGCCTTTGCCGCACGCGTCGCCCGCTCCAAGGCCGGCACCGCGATTGCCATCCCCACTTCGCAGCGTCCTGCTGTCCAGATGGCCGGGCAGCGCGCGCTTTGCCCCCTGCCCTACCGCTTTGCAGTGCAGGGCACTGCCGATCCGAAGCGAGGCCTCAGCCTCCTGATGGAGAACACCGGCCCGATCGGCGCGGTGTTCACCGTGCGTGACGCCCTGCGCGATGCCGAGCCCTGGCACTTCACCATCGGTGCCGGAGACAAGTACGTGCATGACGAATGGTCAGACGCTGTCCGGGTGGGGCGCTACGATCTGGTGCTCCATGGCCCGTCTGGCTTCCTCCGCCGCTTTGCGGGCGCTCCCGGCGATATGGGCGACATCGTGCTGACCGAACGGCCCAGGCAGCAGGCCGTGGAAGTGGAACTGATCAACCGCGGCGCGGATGCCGCCACGTTCCACATCGCACATGCCGCGGCCTATCGCACGGGGACCGGAGGCGACACGCAAATCACGGTGCCGCCCGGCGCCCGGGTCAGCCGGATCATCCCGCTCGCTGCCAGCGACCTCTGGTACGATTTCACGGTAACTCTGGCGGGCAATGCAGCCTTCGCGCGGCGCTGTGCGGGCAAGGTCGAAACCGGACAGATCAGCCGCACCGATCCCGGTATTGGAGCCATGACCCTGGCGGTATAGTCCGGCGGCTCCGGTCCAGCCGCTTGGCTAGATTGGCAGCGAAAGCCGCACCGTGAGCCCGGGCGCCGCATCGGCGAGTTCGATCTCGCCGCGATGGGCGTGGACCACGGCAGCGACAAGGCTGAGCCCGAGGCCGCTGCCTGGCGTGGACCGGCTGTTGTCGCCCCTCACGAAGCGCTGCAACATGCGCCCGCGGTCCGCCGGCGCGATCCCGGCGCCCCGATCGGCGACTGTAATCACCGCCTCGCGGCCTGCGATGGCAAGGCCCAGCGAAACGCCGCTCCCCGGCGGCGTGTGAATGCGGCTGTTGTCGAGCAGGTTGGCCACGGCCTGCGCCAGCAGTTCCTGATGACCGCGCACCACGATGCCGGGCAAGACCTTGACCGTCAGCTCGCGATCCTCATCGGCAAAGGCGACCGCATAGCTCTCGCCCAGTTCGCGGATCAGGCGCGAGAGGTCTATCGGCACGAAGCTCTCGGCCAGCGCCCCGCCTTCGACCTCGTTGATGCGCAAGATCGCATCGAACAGCGACAGCAGCGCATCGCCTTCGGCGGCGGCCTGCGCGGCGGCAGCGGGATCGGTGCCGAGGCGGTCCAGCGCCCCGCGCAGCCGCATGAGCGGCGTGCGCAAATCGTGTGCAATATCGCTGGAAACCTGCCGCAGGTTCTTCATCAGGCGCACGATCCGGTCGAGCATGGCATTGATCGCGTGGGCAGTCTCCTCGAACTCGTCGCTGCGGCCGCGTAACGGAACCCGCCGGTTGAGATCGCCTGCGATGATCGCTCGCGCTGTCGCCGCGACTGGATCGAGGCGAGCGTCGAGATAGCGGCCGAGCAGCAACCCGCCGAGCGCGCTGATCCCGATCAAGACCACGAAGGCACCGCCGAACAACACGAGTATCGCGGAATCGACTTCCTCGATCTGCTGCGAATCCAGCCCGATCACCAGGCGGTCGCCAAAGCGCAAGTCGACTGCCGCGATGCGGTAGCGCGCCGCCGCGCCCGACCGTCCGGCGGCGCGCGCCCAGCCGGCCCCCGCTCGCGGCATCGAAATGGCGAGCGCCCCGCCAATGCGGCGGCCCGATGCCGGCTCGAACAAGGCATAGCCGAAGCGCTGCCCGAGCTTCTCGGCTTCGCGCTCGCCGATTTCGTCTATCATCCGCGCACGGGTCGTCTCGTCGACCATTTCGCCGATCTCGCGGGAAATGTCGCGATCGCGCATGGCCTGAAACTGGATATTGGCCGCGAGATAGACCGACGCGCCCAGCACGCTGAACGCCAGCGCGAAAGCCGAAGCGAAGATCAGCGCAATGCGATAGGCTGCGCGCATCCCACCCTACCCGCCCGTCCGCAGGATATAGCCCTCGCCCCGCACGGTTTCGATCGGATCGGATTCGAAGCCTTCGCGCAACTTGGAGCGCAGGCGGCTGAGATGGCTCTGGACGATATTGGTCTGCGGATCGAAGCGGAAGCCCCACACCGTCTCCAGGAACATCCGGCGCGTGACCACCCGTCCGGCATTGCGCACGAGGAGTTCAAGCAATTCGAACTCGCGGGGCTGCAGCAGAACCGAACGGCCCGCGCGGCTGCACTGACGGCGCATGAGATCGAGCACGATGTCACCCGCCTGAAGCCGGGTCATGGCCGCGCCCAGCACGGGGCGCCGTCCCAGCGCATGGACCCGGGCGACCAGCTCATCGGGTGCAAAGGGTTTGACCAGATAGTCGTCCGCCCCGGCCTCGAGCCCCTCCACCCGGTCGGCAATGCCGCCAAGCGCGGTGAGCATCAGCACCGGTGTCGCGCAGTCCCGCGCGCGCAAGGAGGTCATCACCGAAAGGCCGTCGAGCCCGGGCAGAAGGCGGTCGAAAATCATCACATCGTAGACGCCGATGGAGGCCAGTTCCAGCGCGGCCGGGCCAGTGGCGGCGACGGCCACCTCGTGCCCTTGGCCGGTCAGGCAGTCGGCGATCCGCGCGGCGGTATCGGCATCATCTTCGGCAATGAGTATTCGCATCGTCCCGCCAAGTCCCAGACCACATTCGCGCTCTACCGCATCCGACCCACCTGCGGCACCCGCCGCGCGGGGCCGCTTCTACAATTCTTCCCAACCTTTGCGCTCGCTCGCGCAAATCGCTCGCGCCGGGCTCGCTTCCTGCCGCATAAGCGGCGCCGACCCTACATCTGGAACTGGATCCGATCATGCGCAAAGTTCTCGGCCTTGCTGCCGCCACCGCCCTTGCCGCAACGCTCACCGCCGCCGCACCCCCGACTTACAGCGTGACCGGCGGCATCAAGGCCGCGGACGGCGGCTGGGATTACGCTGCGGTCGAACCGGACAGCCAGCTTCTCTATGTCGCCCGCGGCAGCGAGGTGACCGAGATCGATCTCGCGCACGACAATACGGTGCGCGCCTTTGGCCAGATCGCCAAAGGGCATGCCGTGGTGCCCCTGCCCGGTCACATGCTCCTCGTCAGCAGCGCGCACGACGATACCGTGCGGCTGATCGATACGCTGAGCGGCAAGGAAGAAGCCCGGATCGCAACCGGCACCGACCCCGATGCCTCGCTCTACGATGCCGCCTCGGGCCTTGCCGCGGTGATGAACGCCAAGGCTGGCACGGTCTCGGTCATCGATGTGGCCAAGCGCGCGGTGGTGCGCACGATCACGCTGAAACCCGGTCTCGAATTTGCCCAGCTTGGCGAGGACGGCACGCTCTTCATCAACAACGAGGACGAGAACGAGATCGAGACCGCCGATCTCCGCACCGGCAAGGCAGGCGCCGCAATCAGCCTTTCGGACTGCACCGGCCCCACCGGCCTCGCGCTTGATCGGGCCAGCCACATGCTGATCAGCGCCTGCGCGAATGGCAAGGCCGCGGTGGTCGATGCCGCAAGCCGCAAGCAGACCGGCAGCCTTGCGATTGGCGCGGGCCCCGATGCCGTGATCCTCGATGCCGCGCGGCGACTGGCTTTCATCCCCTGCGGCCGCGACGGCACGCTGAGCGTGATCGCGCTGGACGGAGCGAAAGGCCCTTCGGTCACGGCCACGATCAAGACGGCGATCGGTGCCCGCACCGGCGCGCTCGATCCGCGCACTGGCCGGCTCTATTTCCCGACGGCAGGGTTCGCCCCCGCGCCTGCCGGCGGTGGCCGCCCCGCGATGCTTCCGGGCAGCTTTCAGGTACTCGTGGTCAGCCCCGGCTGAGCCAATGACCATCTCGAAAGATTATGTTTTCCCAACCTTTGCACCGGCCAAGCCAGAAACGGCAAAAATGTAACAATCAATCCCCAAGCCGCCCGGGAAAGTCCGCTCATGGCGGACTGACACGTTCGGTTCAGGGGTTGATTTCACATGAAAATAAAGACGGTATTGTACGCCTCAAGCGCTTTGCTTGCTTTGGTCAGCAGCCCGGTCCTCGCCGCCCCGACGCCAGCCGGCAGCGGCACCGACGTGGTCGATCAGACCGAGCGCACGATCGTTGTGACGGCACCGCGCCAAGAAGAGACGGCTCGCCAGACCCAGAAGGTCGCCCCTGTCTTGGTCAACATCCAGGCAATCGAGACGATCAAGAAGTACCCCGACTTCAACTCTGCCGAGGCACTGGGTCGCATTCCGGGTGTTTCGCTGTCCTCCGACACAGGCGAAGGTCGCTTCGTCAACATTCGGGGGATCGATTCCAATCTCAACGGTGCAACTTATGGGGGGGTGGTCCTGGTAGGCACCCATCCGGCGAACACCGTGGCATCAGGCACTGGCCGCGCGGTGGAGTTCGACACCGTTCCCACGGGCGCAATCGATGGTCTGGTGGTCTACAAGACGTTGTCGCCTGATCGCGAAGCCGAAGGACTGGGCGGTCAAGTCGATATAACTCCGCGTACTGCCAAGAACGTGACCAAACCCTTCATCGAGATGGAACTGGGTGCCGGTTACGAACCGCTTCACAGGCGTGCCGGACCCTACACGGCGAGCATCGCCGCTGGCGCGAAGCTGGGCGACCTTTCGTTTGTCGTCACTGCATCGCGCAAGGATGACCGGCGCGCGATCGACGACCTCGAACCCAGCTACACTTCCTCGACCGGTCGCGATTTTGATCGGGTCGATTTCCGGCACTACGACTATAGCCGCCGCCGCTTCGGCTATGGCGGCGAAATCGACTACGCCCCCAGCGCTGATCATCAATATTATGCGCGGCTCAACATCGCTGGCTACACTGAAGGTCAGTACAAGCAGCACTTCTATGCCCAGTTTGACGGCAACCCATCGGCTTCCGATGCGAACGGATATCAAACTGACGGATTCCAGCCACAGATTGATGCGGTGAACACGCAGGAAACGTTCCGCAATACAGTGGCAACCATTGGCGGCGAAGATCATTTCGGACAACTGGTGATCGATTATCGTGCCAGCTTTGTGCAGGGCACTTACAATCAGGATTATTACACCGAAGCCCGCTTCTACGGGGCTGACATCTACACAGGCACCTACAACAACAGCAATCCGAATAGGTACAATTTCAACCTATTCAAAGATTCAGCGCTATCAATTCCTTTCAAGTCGTTTGATGCAACCCAGTACGGCGGTACGAACGGCAAAGTGAAGTTGTCGTCCTTCGGCGAACACGACAATGACCATGAATATGCTGGTGCGTTCAACGCTCGATATCCAGTCGCGTTGTTTGGCGGCGAAGGGCAAATCAAGGCCGGTATCAGCATCCGCCGCCGCACCAAAAGCGTGGACGATTTTGGCAACACACAGACGTTCGCAAAAGGGTCGAGCATTGTCCTATCCGACTATGCGACGAGCGTAGCGCAGCCCTATAATTACTATTTTGGCCGTTATCCCAGTGCGCCGGTGATCGACCTCGAGGCGATCAGGAAGCTCGTGAACCAATATGTCCCGTCGCTCAGTCCAACCCTCAGCCGCGATTTCCGCGATAAGGAAAACGTGACGGCTGGCTACCTGATGTATACAGGCGAATTCGGAAAATTTAATGTTCTGACTGGCGTACGAATTGAAGCAACTGACGCCACGTATGGCAACTACCTTATGACAACGGACGCAGTTGGTAATTCCACCACTGCCTTTGTTAATAATGGTAAGAAATATACGAATGTATTTCCCACACTTCAATTGAAGTACGAGTTCAGCAATGACCTTCAACTTCGTGCCACCTACTCAACCGGCATTGCCCGTCCGGGCTTCAGTCAGGCTGGCGGCAATGCCGGGGTAGATTTCACCGCCACACCGCGCCCGGTCTATGCTGCTGGCAATCCCAATCTGAAGCCCACCACCGGTAATAACTTAGACCTCTCTCTGGAATATTACATGCCTCGTGGTGGCATCATCCAGATCGGCCTGTTCGATAAGGAATTTAAGAACTACATCTTTGCTAACGTGTTGACCAACGTCGACAATCCAATCTTTGGCGGGGTGAAGGGTGACTACGTAACTTACGTCAATGAAGATGCCTATGCCCGCGGCATCGAGATGGCTTACCAGCAGAAGTTCGCCTTCCTACCCGGCATTCTGGGCGGCTTGGTGCTTGATGCCAACCTGACTTTGGTCAAGTCGCGCTTCCTTGAATACAGCGCGGCAACCAATGGCACCGATCAGTATGGCAGCCTGCCAGGCACATCGCATGTGACGTGGAACCTTGCAGGGTCTTATGAGCGGGGCCCGGTCAACGTGCGCCTCTCGGCGCAGTATGTGAGCTCGAGCCTCTTCTCATATGGTGGAGATCGCACGACCGACGTCATTCAGGCGGCGCGTACCACCATGGATCTGACCGGCAGCTACAAAATCAGCAAAGGCTACGAGCTTTATTTTTCGGCCAAGAACCTGCTCAATACGCCGCTGCGCTATGATTACGGCGATTCCTCGCGCCCGCAGCAGATTGAATATTATGGCGTAACCTATGAAACCGGTGTGCGCTTGAAGTTCTGACCCACAAGGAGCGGCATGGCATGAGCATCACCATCGATCGGCGGACCGCGCTCGGCGGGCTGGTGGCGGCGGCCAGCCTGCCGCTCATCGGCGCGGCCCCGCCTGCGCCTCAGCGTCCCGGCTTTATCGCCATGGGCGATTGGGGCCGCGGGGGTTCCGATCATCAGCGCGATGTTGCGGTGCAGATGGGCCTTGCCATGCAGGGTCTCGATGGTGGGTTCGTGCTGGCGGTGGGCGACAATTTCTACGAAAGCGGGGTCGCCTCGGTCGATGATCCGCAGTGGCGCACCTCGTTCGAGGATGTCTATACCAATCCGGCCCTGCAGCGTCCGTGGTTCGTCGCGCTCGGCAACCACGACTACAAGACGAACCCGCAGGCCGAGGTGGACTATACCGCCCACAGCAAGCGCTGGCGCATGCCGAGCCGATACTACCGCGTTGGCCCCGAGGAACATGGACTGACCGGAACCGACCTGTTCGTGATCGACACTTCGCCGCTCGTGCACAGCTACCGCGAAAAGGTCGAGGCGCGGATCGCGGTCAATGTGGCGGGGCAGGATCCAGCCACACAGCTTGCCTGGCTCGACAAGGCCCTGGCGGCATCGGCAGCGCCGATCAAGCTGGTTGCGGGCCACCACACGTTGCGTTCGGGGGGCTCCTCGCATGGCGATACGCCCGAACTGGTCGAGCAGCTCCTCCCGATCCTGCAGCGGCGCGGCGTGCTCGCCTATATCAACGGCCACGATCACGACATGCAGCACATCCGGCGCGACGGGCTCGATTACATCTGCTGCGGCTCCGGCTCGCAAGTCCGCCCGGTCAGCGCAGTAGAGGGCACGCGCTTCTGCCTCAGCCGCTCGGGCTTCGCGCTGTTCACCCGCACGGCGACCGGCCTTGGCTTTGCGTTCCGCGACTTTACCGGGGCGGAAGTCTATCAGGCAGCGCTCGGGGACCGTGGCCGCGCGGCCGCCTGAGCCGCATTGGCAACTTTCAAGCTGCATTCGGGTTCGCAGCCGCTAAGACCAATGCCAATGCGCGGTTCATGGTTCCTTTTTTGCCGATCCCTCTTGGCAGTCGGCGGTCTTGTCCTCGTTGGCGGCTGCGCGGCCTATCCTCCGGTGCCTGCCACGCCCGTGGCAGCGCTTGCCCGGCATGATGAGGCCGTGATCGACCGGCAGGCGATCAGGGCGCGCGTGCTTGCGCTGGCGCCCGACGCGGCCCGCCCGGCCAGCGGCTGGGACCGGCTCGACTACTTTGTCGCCGCGATACTGACCAATCCTGCCATTGCCGCACAGCGCGCCGCGCTGGAGACCGCTGCCGCACGGGCGCGCGCGGCGCATGCGCCGCCTACAGGACCCACGCTGACCTTGACCGGCGAATATGCCCGCGATGCCGCCGCAAGTTCGCCCTGGCTGATCGGCGGCGCGGTCGATATCCCGCTCGATCAGGGCGGGCGGCGCGCGGCGCGGCTGGCCCTGGCCGACATCGCTACGCTCGGCGCGCGCTACGATCTTGCCGAGACGGTGTGGCAGACCAGACAATCGGTGCGCGGGGCATTGGTGAGCGCACTGATCGCGCAGCGCCAGATCACGCTGCTCGGCCAACTCGCCGATTTGCGCGCGCGGCAGGTCGCGGCGTTGGAGCGACGCCTCGCCGCCGGCGAAATCGGCCGCAGCGAGGCCGAGCGCATCCGCAGCGAGGGTGTCAATGTCACGCGGCGCCAGCGCGATGCGGAAGGCGCGGCGCGGCAGGCCGACCAGTCGCTCGCGGCCGCCATTGGCGTGCGGCCGGAAGCGCTTTCCGGGATCACCTCGGTCTGGCCGGATTTCGATGCTCCGCCCGATCCGGCAGTGGCGACCGATGCCGAGGCGCGGCGCCAGGCGATCCTGTCGCGCGCCGATGTGCTCCACGCGCTCGCCGATTATCAGGCCGCCGAAGCCACCTTGCGCGGCGAGCTGGCGCGGCAATATCCGCAGATCACGGTCTCGCCGGGGTATACCTGGGAACGCGGCCTCGTGAAGATCCCGGTCGCGCTCGGGCTCGCCCTGCCCCCGCTCGATTTCAATCGCCGCGCCATCGCGGCCGCGGTGGCCGCGCGCAGCGAAGCCG
>CAILIO010000076.1 GCA_903834285.1 uncultured Sphingomonadales bacterium | reverse complement strand
GAGCAAATGACAGCGACATCCAGCAGGGTAATGGAGCATTTCACCGATCCGAAGCAGGCCATTCTTGACGAGATCGGCGACATTTCAGACCTCGGCCTGTATCACAATCAAGTCCTCTGTGCGATCTACATGCGCCCGGAGAAAACCAAGTCCGGCATCATCCTCCCCGAGCAGCATCGGCAGGAAGACGAGCACCAAGGCAAGGTCGGGCTTGTCATCCAGTTGGGTCCGGACGCCTTCAAAGACCCGGAAAACAAGTGGTTCCAAGGCGTCAAAACCCCGGAAGTAAACGATTGGGTCGTCTTCCGCCCGTCCGATGGCTGGCTTGTCACTGTCAACGAATTCCGATGCCGAATCCTTGACGATACGAAGATTCGCGGCAAGGTCAGCCACCCCGATACCGTTTGGTGAGGACTTATGGCAAATCCAGATGATGTTGAAATCGTAATCGACGGCGACGATCCGCCGACCGGCAAGCCTGCGAAGGCTGAAGCGGCGAAACCCGCTGCACAGGTGAAGGACGACGAAATCAAAGTCGTCAACGCCGAAGATGCCCCCGAAGGTCATCGCGCCCGACGAAGGCATCGAACTCCTCAAGGCCAACCTGAAGCGTTCAGAGGACGCGCGCATTGAAGCTGAACGGCAGGCCCATGAAGCCCGCCAGCAGGCCACCACGGCGACCACAGAGGTTCAGGACAGCCGTTTGCAGCTCATCACGACGGCCATGGAGACGGTCAAGCAATCCAACGAGGCTCTACGGGCGAAATACCGTGAAGCGCGGATCAATAATGATCCGGACGCCGAATGGGAGATCAACCAGGAGCTTTCCAAGAATGCGGCCAAGATGATCCAGTTGGAGGCCGGCAAGGCGTCACTGGAAAGGCGCGCCAAGGAGCCGCCTCCTGTTGCGCGTCCTGCTGATCCTGTCGAAGCCATGGCGGCGCAGCTAACGCCCCGTTCAGCGGCCTGGGTGCGGTCCAATCCGGATTACGCACGCGATCCGCGCAAGACGCAGGAAATGATTGCCGCCCACAATCTGGCCCTTGCTCGCGGGCACACTGCCGATTCGGACTCGTATTTCGAGACCGTGGAAAAGATTCTGGAGCTTCGCAAGCAGGAACCAGTGGTGCAGCACGAGGAAGCCACGGCAGCGGCTGCCAAGGCATCCGGAGGCCGTCAGACAGCCCCGCCGGCAGCCCCGGTAAGCCGTAGCGGCAGCGGTGACGGCAAGCGGCCAAACACCGTTACGCTGACAAAAGAGCAGCGGGAAATTGCTGAAGCAATAGGCATTACGGCGAAAGAGTATGCGATGAATTTGGTGGCCCTGAAGGCCGAAGGACGGATGCAATGATCGAAGAAACCGAAATCAAGAGCGGCCCCGGTCGCCCTCCACGCGCCGAAATGCGCCCCGAAGTACGCGACGATGACCCGCGCGCCCGTGCTGCCAAGCGTGCGGCGGAAATCCGCGAACACCTCGGCGGCATGGATGAAGGAACGGACAAGTTCTTCATCGACCCGAAGGACGTGCCGGATGGATGGTCCTACGAGTGGAAGATGAAGACCGTACTGGGAGCCGAAAATCCGGCCTATCAGGTCAATCTGGCCCGTCGTGGCTGGGAAGCTGTTCCGGCCTCCCGTCATCCCTCGTACATGCCTGAAGGCTCCAAAGGCGTTATCGAGCGCGACGGCATGATCCT
>CAILIO010000075.1 GCA_903834285.1 uncultured Sphingomonadales bacterium | reverse complement strand
GGCACAGCACGCGGGCGAGGCCCGGCGGGCAATGTCCCAATTCTTCGCGGCATTCGCGGCGCGCGGCTTGCGCAATGGTTTCGCCAGGCTCGACGTGTCCGCCCGGAAAAGCCCACGTCAGCGGCGCCGAGGATGTCGCGCTGCATGATATCGAGAGCGACGCGCCATCCGTCACCTTCCGCCGCGATGGCCGGGTGGAGCGGGTGACGGCGCGCTTCATTGCCGGGTGCGATGGCTTCCATGGCCCTTCGCGCAAGGCCATCCCGGCCTCGGCGGGGCGCGAGGTCGAGCGCGTCTATCCCTTCGGCTGGCTGGGCATTCTGGCCGACGTGCCACCATGCAACCACGAGCTGATCTATGCCAACCACGAGCGCGGCTTCGCGCTCGCCTCGATGCGCAGCAAGACGCGCAGCCGGTACTATATCGATGTGCCGCTGACCGAGCGGATCGAGGACTGGAGCGACGAGCGCCTGTGGGACGAGCTGGCGGTGCGGCTGGGGCCCGAGGCGGCGGCGAACATGACGCGCGGCCCCGCGCTGGAGAAATCGATCGCGCCATTGAGGTCCTATGTGTTCGAGCCGATGCGCCATGGCAGCCTGCTGCTGTGCGGCGATGCGGCGCATATCGTGCCGCCGACAGGCGCCAAGGGACTGAACCTGGCGGCGAGCGACGTGCACTATGCGGTGGAAGCACTGCGCGGATACTTCCTGCATCGCGACAACGATGCGGTGGCCACCTATTCGGCGCGCGCGCTGAAGCGCGTGTGGAAATGCGAGCGCTTCAGCTGGACGCTGACCAAGCTGATGCACCGCTTCCCCGAAGACGGGCCGTTCGAACGGGCGATGCAGCTGGCCGAACTTGACTACATTGCCTCAAGCGATGCCGCGCAGGCCAGCATTGCGGAAAACTATGTGGGGCTGCCGGTTTAGCCCCGCCGCGCTGGCCCACCCCCGCCCCCTCCCGCTGCTGCAACAGGTGGAGATTGAACGCGCTGTCACATCGTCATGGTGCCGTCACACACGGGCGACAAATAGCCCGCGCGGGCCCATTGCCCGCAGACGTGGGAACCGGCTCCGATGCGGCAGATCGATATCCTCCTGACCAATGCGCTTCCGGGCGGACAGGACAGTTTCGTACACGGCGACCTCAAGGTGGTGTTCCACGCCTGGAATTGGTCTGCGCCCCCGCCGCTGCTCGATGGCAGCCCCTGGGCTTTCGTCGACTGGCTGCTGCCCGAGCTTTCGGGACTGGAGCTATGCCGCCGGTTGCGCTGTGATGCACAGACAGAGACCGCGCATATCACGCTCGTGCTGGAAGAGGACGATGCGGAGGTCAAGCGCCGCGCGCTGCGCGCCGGGGCGGACGACTATATTCTCGGCCCGATCGATCGCGCCGCAGTGCTGGACCGGGTGCTGTCGGTCCAGCTGCCCGAGCGCGAGGCACCGGCCCGCGCGCTGAAGCTGGGCGACCTCTCGCTTGATCTGACCGCACTGCAGGCGCGCTGGCGCGACAAGCCGGTGCCGCTGATGCCGAATGAACTGAGATTGCTGCGCTATCTGATGGAACAGCCGGGCCAGGTCTTCAGCCGCACGCAGCTGATCGCCGCGCTGGGCAAGAAAGGCCAGCCGATCGACGAGCGCACTGTCGATGCCTGGGTCAGCCGGCTGCGCCGCGCATTGCGCGAGGCGGGCGCAGGCTATCCGCTGCGCACTGTGCGTTCGCTGGGGTATGTGCTGGATCGACCGTAAGAAAAAGCGGGCGCCCTCACAAGAGGACGCCCGCGCTTCGCCTTACAGATCGTGGCCGAGCTTGATGCCGAACACCTGCGGCTTGATCGGATAGAAGCGCCGGCCAGCACCGCAGATCGACGGGGTGCAGACCGTGTTGATGCTGAGGATGCCGCGCTTGTCGAAAGCGTTGTCGATAAAGGCCGAGACATCAAAGCCCGAGACTTTAGCGCCAAACGAGAAGTCGAACGTCTCGAACCCGTCGGTCCGGCCGAGCAGATTCGCCTCGTTCGTGGTGAGGTACGAGCGGGTGCCCGACTGGTGGTTGAGCGAGCCCTGGACGAAGGCTTTGGCCTTGCCCACGTCAAACTCGTAGCGTGCGGTCATGTTGCCCTTGAACTTGGGCTGGATCGGCAGCGGGGTGCCCTTGGCCGCGGCGATCACGCCGAGCGTGCAATCGGGATTGCCGTTGGCATCGAAAGAGCAGAAATCGGTGGTGAGCTTGCCATCGATCAGCGCGCCCGAACCCGACAGGTTGAGCCCGCCGAGCCGCAGGTTGAAGTCCATCTCCGCGCCTT
>CAILIO010000074.1 GCA_903834285.1 uncultured Sphingomonadales bacterium | reverse complement strand
ACTCCTTCGGACCGGTCATGGTCCGATCCGGTAGCAAATCGAGGTTAATTCAAGGTTGAATGCACGCCGCCGCTGGGGCGATTTTCAGCGAACGGAGCCAAATCTTCCTCAGCGCGGGAGTTCGCTGACGCCCATCAGCGCTTCGTCCACGGCGCGGGCGCATTGGCGGCCCTCGCGGATGGCCCAGACGACGAGGCTCTGGCCGCGGCGCATGTCGCCGCAGGTGAAGATGCGTTCGTGGCTGGTGTGGTAGTCGCTAGTGTTGGCCTTCACGTTGCCGCGCGCGTCGAGTTCGACGCCGGACTGTTCGAGCAGGCCTTGCTTGCGCGGGCCGGTGAAGCCCATGGCGAGGAAGATGAGATCGGCGGGGATGACGAAAGTGCTATCGGGCACTTCCTCCATCTTGCCGTTCTGCCACTCCACGCGGACGCATTCGAGGCCGGAGACGTCGTTTTCGCCCAGCACGCGCTTGGTGAGGATGGCGAATTCGCGTTCGACGCCTTCCTCGTGGCTGGAAGAGGTGCGCAGCTTGAGCGGCCAGTTGGGCCAGGTGAGCGCCTTGTCTTCCTTTTCGGGCGGGCGCGGCATGATTTCAAGCTGGGTGACCGAGAGCGCGCCCTGGCGGTTGGACGTGCCGACGCAATCCGACCCGGTATCGCCGCCGCCGATGACGACGACGTGCTTGCCGGTGGCGGTGAGCGTGCCGCGCGGGGCGGCGCGGATTTCATCATCGCCCGCCACGCGCTTGTTCTGCTGGGTGAGGAATTCCATGGCGTAGCGCACGCCGGGGAGTTCGAAGCCGGGGATGCCGATGGGGCGCGGATCTTCCGCGCCGCCAGCGAGAACGACTTTGTCGAAGTTTTCCAGCAGGCTGGCGACCGAGACCGTGACGCCGACTTCGACCGAAGTGCGGAATTCGACACCTTCGGCCATCATCTGGACGAGGCGGCGGTTGATGAGGTGCTTCTCGAGCTTGAAATCGGGGATGCCGTAGCGGAGCAGGCCGCCGACGCGGTCCGACTTTTCGAACACGGTGACCGAGTGGCCGGCGCGGGCGAGCTGCTGCGCGCAGGCCATGCCGGCAGGGCCCGAACCGACGACGGCGACGGTCTTGCCCGTCTTGTGCGCGGGCACCTGCGGTTCGACCCAGCCTTCCTTCCAGCCCTTGTCGACGATCGAACATTCGATCGACTTGATGGTGACGGGCTGGTCGACAAGGTTGAGCGTGCAGGCCGCCTCGCACGGGGCGGGGCAGATGCGGCCGGTGAATTCGGGGAAGTTGTTGGTCGAGTGGAGATTATCGAGCGCGGTGCGCCAGTCGTTCTCGTAGACGAGGTGGTTCCAGTCCGGGATCTGGTTGTTCACCGGGCAGCCGTTGTGACAATAGGGGATGCCGCAGTTCATGCAGCGCGCCGCCTGGCCCTTGAGCGTGGTGTCGTCATGCGGGATGACGAACTCGCGGTAGTGCTTCAGACGCTCCTGCGGCGCGTCATAGGAGCGATCCTTGCGATCGATTTCGAGGAAGCCGGTTGCCTTGCCCATGTTATTGATACCCTGAGATTATTCTGCGGCGACGCTGGCGGCTGCGGTGCGCTCAGCTTCAGCCAAGCGCAGTGCGCGGGCGTAATCGCGCGGCATGACCTTGACGAAGTGCGGCAGCGCCTCGGCCCAATTGTCGAGCAGCGCGCGGGCGTGCTTGCTACCGGTGTGGAGATGGTGCCGCTCGACGAGAATGCGCAGGCGTTCCGCATCGTGGCGGAGCATGTCGCCCATGCCGAAATCGGTGACGTCCACGCCGCGCTGCTGCGGGCGGCCGGTGCCGTCTTCCTCGTCACGCTCTGCAGGGACGGCGAGAATGTCCACCATCGCGGCGTTGCACAGCTGCGGGAAGCGGCCTTCCGGATCATAGACATAGGCGACGCCGCCCGACATGCCCGCGGCGAAATTGCGCCCCGTATTGCCGAGCACGACGACCACGCCGCCGGTCATGTATTCGCAGCCATGATCGCCGGTGCCTTCGACCACCGCGACGGCGCCCGAATTGCGCACCGCGAAGCGTTCGCCCGCGACGCCGTTGAAGTAGGCCTCGCCCGCGATGGCGCCATACAGCACGGTGTTGCCGACGATGATGTTCTCGTTCGCGGCGCGTTCGACGTGCGCGGGCGGGCGGACGATGACGCGGCCGCCGGAGAGGCCCTTGCCGACGTAGTCGTTGGCATCGCCGGTGAGATCGAGCGTAACGCCGTGGGCGAGGAAGGCGCCGAACGACTGGCCCGCCACGCCCGAGAGCGTGATGTGGATCGTGCCCGAAGGCAGGCCGCGGTGGCCATGGCGCTTGGCCACTTCGCCCGAGAGCATGGCGCCGACGGTGCGGTTGACGTTGCGCACCTTGTGCTCGATGCGCACTGCCTCGCCGCGCTCGAGCGCGGGCTCGGCAGCGGCGATGAGCACGTTGTCGAGCGCGGCATCGAGGCCGTGGTCCTGCCGGCCGCTCCAGCCGAGCGTGGTGCCCGGCGCGGGTTCGACGCGGTGGAGCAGGCGCGACAAGTCGATACCGCGCGCCTTCCAGTGCGTGATCGCGGCGCGGGTATCGAGGCAATCGACGCGGCCGACCATCTCGCCGACGGTACGGAAGCCCAGCTCGGCCATCAGGGCGCGCAGTTCTTCCGCGACGAAGAAGAAGTAGTTGATCACGTGCTCGGGCTGGCCGGTAAAGCGTGCGCGCAGCACAGGGTCCTGCGTGGCGACGCCGACCGGGCAGGTGTTGAGGTGGCACTTGCGCATCATGATGCAGCCCGCCGCGATGAGCGGGGCCGTGGCAAAGCCGAACTCGTCCGCGCCGAGCAGCGCAGCGACCGCGACATCGCGCCCGGTGCGCAACCCGCCATCGGCCTGCACCGCGATGCGGCTGCGCAAGTTGTTGAGCAGCAGGGTCTGCTGGGTTTCGGCAAGACCGATTTCCCAGGGGCTGCCGGCGTGGGTGAGCGAGGTGAGCGGCGAAGCGCCGGTGCCGCCTTCGTAGCCCGAGATCGTGACGTGGTCCGCCTTGCACTTCGAAACGCCCGCCGCGACGGTGCCGACACCGACTTCGGAGACGAGCTTGACCGAGACGCGCGCCTTGCCGTTCACGTTCTTCAAGTCGTGGATCAGTTGGGCGAGATCCTCGATCGAATAGATATCGTGATGCGGCGGCGGCGAGATGAGGCCGACACCCGGGGTAGAGTGACGGGTCTTGCCGATCACCTTGTCGACCGTGTCACCCGGCAGCTGGCCGCCCTCGCCGGGCTTGGCGCCCTGGGCCATCTTGATCTGGATGTCGTCGGCGTTGACGAGATACTCCGTGGTGACGCCGAAGCGGCCGCTCGCGACCTGCTTGATCGCCGAGCGCATGGAGTCGCCATTGGGCAGCGGGACGAAGCGATCAGGCTCTTCGCCGCCCTCGCCGGTGTTGGACTTGCCGCCGATGCGGTTCATCGCCACGGCGAGCGTGGTGTGCGCCTCGCGGCTGATCGAGCCGAACGACATCGCGCCCGTGGCGAAGCGCTTGACGATATCGCTTGCCGGTTCGACCTCGTCCAGCGGCACGGGATCGTTCGCGGGCTTGAAATCGAGCAGACCGCGGATCGTCAGCATGCGCGCCGACTGGTCGTTGATCGTCTGCGCGAACTCCCGGTACTTGTCCGGGATATTGCCGCGCACGGCGTGCTGGAGGGCGGCGACGTTTTCCGCCGTCCAGGCATGTTCCTCGCCGCGCAGGCGCAGCTGGTACATGCCGCCGACATCGAGCATCTTGCGGTAGAGCGGGCTGTCACCATAAGCGGCGGCGTGGCGGCGCACCGTTTCCTCGGCGATCTCCGTGAGGCCGACGCCTTCGATCATGGTGGCGGTGCCGGTGAAGTACTTGTCGATGAAGGCCGAGCTGAGGCCGACTGCATCGAAGATCTGCGCACCGCAATAGGACTGGTAGGTCGAGATGCCCATCTTGGACATGACCTTCAGGATGCCCTTGCCAACCGCCTTGATGTAGTTCTTCTCGACCTCATAGGACAAGAGCGGCAGTTCGCGGGCCACGCGGATCGATTCCAGCGTTTCGAACGCGAGGTAGGGGTTGATCGCTTCGGCACCGTAGCCCGCGAGCACGCAGAAGTGGTGCACTTCGCGCGCTTCGCCGGTTTCCACGACGAGGCCGGTCTGCATGCGCAGGCCCTGGCGGACGAGGTGGTGGTGGACGGCGGCGGTGGCGAGCAGCGCCGGCATGGCAATGCGGCTCTCGTTCTGCGCGCGGTCGGACAGGATAAGGATGTTCTTGTCGGCGAGCACGGCCTCGGTCGCGGCCCAGCACATTTCCTTGATCGCCATTTCGAGGCCGGCGGCCCCGCTCTTCGCGTCCCAGGTCGTGTCGATCGTCTCGGTGCGGAATGCGCCGTCAAGCGCGGCTTCGACCGAGCGGATCTTGGCGATGTCGGCGTTCGTGAGGATCGGCTGATCGACTTCGAGGCGCTTGTGCGTGCCGGCATCGTGGCCGAGCAGGTTGGGGCGCGGCCCGATCATCGAGACGAGGCTCATGACCAGTTCCTCGCGGATCGGATCGATCGGCGGGTTGGTGACCTGCGCAAAGTTCTGCTTGAAGTAATCGTAGAGCAGGCGCGAGCGGTCCGACAGCACGGCAATCGGCGTGTCGGTCCCCATCGAGCCGATCGGATCATCGCCAGTCGTCGCCATTGGCTCGAGGAACCGGGCGATGTCTTCCTGCGTGTAGCCGAAGGCCTGCTGGCGATCGAGCAGCGCTTCGGTCGTGACCGGGAGCGCGGCCTGTTCGGGCTCGACTTCGGCCAGTTCCTTGAGCTTGTACTGCGCGGCGTGCAGCCATTCCTCGTAAGGATATTCGCCGGCGAGCTGCGCCTTGATTTCCTCGTCCTCGATGATGCGGCCTTCCTCGAGGTCGATCAGCAGCATGCGGCCCGGCTGGAGCCGCCACTTGCGCACGATATCTTCCTCACGGAAGGGCAGGACGCCGCTTTCCGAGGCCATGCAGATAAGGTCATCGCGCGTGATCGAGAAGCGCGCGGGCCTGAGGCCGTTGCGATCCAGCGTGGCGCCGATCTGGCGGCCATCGGTGAAGGCGACGGCGGCGGGGCCGTCCCACGGCTCCATCAGCGCGGCGTGATATTCATAGAACGCGCGGCGCGCGGACGACATCAGCGGGTTGCCGGACCATGCCTCGGGGATCAGCATCATCACCGCATGGGCAAGGCTGTAGCCGCCCGCGAGCAGCAGCTCGAGCGCGTTGTCGAGGCTGGCGGTGTCCGACTGGCCGTGCGGGATGAGCGGCCACATCTTGTCGAGATCGGGGCCGAGCAGCTCCGATTCCATGGTGCGGCGGCGCGCGTTCATCCAGTTGACGTTGCCGCGCACGGTGT
>CAILIO010000073.1 GCA_903834285.1 uncultured Sphingomonadales bacterium | reverse complement strand
GCCTCGACCGGCATTCTGACCTTCACGACATTCTGGCTCGGCGGCTTCATGCGCGAGCAGGTGTGTATCTACATGTGCCCCTGGCCGCGCATCCAGACCGCGATGCTCGACGAGAACTCGCTCACCGTGACGTACAAGCACTGGCGGGGCGAGCCGCGCGGGTCCTTGAAGGAAGCGAAAGGTGCGGCAAGCCCGATGGGCGACTGCATCGAGTGCAAGCAGTGTGTGGCGGTGTGCCCGACCGGGATCGACATCCGCGAGGGGCCGCAGATCGGCTGCATCACTTGCGCGCTCTGCGTTGATGCCTGCGACCGGGCAATGGTCTCGGTGGGCCGTCCGCGCGGCCTGATCGACTATTGCACGCTCATCGATGCAGACCGCGAGCTCAAGGGCGAGCCTGCACGGCCCGTCGCGAAAGTGCTCTTCCGCCCGCGCCTGATTGCCTATTTCGCCGTGTGGGGCGGGATCGGCCTTGCGCTGCTGTTCATGCTTGGTGCGCGCGAGCGGCTGACGCTCTCGGTGGCGCGCGAGCGTAATCCGGAATTCGTCCAGCTTTCGGGCGGGGCAGTGCGCAACGCCTTCACGCTGGCGCTGCGCAACATGGAAGACCGCCCGCGCACCCTGCGCATCGTCGCCGAAGGTCTGCGGGGCGCTGCGCTCTATACCGACGAGATGGCGCCGGGTGCGGCACAGGGCGCCATCGATGTCGCGGTGCCGTCCGACAGCACCGCGAAAGTGCGGCTCTATGCGGTGGTTCCCGCAGCGCACGCCCGGCCGCAGAACTTCACTTTGGAAGCGACGCCGCTCGATCACGAAGGCCGGCCGGTGCGCCGCGAAACGCATTTTGCCGCGCCCGGAAATGAACATGAACAGGAGGAGCACGAGTAATGACCCAGCTTTCGGCACGACCCTTTACCGGGCGCCACATGGCCCTCGTCATGACCGGCTTCTTCGGTGTGGTGATCGCGGTTAACATCCTGCTCGCCAACCTCGCGGTCTCGACCTTCAGCGGGACGGTGGTTGAGAATTCCTATGTCGCGAGCCAGGAATTCAATGGCTGGCTGGGCGCGGCAAAGGCGGACAAGGCGCTGGGCTGGCACATGGCGATTGCGCGCGAGGGCGCAGGGACTGTGCGCTTCACGCTGAGCGATGCGAGCGGACACCTGCTGACGGGCGCGGCGGTGCGCGCGCAGGCGGATCATCCGCTGGGCGCCAGGGCGGCGGTGGTGATGACCCCGCGCGAGGTCGCACCGGGCATCTATGAAGCGGCGCTGCCGGCGGGCCGCTGGCATGTGGGAATGGAAGTGCGCGCGCGGGGCCATGTCTGGCATGGCGAGGATGACGCGCTGTGAACGCGGCATCGGCACGCCTTGCGCCCGACATCAGCCGCACCGTACTCGCAGTGCCTTCGATGCACTGCGCGGGCTGCATGGGGAAGGTGGAGCGCGCGCTGGGCGCGGTGCCGGGCGTCGCTTCGGCGCGGGCAAACCTGACGGCGCGGACTATCGCGATCGATCATGCAAGCGGGGTGGAAATTCCCGAACTGGTCGCCGCTCTGGCGGGCGTTGGTTTTGCCGCCGAGCCGCGCGAGGATGTGCTCGAGCCGCCCTCGGCCTCGCGCGAATTGCTGGCGCCGCTCGCGGTGGCGGCCTTCGCCTGCATGAACGTGATGCTGCTCTCGGTCAGCGT
>CAILIO010000072.1 GCA_903834285.1 uncultured Sphingomonadales bacterium | reverse complement strand
TATGTCAACCACCGCTGGCTGGGCGGCATGCTCACCAACTGGAAGACGATCTCGGGCTCGATCAAGCGCTTCAAGGCGCTGGAAGAACAGCTTTCGGGCGACACTGCCGGTCTCACCAAGAAGGAAGTGCTCCAGCTTACCCGCGAGCGTGACAAGTTCGAGCTTTCGCTCGGCGGCATCCGCGACATGGGCGGCATTCCCGACGTGATGTTCGTGATCGACGCCAACAAGGAAGAGCTGGCGATCAAGGAAGCCAACGTTCTCGGCATCCCGGTCGTGGCGATCCTTGATTCGAACGTTTCGCCCGATGGCATCTCGTTCCCGGTTCCAGCGAACGACGACGCCAGCCGCGCCATCCGCCTCTACTGCGAAGCCATTGCCGCTGCCGCCACCCGCGGCGGCCGCGATGCCGCGATCGCTTCGGGCGCGGACCTCGGTGCGATGGACGAGCCGCTTGCCGAAGAAGTTGCGGCCGAGCCGGCCGAAGCCTGATTGCGTCTTGTTCGGTTGGCGGCGTCTCTTGACGGTAATTGTCAAGGCGCCGTCACCGAACTGACCCTGACAGGCCTTACGGGCCGCGGCAGTGCTGCGGCCTAACCACTATTCACGAGACAAGAAGGATCACCGCAATGGCTTATACCGCCGCTGACGTGAAGAACCTGCGCGAGCGCACTGGCGCGGGCATGATGGATTGCAAGAAGGCGCTCGACGAGAGCGCTGGCGATATCGAAGCTGCGGTTGACGCGCTGCGCGCCAAGGGCCTTGCCGCCGTTGCCAAGAAGTCGAGCCGCACGGCCGCCGAAGGCCTCGTCGGCGTTGCCGTTTCGGGCACCCGCGGTGTGGCCGTCGAGGTCAATTCCGAGACCGACTTCGTCGCCAAGAACGAGCAGTTCCAGGACTTCGTGCGCAAGACCACCGAAGCCGCGCTTGGCCTTGGCGCGGACGACGTCGAGGCGCTCAAGGCTGCGGCCTACCCCGATGGCGGCACCGTGGTCGACAAGCTGACCAACAACGTCGCGACCATCGGTGAAAACCAGCAGGTTCGCCGCATGAAGACCGTTTCGGTCTCCTCGGGCCTCGTCGTGCCCTACATGCACAACGCCGCTGCACCGCGCCTCGGCAAGATCGGCGTGCTCGTCGCGCTCGAATCGGAAGCCGGTGCCGACGTGCTCGAGCCGCTCGGCAAGCAGATCGCGATGCACATCGCAGCGGCCTTCCCGCAGGCGCTGAATGCCGATGACCTCGATCCCGAGATGATCGCGCGCGAGCGCAAGATCGCCGCGGAAAAGGCGGCCGAAAGCGGCAAGCCCGCCGAAGTGCAGGCCAAAATGGTCGATGGCGCGATCGCCAAGTTCGCCAAGGACAACGCACTGCTCTCGCAGCTCTTCGTCATGGACAACAAGACGCCGGTCTCGCAGGTCGTCGAGGCCGCCGGCAAGGCGGCCGGTGCCAAGATCACGCTGGTCGACTACGTCCGCTTCCAGCTTGGTGAAGGCATCGAGAAGGAAGCGACCGACTTCGCGGCCGAAGTCGCTGCGGCTGCCGGCATCAAGTAAGTCTGCGGCGTCGGCGGCGCTCCCGCTCGCCCGGGAGCGCCGCCGCGCATCGCGGCACGCGGGGGCGCACAAACCTGTGCCCGCGCCCTTGGCACGCGCCGCCCCGTGCGTATAAGGGCGGCGCTTCCCTTTATTACGAGTTTTCCCGGACGATGAGCCTTCCCCCCCTAAAGCGCGTACTGCTCAAGCTTTCGGGCGAAGTGCTGATGGGGAGCCAGCCCTTCGGCATCGATACCGATTTCGTTGGGCAGATGGCCGAGGAACTGAAGGCGGCGCGCGATACCGGGCTCGAGCTGTGCCTCGTGATAGGCGGCGGGAACATCTTTCGCGGCATGGCGGGCGCGGCCAAGGGGATGGACCGCGCGCAGGCCGATTACATGGGCATGCTCGCCACGATCATGAACGCACTGGCGATGCAGGGCGCGCTCGAAAAGATCGGCGTCGAAACCCGCGTGCAGTCGGCGATCCAGATGGACGAAGTCTGCGAGCCGGTGATCCGCCGTCGTGCCGAACGGCATCTCCAGAAGGGCCGCGTGGTGATCTTCGCCGCGGGTGTCGGCGCCCCTTACTTCACCACCGATTCCGGCGCCGCGCTGCGGGCTGCCGAGATGAAGTGCGACGCGCTGTTCAAGGGCACCAGCGTCGACGGCGTCTACGATGACGACCCCAAGAAGAATGCGAACGCCAAGCGCTACGACACCGTCGATTTCGACACGGTGCTGGCGGATAATCTCAAGGTGATGGACGCTTCTGCCGTGGCGCTGTGCCGCGACAACGCCATCCCCATCGTGGTGTTCTCGATCCGCGAGCAGGGCAATCTTGCCCGCGTGCTGGCGGGGCAGGGCACGCAGACCATCGTTCAGAAGATGAGCGCTTAAGAAGGAAGTCTGATCCATGGCCAAGTTCGATAAGGCCGATCTCGAACGCCGCATGAAGGGCGCGGTGGAGTCGCTGCGGAGCGATCTTTCCGGGCTGCGCACCGGCC
>CAILIO010000071.1 GCA_903834285.1 uncultured Sphingomonadales bacterium | reverse complement strand
GACCGGCTCGTCGTCGAGGCCGGGCATGGCATCGACCACCGCCGTAACCGCTACATCGAGCGTTACATTGCCCAGCGTGCGCATGAGATCGGGCAGGACTTCCACCGCCACCAGCAGCGCCAGCGGCCCGACCGGCACGCCCATCGCGAGCGCAATCGGCCCGCATGAGGTAACCAGGCTGATCGCGCCGGGCAGGCTGACCGCGCCGAAGCTCATCACCGAGGCGACCGCGAAACCCGCCAGCATGTGCCAGCCGTCGACCGGCACGCCCAGCCAGTGCGCGAGGTAGATCGCGACGGCAAAATTCATCGCCGGGCCGGTGCCGCGAAATAGCGCGACGGCCAGCGGCAAGGTGAACTCGGCGGCGCGGTCGCGAATGCCGAGCTGGCGGCAGGCGCCAAGCATTGCCGGGAGCGAGGCGAGCGAAGACTGCGTCGAAAGCGCCAGCGCCTGCGCCGGGATCACGGCGCGGGCGAAGGCGCCGAGCCGCTGGCGGCCGAACAGCACGGCAATGGGGTAGGCGCTGAGGAACATCACCGTGCCCGTCAGCGTGACGATCAACACATAGTGCGCCAGCGCGCCGATCGCCGCCGTGCCAGTATGCGCCGCGACGGCGAAGCTCAGCGCGAAGACGCCGGCGGGCGCGGTCCACAGGATCCAGCCGACCACCACCAGTGTCGCCCCGCCGACGGCCTCGAAGAAAGTCAGCAAGTTCTCGCGCTGATGGTTCGCGAGCCGCGCGGCGGCGACCGCGAAGATGGCGGTGAAGAGCAGGAGTGGCAGGATCTGATCATTGGCGGCAGCGGCAAACACGTTCGCGGGCACGAACGAGGCGACAAAGTCTCCAACGCCCGGGAGTGATCCCGTTGCTTGCGCAGAGCTGGCCGCCATGCCGGCGCGCAGCGCTTCGGCCGCGCCGGGCGGGCTGGGGATCAGGGCCAACAGCGCGGGCACCACGAAAGCCGCCATCGCCGATCCGCCCGCGAGGATCAGGTAGAACCAGCCCAGCGCGCGCCGCGCCATGGCGCCAGCGCGGGCCGCAGCCACGGTCTGCACTACGCCCATGAACAGCAGCGAGACGACCAGCGGAATGATCGTGGCCCGCAGCGCGCGCAGCCACATGTCGCCCACTGGCTCCGCCACCGCGAGCAAGGGCACGAGCGCGCCGGGCGCGCGCATCACCGTGAGCAGGCCGAGCCCGAGCCCGGCAACCAGCCCGACAAACGTCCACAGCGTGGGGACTTTGGTGATCTCCGGCAGGGGACTCGCCGAACGGGCGGCACTGTCCGACAAAGGGGCGGGGGATGACGGATCGTTAATCGGTTGGTTCATGGGGCGGTGACATTAAGCGTGTAGGGGCATAAGGCAATCCGCGCCGATCGGCGCAGCTAACAAGGATATGTTTCAGGCCATGGCACGCAAATTCTTCGGCACTGACGGGATCCGGGGCCGGACCAACGCCGGCGTGATGACGGCAGCAACCGCGATGAAAGTGGGCCAGGCGGCCGGCACCTATTTCCTGCGCGGTGATCACCGCCACCGCGTGGTGATCGGCAAGGACACGCGCCTTTCGGGCTACATGCTGGAAAACGCGATGACCGCGGGCTTCACCAGCGTCGGCATGGACGTGGTGCTGCTCGGGCCGATGCCCACGCCCGCGGTCGCGCTGCTCACGCGAGAGATGCGCGCCGATGTCGGCGTGATGATTTCGGCCAGTCACAACCCGTTCGAGGACAACGGAATCAAGCTGTTCGGGCCCGACGGCTTCAAGCTGTCGGACGAAGCCGAACTCGCGATCGAGGCGATGATCGAGCAGGACCTGCCGCTGGCGGACGCCAACGATGTCGGCCGCGCCCGCCGCATCGAGGACGCGCGCGGCCGGTATATCCACGCGGTCAAGGCCTCGCTCCCGCACAATGTCCGGCTCGATGGCCTGCGCATCGTGGTCGATTGCGCGAACGGCGCGGCCTACCATGTTGCCCCCTCCGCGCTGTGGGAACTCGGCGCCGAAGTGATTGCCATCGGCGTCGAGCCCAATGGCAAGAACATCAACGCCGGCGTCGGCTCGACGCACCTCGATGCGCTCAAGGCCCGCGTACGCGAAGTGCGCGCCGATATCGGCATCGCGCTCGATGGCGATGCGGACCGGCTGATCGTGGTTGACGAGAAAGGCCAGACGGTCGACGGCGACCAGATCATGGCGCTGATCGGCGGGCGGCTTCACGAGGCTGGCGCGCTGCGCGGCGGCGGCGTGGTCGCGACGGTCATGTCGAACCTCGGGCTCGAGCGCTACCTAAATGGCCTCGGTCTCGACCTTGTGCGCACGTCGGTGGGCGACCGCTACGTGCTCGAGAAGATGCGCGAAGGCGGCTACAATGTCGGCGGCGAGCAGTCGGGCCACATGATCCTGACCGACCACGGCACGACCGGCGACGGCACGGTTGCTGCACTCCAGGTTCTCGCGGCCCTTGTCGCCTCGGGCAAACCTGCGAGCGAGACGCTGCATTTGTTCGATCCGGTGCCGCAGCTGCTCAAGAATGTGCGCTTTGCCGGCGGCAAGCCACTCGAGGCGGACAGCGTCAAGGCTGTGATCGCCGAGGCCGAAGCCCAGCTCGCCGGCAAGGGCCGCCTCGTCATCCGCCCCTCGGGCACCGAGCCCGTCATCCGCGTGATGGCCGAAGGCGATGATGCGCGCGAAGTGGCGCAAGTCGTCGACGCGATCTGCGACGCGGTGCGCAAGGCCGCCTGAGGAGAACCCGCGATGCTCGAAATGCGCCCCGATTGCGAACGCTGCGGCACTGACCTTCCTGCCGAAGCGCCCGGTGCGTTCATCTGTTCTTTCGAATGCACCTTCTGCGCGGAGTGCGCCGAGGCGCTCGATGACCGCTGCCCCAATTGCGGCGGCGAGCTGATGGACCGCCCCAGCCGCGCCAAGCCGCTTCATGCCAAGTTCCCACCTTCGACGGTCCGGAAATTCAAGGGATGAAGCCACCCCGCGTGCTCTCCATTGCCGGTTCGGATTCGGGCGGCGGCGCGGGCATTCAGGCCGATATCAAGACGATCACGATGCTGGGCGGCTATGCAATGACCGCCGTAACCGCGCTGACTGCGCAGAACACGACCGGGGTCAGCATGGTCGAGGCCGCGAGCCCCGCCATGGTCGCCGCGCAGATCGATGCCTGCGTGGGCGATCTTGGCGTCGATGCGGTCAAGATCGGTATGCTCGGTTCGCCCGCAATCGCTGCGGTTGTGGCCGAGCGGCTCGAACGGCTCGCGGTCCCGGTGGTGTTCGATCCGGTGATGATCGCTACGAGCGGTGCCTCGCTGGCCGATGAGGCCACCATCGCCGCGTTCAAGCGGCTAATGCGATTGGCGACAGTCGTGACGCCCAATACACAAGAACTGGAAGTGCTTGCGGGCATGGCAATCACGAACGAGATCGAACAAAGCCTTGCTGCGCAACTCGTCATGGAATCGATCCCATGCCCGGCAGTCCTAGCAAAGGGCGGGCATTTGATCCTGAGCGGCGAGACATACGGCAAAACGGCCGATGGTGTTCCGTACCGCTTTGACAATGCGACGCGTGTTTTCGACTTCCTCTTTAAATGCTGCGCGGATGGTGTGCGGGAAATCGTTTGGGATTCCGAGCGCATCGCGACGCGCCACACCCATGGCACCGGCTGCACGCTTTCCAGCGCCATCGCCACGCATCTGGGGCGGGGGCTTGTCCTAGCCGATGCAGTGGCAGAGGCCCGCCAGTTCGTGCGCGCCGCGCTGCTTGCCGCGCCCGGCTTCGGCGCAGGGCATGGTCCGCTGGGGCACCACGCGGTGCGGTAATCAGCCGCCGGAGACTTTCTCAAGAACGGGGTAGAACACAACGGTATCCACCGTCTGCAGCACCAGAATGATCAACGGCATGCTGATCTGAACCCACGTTCTGCGCACGAACAGCGCGACGACCGCAGGTGGCAGCATGGCGCTGACAAACAGATTTTGCCGCGCGACGCTTTCAATGGAAAACGCCAAGCCCTCCAGATAGTTAACCGCAATTGCAGCGATTACCAAAATGGCGACTACGCCGATATAGGTAACGCCTTCTCGTTCATGGAATGCCCGCATGTCATAACTTTCACCCTCCTCGAAGTCTGGACTGACCAGCGCGCATTGAAAATACAAGAGGATGGAAAAACCCAGGCCGATTGCAATCGTCGGCAGCGGCAATTTCTCGACGTTATGCAGGTCATAACCCCCAATCCAGTTTAGCATGAGGTTCACGAGCGCCACCAGCATCCAAAGGAAGTGGGGCCACGAAAATATCAGCGAGCGCCGATGCCGCAGCATCCGGGTCATCGCGAAAAGCAGGTGGGTGAGCCCGATCGTATAGATAAACGAAATGAACAGGATCATGTATTCAAATGGACCCATCCCGCGTTCCCCCTTTGCGTTGCGTCCCGCTCAATCGCAGTCCAACCCGTAGAACGCGGTGATATGGCCCCAGGCTTCCTCCGCGGTCTCCACGATGTGGAACAGGTCCAGGTCCTTCGCGCTGATCACCCCTTCATCGGCAAGCGCCTCAAAGTTGACCACACGGTTCCAGAACGCGCCGCCGAACAGCAGGATTGGGATCGCCTGCATCTTGCCCGTCTGAATGAGCGTCAACAGTTCGAACAGCTCATCGAAGGTGCCGAAGCCGCCGGGGAACGCCGCCACCGCCCGCGCGCGCAGCAGGAAATGCATCTTGCGCAGCGCAAAGTAGTGGAACTGGAACGAGAGATGCGGGGTGACATAGGCATTGGGCGTGTGCTCGTGCCGCAGCGTGATATTCAGCCCGATCGATTCCGCGCCGACATCCGCCGCGCCGCGATTGGCCGCTTCCATGATCGAGGGGCCGCCACCCGAGCAAATCACGAACTGCCGCTTGCCGTCCTCCACCACCGCACTGCGGCTGGCGATCTGCGCCAGCCTGCGCGCCTCCTCGTAGTAACGGGCTTTGGCGATCAGCCGCTCGACGACCTCCAGCGTCTCCGGAGTGGTCGCTGCCGCGCGCACCGCGTCCGCTTCCTCCGGCGCAGGGATCCGCGCCGAGCCGTACATGACGAGCGTGGAGCCGATCCCCGCCTCATCCAGCAGCATTTCGGGCTTCAGCAGCTCGAGCTGGAAGCGCACCGGGCGCAGTTCCTCGCGCAGCAGGAAGTCCGTATCGCGGAAGGCGAGCCGATAGGCCGGGTCCTGCTGCTGTGGGGTAACGTATTCGTGCGCCTCGACAAAGCCGGCTTCCTGCTCGGCCTTGTAGAATTTGCGGTGCGTGAGCTCGTGGGCTTCTTCATCAGTCATGGCACCAGCATGTCGCAAGGCCTGCACCAAATCGCAATGGACGATGCTTCCGGTTTAACATTTTGCGGCCGCAAATTGGCCCGAACCGTTCCCGTTAACGTCGTCTCGTCCACACGGAAAAGCTGGCTTTCGGGCCTTTTCCACCCCGAAACAGCCCACTGTAAGGCGAAATTCACCATGACCGGTAACCCGGCCCTAACAAGAAGTTTCAATACAATGAGAGCCAATACGGCCGGGAACCCAACAAGAGGGACCCCACGATGCCCCATTCCAAGCGCCTGCTCCTGCCCCTTGCCACTGCCACTGCCACTTTGTTGATCGCAGGCACGGCCCATGCCGAGGTCCGCCGTTCTGCGCAGAGCCTTCCTTCATTGGCCCATTTCAGCTCGCCTGCGTCGACTCCGCTCCGGACCGCTATGCCTGCAAAGGTGGACCGCGACCGCGGCGATCACGGGCACTTCGACAATCGCCGGTTTGATCATGACCGCGATGACTATGAACGGCGCAAGGATCGCGAAGGACACAAGTTCGAGCATCGTGATCACGAACACGATGACAGCCCGGGCTGCTGAGCCCGCAACCACGCAATTCCCAGCCCCCCGGGGATGGCCGGCCTGCCACAAGCAGGTCGGCCATTTTTCATGTCGCCTCGGCCGGGCATCCTGGGGGCTATCTAAGTAATATTGTGGATGCCCGGCTTCACACCCGAATTTTTTTGCGGCACCCCGGAAGGAAATCGCCCGCCCCGGACTCTATGTCCAATAACAGAGAGAAACTCCGAAACTTATGGAGGTTGGGACGGGACCGGATTTGCGAGCTCAGCTCGACCGCCGCCGTGCGCTGGCACAGTGGGTGGCGCGCGAGATCATGCCGCACGAACCGCGCATTCGCGCGTGGTTCGTGAAGCGGCGGATCGCGCACGACGTGGTCGATGAGCTGGTTCAGGACGCTTACTGCCGCGTGGTGATGCTCGAGACGGTCGATCACATCGACTGCGCGCACGCCTACTTCTTCTCGATCTGTCGCAACCTCCTCGCGCGGAGGCTCAAACGGCAGCAGATCGCCCCATTCGACGCGATCAGCGAGATCGAGAGTTACCGTGATACTGGCACGCCTACACCCGAAGAGCAGGTTGCAACGCGCATGGCGTCCGAACGGGTGCGCGCGCTGCTGGCAGAACTGCCCGAGCGCTGCCGGCGCATCGTCGAGCTGCGCAAGATCGAAGGCTGGTCCCAGCGCGAAATCGCCGCGCACATGGGGATTACCGAGAAGGCCGTCGAAAAGCAGGTCTGGGTCGGCGTGCGGGCTATTCGCAGTGGCTGGGATGCGATTGACCGCGAGCCCGAAGCGGCCGGCGACAGCCGGCGGGTGGTGTAACGATGGCATCGGATAAAACCCCATCATCGGATCGTGACACGGCAGCGGAATGGGTTGCCCGGATGGATTCGGGCAACTGGAGCGAGGCCGACGAGGCGGCGCTGCAGGGCTGGCTGACAGCCGATCCGCGCCGTCATGGCCTGCTCCTGCAGACGCAGGCGGCGTGGATGCTGCCCGATGTTGTGCATGAGCCCGAGGTCACCGAAGTGCCGGCTCATGCGAACGATACGCGCGGCAAGTGGATGCGGCGCGGCGTGCTGGGCGGCATGGTCGCTGCTTGCGCCACGGCACTCGTCTCCTTCCGGGTTGGTTTCTCGCAGGATGCCGAATTTGTCACCCGGGTCGGCGAGATCAGGCGGGTTCCGCTGGATGACGGCTCGATCATGACGATCAACTCGGGCTCCGAGCTGAAGGTCAGCCTCTCGCGCAAGGCGCGCGAGATCGAACTGCTGCAAGGCGAAGCCTGGTTCGACGTGGCGAAGGACGCCGAGCGGCCCTTCATCGTCGCCTCTGGCCCTGTCCGCGCCAGAGCAGTCGGCACCGCATTTTCGGTCCGCAAGCGTGAAGAAGGGGTCGAAGTACTGGTTACCGAGGGCGTGGTGGAAACCTGGTCCGATCAGGATGCCAGCCGGCGCCTCACTATCGTCGCGGGTGAGCGGGCCGTGATCAAGGAACGGGCGCTGGTCCACTACCGCGAAGGCGATACCACGCCGGTGGACCGCGCGCTTGCCTGGCGCAACGGCATGATCGACCTCAACGGCACCACGCTGCGCGAGGCTGCAGACGAGTTCAACCGCTACAACCAGCGGCAGATCGTGATCGCAGACCCGGAGATTGCGGGCGAGCAGTTCGACGGTCTGTTCAAGCTCGATGATCCTGAGGGATTTGCCCAGACGCTCAAGGTTACCCTTCCGGTGGCGATCAACACCAGCGATCCGAGCACCATCCGTGTCGAACGCACCAGCGAATCGGGCCTGCTCAAATAATTTACGCAGCGTGAAGAAGGAAATCCAACACCCATGTCTCTAGGGATATGCAGGTCAAAAAGACCTGAAACGAGATGAAATCCTTTTGGGAGGGATGAGTGATGACGACCACTTTACGTGGCATTCTCTTTGCGTCTGCGAGCGTTGTAGCGGTAGCTTCGATGCCAGCAGTAGCTCAGGCCAACGCCGAACTGCGCCAGTTCTCCATTCCTGCCCAGTCAGCCGAATCCGCAATTGGCCTGCTTGGCCATCAGGCCAACGTCCAGATCATCGCCTCGCGCAAGCTCACGCATGCCGTGCGCACCAACGAAGTGCGCGGGCGCCTGACCGTCAGCGAAGCGCTTGATCGCCTGTTTGCCGGCACCGGCCTTGCCGTGCGCCAGACCGGCCCGGCGACCTTCGCCGTGGTCGGAAGACAGATCACCGCACGCCAGCCAGTGAGCGCCGCGCCGGTGGCCCTCGCCGCGCAGGCCGCCGAACCCGCGCCCGCGGGGGCTGCCAGAGCCGCCGAACCGGAACCCGAGCCCCAGCCCATCGTGGTGACTGGCCTGCGCGGCAGCCTCGACAATGCGCGCGGGATCAAGCGGGCCGCATCGGGCATCGTCGATGCGATCTCGACCAAGGACATCGGCAAGCTGCCGGACGCCAACCTCGCCGAATCGCTGCAGCGCATCACCGGCGTCTCGATCGACCGTTCGGGCGGCGAAGGCGCGTTCATTACCGTTCGCGGCTTCGGGCCGGAGTTCAACACGGTCCTCGTCAATGGCCGCCAGATTGCCACTCCGACAGACCCCAGCCAGGCTTCTGGCCGGGCCTTTTCGTTCGACACGCTGGCGTCCGAACTGGTCTCGGGCGTCGAGGTCTACAAGTCCGCCACCGCGCGCTACCAGTCAGGCGGCGTCGGCTCGACGGTGAATATCAAGATCGCCCGTCCGTTCGATTACAAGGAGCGCAAGATCGCGGCCTCGATCGACGCCAACTACGACCGGAACTCACGCAAGTTCGCGCCGGACGGGACGTTCCTGTTTGCCGACACGTTCGCCGACGGCAAGTTCGGGGTGCTGCTTTCGGGAACCTACCAGCACCGCTTCACGCTGCTCAAGCAGGCACAGACCGATGGCTGGCTGGTCAATCCGGCAGTCCCGTCGGCCGAGATCAACGGCGGCAAGGGCACGGTCAGCGCCACCAACCCGGCGGGCAACATCTTCGTGCCCCAGAACTTCGACACCAAGGTCACGCGCGAAGACCGTGAGCGCATTGGCGGAACGCTTGTGCTGCAATACCGACCCAGCGATGACGTGACGGTCACTGCGGATGCGCTCTATTCCAAGTTCACCAACAAGACCGACGCGCGCTCCTACGGGCATTGGTTCACCGCCTCAAACCTGACCAACGTGACCACCGACGCCAACGGCACGGTGACCGACATCACGCAGGCCAGCGGCGTCGCGACCGACTTTCACGATAAGAAGTTCGACAAGCGGACCAACACTCGCGAATTCGGGCTCAACGTAGAATGGAAAGTCTCGCCCAACCTGACCGCGACAGTCGACGGCACCTATTCGCTGGCCAAGGAAGATCCCAACGGCGGCCAGCAGGCCTATCTCTCGCTGCTCGGCTATCTCACCGGCTCGTCGCGCTATCAGTCGGACAGTGCGATCCTGCCGTGGCAGACCGAGACGCTGCCGACCTTTGCCAATCCTGCCAGCCCCTGCGGCAGCGCGGTGACCAATTCGGGAACGCCCGGCAGTGCTACCGTGGTCGGCGCCGGTCAGCCGCTGTGCCAGCATGTCATGCTGCTGCGCGGCTACGGCATCCGCGATGAAGTCGGACAGGGCCGCGTCGACCTTGCCTACAAGGCCGATTCCGATGTGGGCCTCGTCAACGCCAACTTCGGGCTCTATTATTCGCACGACAAGAAGGACACGTCGCTCTTCTCGAACGACGGCGGCACCGGCTGCACCACTTGCGGCTACAACCTGCCCTCGCCACCCGGCGTCACAATCAGCGCCTACAATGCGGGCAGCAAGTTTCTGTCCGGCATCAGCGGCTCGGATCGCCTGCCGACGCAGTGGTTGACGTTCGACGGGCCGAGCCTGTTCGACGCGATCACCGCGCAGCAGCGCGTAACCAACCCGAACTTCTCCTTCGCCCCGCCGCTGGTGAACGATACGATCGTGACCGAGCGCGTGCTAGGCGCCTATCTCGAGACCGAGTTCAAGGGCGAGCTGGCCGGCAACCCGATCGCGATCGTCGGCGGCGTGCGCTTCGAGGACACGCAGACCAACGTCAATGGCCTCGCCACCGCCTATACCGCGCTGGTCAAGCTCGCCAACGACCAGACGCAGTACGGCTCGGCATCGTCAGGCACCACGCGGACAGTCGGCAACACCCATTACCTCGATATCCTGCCCAACATCGCGCTGAAATGGCAAGTGAGCGAGAAGTTCACCGTCCGCTTTGCCGCCTCGCAGACGATCACGCGGCCGACACTCGAACAGCTCTCGCCCGTGAACACGCTGGTCACGCTGCGGCCCGGCAACTTTGCCGCAAGCCGGGGCAATCCGGACCTCAAGCCTTTCAAGTCCAACAACCTCGATATCTCGCTCGAGTATTACTACGCGCCCGGCAGCTACGTTTCGATCGGTGCCTACCTCAAGAACGTCAACAACTTCATCGTGCTCAACCAGACGACCGGCACGGTGGCGGACGCAAGCGGCGGCGCGCTGCTCGATCCGGGCACGGGGCTTCCGGCGCAGTTCACCGTGACCGCTCCGGTCAACGGGCAGGATGCAACGGTGCGGGGGATCGAGGCTGCCTGGCAGTACTCGATCGGCGATACCGGCTTCGGCTTTCAGCTCAACGGCACGCTGGTGGGCTCGAACCGCAAGCTCGATCCGCGCAACCTGACCAACAAGTTCGCGCTGACCGGCCTGTCCAACTCGGCCAACGCCGTGCTGTTCTACGACAAGAACGGGATCGAGGCGCGGGTCGCCTACAACTGGCGCGATAACTTCCTGCAGTACCTCGCACCGCCGCCGCTGAACGGCGCCGGTCAGGCGGTGACACAAGTGCGGCCCTACTCACAGGTCGATGCGAGCGTGACCTACCACCTCACGCCGCAGTTCTCTGTCTTTGCCGAAGGCGCCAACCTTACAAACTCGCGCACCTTGAAATACGCCTATTATCGCAACCAGTTCCTCAATGCGGAGGACAGCGGGCGTCGCTTCAAGTTCGGGGCCCGGGTAAGCTTCTGATCGCCATGAACAACAGGCGGAGCGCGCATTGCGATGCGCGCTCCGTTCTGCGTAGAACCTGACTGGACGCGAGTCAGGCCAGGACAGGGAGCAGGAAAGGCGCATGGCCGAAAACGGCGCGATTCGTTCGGTTTGCATTGTCGGCGGCGGCTCGGCGGGATGGCTGACCGCCGGGCTTATTGCGGCGCACCATGGCCGCGATCTGTCGGTAACGCTGGTCGAAAGCGTGCGGCGCGGCACCATCGGCGTGGGCGAAGGCACCTGGCCGACGATGCGCAACACCTTGCGCAAGATCGGCATTTCCGAAACCGACTTCATGCGCTTCACCCATGCCTCGTTCAAGCAGGGGGCCAAGTTCGCCCGCTGGCGCACCGGGGCGGCGGACGATTTCTACTACCACCCGCTCGTCCTGCCCGAGGGCTTCCCCGATCTCGATCTGGCGCCCTACTGGAACGCGGAGCCGAGCCGGAGCTTCTCCGATGCGGTGTGCTTTCAGGAAGCGCTGTGCGAGGCCTCGCTCGCCCCCAAGCTGATCACCTCGCCCGATTATGTCGGCATCGCCAACTACGCCTATCATCTCGATGCGGTGCGGCTCGGCGAGCTCCTCGCGGAGCACTGCATCGGCACGCTGGGCGTGCACCACATCGACGACGATATCGTCGATGTCCGCCTCGCCGAGAACGGCGACGTGGCGGCGGTCATCGGCGAGCGGCACGGCCCGATCGAAGCGGACCTCTTCGTCGATTGCACCGGCTTTGCCTCGCGCCTGCTGGGCGAAGCACTCGGCGTGCCATTCGTCGATCGCTCCGACGTGCTGTTCGTCGACCGCGCGCTGGCAGTCCAGCGGCCGGTCGAAGAGGACAGCCCGATCTCCTCGAACACGATCTCCACTGCGCAGCGCCACGGCTGGATCTGGGACATCGGCCTGCCGACCCGGCGCGGCATCGGCTACGTCTGGTCGAGCCGCCATGCCGGCGCCGAACGGGTCGAGGAGGAGCTGGCGGCCTATGTCGGCCCGGATTTCGCCAAGCTGTCCCCGCGCGAGATCACCATCCGTTCGGGCCACCGCTCGCAGTTCTGGAAGAACAACGTCGTCGCCGTCGGCCTCGCCGCCGGCTTTCTGGAGCCACTCGAAGCCTCAGCACTCGTGCTGATCGAGCTTTCGGCGGATTATATCGCCACCGCGATGCCGGCGACGCGGCCGGCGATGGATTTCGTCGCACGCCGGTTCAACACGATGACGCGCTATCGCTGGGACCGCATCATCGAATTTCTCAAGCTGCATTATGTCCTCTCCGAGCGCGAAGACAGCGCGTTCTGGCGTGACAACCGCGATCCTGCGACGATCCCGCAAGACCTTCAGGACCAGCTCGAGCTCTGGCGCGACACCCCGCCGGGCGAGCACGATTTTGCCAGCGCGCACGAGATGTTCCCCGCCGCAAGCTATCAGTACGTGCTCTATGGCATGGGGTTCCGCACCCGTCCGCGCACCGGGCGACTTGCGCAGCACGAAGCCGCACAGGACGCCTTCGACCGAACGGCCGCGCTGAAGCGCAAGCTTACCGCCGCGATGCCGACCAACCGCGCCTTGCTCGACCGGCTGGCGCAGTATCGCTTCCCCACGCTCTAGAGGCATGAAAGCCGCCATGACGATCGTCCCCCTCAATCGCGCCGTGCATGCCGGGCTGCGCATCGATCCCGCCCGCGCGGCCGAGAGCGCTGCCGCGGTCCACCTCGTCCCGCTCGTCGCGGACGAAATTCGCCAGGTCGCCAGCCAGTTTCCGGTCTTCCTCGCCAAGGATGGCGAAACCGGCCAGTTTTACGCGGCCGCGCTGATGGGGCTCGAACCGCAGGAAAACCTGTTCTGGAACGGCGCCTCGCTCGAAGCCGATGTCCTGCCGCTCAACTTGCTGCGACTGCCCTTCTTCGTGTTCGGCGATGGGCCCGAGGCCGCGATCGGCATCGACGAGGCCAGCCCAGCGATCGCGCCGGAAGGTCCCTGCGCAATCGTCGATGCCGAAGGCGGCGAAACCGACTATTTCCGCTCGGTGCAAGCGATCCTCGGCCGCCTGCTGCAAGGCCGGGACGCCACGCGCCAACTGGTCGATCTGATGCTCGAGACCAGGATCGTGCGCGAGATCAAGCTGGATATGGCCTTTCACGACGGCAGCACGAGCACGCTGACCGGGCTCTACGGGGTCGACGAAGTCGCGCTCGGCCGCGCCCGCGATCGCATCACTGCGTTCGATGATCTCATGATCCTCGCCGCGATGGCGCTCTCGCTCGACAAGGTGGCCGCGCTGGTCCGGCGCAAGAACGCACGGCTCGACGCGCAATCGGCCTGGTTCGCTCCGGGCGGCTGAGCGCTTGGACGCGCAGCCGATCATCGAGTTGGGCCGCGAGGCGGTGCCCTTGTGGATCGCCGACGAGGCGCATCCTGACCCGGCAACTTTGGTGCAAGCAAGCCGCAGCGCCAGCTTTGCACTGGGCGAAGACGATCTCTACCCCGGCGCGCGTGCGCCAGCCCCTGCGGCATGGGGTGGATGGTTGAAGGGCGCGCTTGCGGCCTGGCCGGAGCTATCCGGCGCCGCAGTGCTGCGCGCAGACTATGCGATCGCCAGCCGCGATCCCGCCACCCTGTCCCCGGTGCAGCGGATCCCCCATTTCGACACGACCGATCCGGCCGTCCACGCCGTGATCCACTACCTGTGCGACAAACCGCATGGCGGCACCAGCTTCCATCGCCACCGCCGCACCGGCTTCGAACGCATCACACTGGCCCGCGCGCCGCTGTGGCGCCAGGCACTGGTTGCGGATTCGGCGCGGCATGGCTTGCCCGCCGCCCGGTATCATCATGATGATACCGCTACGTTCGAACGGATCGGCTTGGCCGCGCTCCGTTTCAACCGGCTTGTGATCTATCCTGCCAATTGCCTGCATTGCGGGGATATCGCCATGTCTTGGGCACGCGGCGACCGGCTCACCATCACGGCGCTGATCAGGGTTCGCGGCAGCTGAGAAGCCCCGGATGCCTGGCATGCCGAGCTTGCTATCTTGGCGAAAAGTGGATGCCCCGCGAGGATTATGACCCTCTTCCGCAAGCTTCCGATTGCATCCATATACACTCTGATTTTCCTAGTTTTTTTGGCGATCCCTGAGGCCATCTCTCGCAGACCTGCGTTGACTTCCACCGACTTCCGTCACAAAATGTGGGGAAAGAAGTGGGGAAGCTATGGGCAAGCTCACGGTGATGCAAGTCAGGAATGCGAAGCCGAGCGTCGGCCCGGACGGCAATCGCCGCAAGCGCGTG
>CAILIO010000070.1 GCA_903834285.1 uncultured Sphingomonadales bacterium | reverse complement strand
GGCATGGTTAAGCTCGTCGGAAAAGATCACGCAGCCCGGCAGGATCTTGGCGAGCGTGGAGAGCGTGGCATCGTTCGAGACATAGCCCGAGGTGAACAGCAGCGCGCCCTGCTTGCCGTGGAGGTCAGCGAGCTCGGCCTCGAGATCGACGTGGTAATGGGTGTTGCCGCCAATATTGCGCGTGCCGCCCGATCCCGCGCCGACATCGTGCAGCGCCTCTTCCATCGCGCCGATGACCTTGGGATGCTGGCCCATCGCAAGATAGTCGTTCGAGCACCACACGGTGATCGGCTTGGGGCCATTGTGTCCGGCGAAACAGCGCGCATTGGGGTAAGCGCCCTTGTTGCGGAGAATGTCGATGAAGACGCGGTAACGACCTTCGGTATGCAGACGCTCGATCGCGGAATCGAAAACCTGATCGTAATTCACCCGCGGCTCCCTATGAACCAGTTGTCATGCACACACGCGCATGGCGCGCCTTGAAATCTGTCTCGTTGGAGCGCTTGGCTCCCCTTCCGGGCCGGCGACCACCGAAGGCGAGCGGCGCTTTACGCCGCTTGTCTCGCCATTGCCAGCGGCTTTTGGGCCATATCCCGTGCCTGTGGCCGACCCTATCGGGCGATCTTTCGCTCGGATGGCGGCAGCCGGCTTGCAGGAGCGGAGGCAAACCGCGGCCCGGTTGCCGGGTCCACCAGCCAGCCATAGTCATGGCCGTAGATCAGCGTCAGGCCCGGTTCGCGGTGCTTGAGCCGGGAAAGGCCCTTGATCCAGCCCAGCGTGGCTTCGCGGTCCTCGCTGCCCAGCCATTCCGCCGCATAGCGCGAACGCGGCCGCTGCCAATCGACGTTGCGCCGCATGGGTGCGGTGTCGCCGGTGAACAGGTATTCGCGGCCATCCTGCAGCCGAACGTAGATCATCTGGGTTCCGGGAAGATGTCCCGGTGTCTGGAGGATGGCGATCCCCGGCGCGACAGCCGCATAACCCGCTGGATCGGCGCGCGCCGCGGATGCCGGGCTCAGCGCATTCATCAGCACCGGGGCAAGCGCCTTGATCGCATCGAGCTGCCTGGCGCTGCCAGTCAGCTTGCCGGCGAGATCCTGATCGGTCGGCAGCGCGGCAATCAGTCCGCCGACATGATCGACTTCCTCGCTGGTGAAGATGATCCGCCGCGCGGCGTGCAGCCAATCGCGCACGGTTCGCTGGAGCTCGGGATGATAGTTGCTGTAGCCGATCGCCTGGGCCTGATCCTGGGTCAGACCCGAATTGATGATCGTGTCGCCGCCGGGCGTTAGCAGGCGCCAGGCGAACACGCCCGTATCGTCACCCCTGAGCCCGCCGCCGGCGACGAGGATGGTGCCGGGCTTGGTCTCGGTCGCCACGGCGGCGTATTCGATGGCAACCGGCCGCGCACCCGTTTGCCCGTCCGCCAGCGCGCGCAGACGGGCAATGTCGATGTCGCGGGGCGAGACCGATGTGGGGCCCGGATCCATGAGGAGCCAGTAGTAGGGCACCGCAACGATCAAGATCAGCAGCAAGGCAATCCGCGTGAACATGGCGTTGAGCGATAGCCTCGATGCCGTCAGAAGACCAGCCGCCGGGCAATACCGTAGCGGGCAAGTGCTGGCATCAACTTTTTGTCGGCGGGATCATCCCGGGTGAACAGCGCAAGGTCCACGCCCTCGCCGCGCGCCCAGAGCTGGCCCTCGGTCAAGGAGGCCACGCGCCGGGCGATACCGTCCGAACCATCGACAAAGCGCACTTCGGACCCGAAGGCGGCGGCCAGTTCGGCTTCCAGCAGCGGGAAGTGCGTGCAGGCGAGCACCACGGTATCGATGCAGTCGCCATCGGGCATGGCCCGCAGCGCCGCTGCCGCGCGGGCGAACACTGCCGGATCGACCGCCTGGCCGCGCAGCTTGGCCTCTGCCGCCGTTACGAGTTCGGGCGCGCCGTGGCGCAAGAGCCGCTTGTCGGCGGCAAACTCCGCCTCGAGCCGGTCGACATAGCCTTGCCGGATCGTGGCTTCGGTGCCGAGCAGGCCGATCACGCCGCTGCGGGTCATCGCGGCGGCGGGCTTGATCGCGGGCACCGTGCCAACAATCGGTACTTCGAGCACTTCGCGCACCGAGGCCAGCGCGATGGTCGAGGCGGTGTTGCAGGCAATGCACACCAAACGCGGGCGATAGCGCTCGGTCAGGCGACCAAGGAGGCCCGAAACCCGCGCGGCGATCTGCGCCTCGGTCTTGCTGCCGTAGGGCAGGCCGGCATTGTCGGAGACATACATGACCGGCGCTTCGGGCAGCACTTGCCGCACTTTGCCGAGCACCGAAAGCCCGCCGACGCCGGAATCGAACAACAGGATCGGGGCGGTGGGATTGGCGGTCATCACGCGGTCTTCTATCGGGAACGGTGGCAAAAAGGAAAGCATGCCTCTCCCCTTTGTGCCCGGTGGCGGTTAAGACTGGGCCATGAACGTTGCCTCTCCTTCCGTCGCCGGGGTTCTCATCGCGGCCTACCTGCTCGGCTCGGTGCCCTTCGGCCTCTTGCTCACACGCCTGTTTGGCGCCGGTGATCTGCGCTCGATCGGTTCGGGCAATATCGGCGCAACCAATGTGCTGCGCACGGGGCGCAAGGGGCTGGCGGCTGCGACCTTGCTGCTTGATCTTGCCAAGGGAGCGACAGCCGTCCTGATCGCGCGCGCCGTCTTCCCGGGCACAGAGGCGCTGGCCGCCCTGGCCGCCGTGGTCGGCCACTGTTTCCCGATCTGGTTGCGTTTCAACGGGGGCAAGGGCGTTGCGACCACGATGGGTGTTTCGCTCGCCCTCGCCTGGCCGATCGGTCTTGCCTACGCGGTGGTCTGGCTCGGCATGCTCGCCGCCACGCGGATTTCCTCGCTCGGTGGCCTCAGCGCGGTGATCGCCGCGCCGATTGCAGCGCTGCTGACCGGGCATGAAACTTATGCCCCCGTCCTCGCGGCTCTCGCGCTGCTCGTGCTCTGGCTTCACCGCGCCAATATCGCGCGGCTTCAGGCCGGGACAGAGCCGCGCATCGGCCAGAAGGGGTGAGCCTGGCCGCGCCCGATCTGACTGACGGCGACATCTTCGCCCGCATCCGCCTGCTGCGCTCGCCCGGCATCGGGCCCGTCAGCTATTTCCAGCTGCTGCGGCGTTTCGGAAACGCTGCCGCCGCGCTGGAAGCGCTGCCCGATCTCGCCGCACGGGGCGGGGCGCGTTACAGGCCCGTTCCGGCCGAGCAGATCGAGGCCGAGATCGCCCGGTTGTACGCCGCCGGGGGGCAATACTTGTTCCACGATGCACCCGCTTATCCGCGTCTCCTCGCCGCGCTCGAAACCCCGCCCCCCGTGCTGACCTGGCGCGGCGATCTGGCGCTGCTGGGGCAGGGCGCCGTCGCGCTCGTAGGTGCGCGCAACGCCTCCGCCGGCGCCTGCCGTCTGGCCCGCGAATACGGTGCCGCCCTTGCCGCGCGGGGCTATGCCGTCGTCTCGGGCCTTGCCCGCGGGATCGATGCCGCCGCCCACCGCGGCGCGCTTGCTGCCATGGAGCGCGGCGGCGGCACCATTGGCGTCATCGCCAGCGGGATCGACGTGACCTATCCACCCGAGCACGCCGAACTGCAGGAAACGATCGCCCAGCGCGGGCTCCTGCTCGCCGAAATGCCCCCGGGCACCGAGCCGCTCGCGCGCCACTTCCCCTTCCGCAACCGCATCATCGCCGGACTCGCTTCGGGCACAGTGGTGGTCGAGGCCGCGCCTCGTTCAGGCTCGCTCATTACCGCGCGGCTTGCCGCCGAGGCGGGGCGCGAGGTCATGGCCGTCCCCGGCTCGCCGCTCGACAGCCGCTCACGCGGGTGCAACGAGCTGATCCGGGACGGGGCGGTGCTCGTCCAGTCGGCGGACGACATCAGCGAACTGCTCGAACGGTTCGAGGGGCCGCAAGGCAAGTCCGGCCGCCTCCTGCTGCGCGAGGCGCCGTGGAGCGCCGAGGACGGCGAGGAAACGGGCTTCGACCTCGCCGCGCCGGGGGATGACGGTCCGGTCGAAGTCGCGCACCTGCTCGGCACCGCTCCGGTCGCAACCGACGAACTCATCCGCCAGAGCGGTGCCGGCGCGGGAGCGGTCCAGATGGCGCTGATCGAGCTCGAATTGGCCGGACGCCTGATTCGCCATGCCGGTGGCCGCGTCTCGCTGATCGAACGCTGACAGGGGCCGCTCGGGGCTGGACTTTCCTGAAAAGCTGCCCAGAAGGCAGCGCTTGACGCGGGGGCCGAACGGTCTCCACCCTCGCGCGTACGTGTAAGGCCCAGGAAAGTCCGTTCGAACCCATGCAGCTTGTCCCAAAGACCCTGATGATCGTCGAATCCCCGGCCAAGGCCAAGACCATCGAGAAGTATCTCGGTCCCGGGTTCAAGGTCCTCGCCTCCTACGGCCACGTCCGCGACCTGCCAGTGAAGGACGGTTCGGTCCGTCCGGACGAGGACTTCGCGATGGACTGGGAGCTCTATGGCGACAAGGCGGCGCGGGTGAAGGCGATCGTCGATTCGGCCAAGACCGCCGACCGCCTGATCCTCGCCACCGACCCTGACCGCGAGGGCGAGGCAATCTCGTGGCACGTTCGCGAGCTGCTCGCCAAGCGCAAGGCGCTGCCCAAGGACGTCAAACGCGTGACGTTCAACGCGATCACCAAGGCCACCGTGACCGAGGCGATGAAGCATCCGCGCGAGCTCGATCAGGATCTGATCGATGCCTATCTCGCCCGCCGCGCGCTCGATTACCTGTTCGGTTTCACGCTCTCGCCGGTGCTATGGCGCAAGCTGCCGGGCGCCAAGTCGGCAGGCCGTGTGCAGTCGGTCGCGCTGCGCCTGATCGTCGAGCGCGAGCGCGAGATCGAGGTGTTCAAGGCGCAGGAGTACTGGTCGGTCGTCGCCATGCTCGAGCAGGGCGGCACGCCGTTCAAGGCCCGCCTGGTGCGCTTCGAGGGCGAAAAGCTGGAACGACTCTCGTTAGGTAACGAAGGTATTGCCCAGCGCGCCAAGGCCACGGTCGAGGCCGCGACTTTCCGCGTCGAGGACGTCGAGACCAAGCCGACCCGCCGCAATCCCTATCCGCCGTTCACCACCTCCACGCTCCAGCAGGAAGCCGCGCGCAAGCTCGGCTTCTCGGCCAGCCACACCATGCGCGTGGCGCAGACGCTCTATGAGGCGGGCGCGATCACCTACATGCGCACCGACGGCGTGCAGATGGATTCGAGCGCGATCCAGGCCGCACGCGCCGCGATCAGCACGCGCTATTCGGGCCACTACCTTCCCGAAAAGCCGCGCATCTACGAAACCAAGGCGAAGAACGCGCAGGAAGCGCACGAGGCGATCCGGCCCACCGATTTCAGCCATGACCGTTACGGCTCGGGTGACGAAGCGCGGCTCTACGACCTCGTCTACAAGCGCGCCATGGCTAGCCAGATGGCCTCCGCGCTGATCGAGCGCACCACGGTTACTTTGCGCGAAGGCACCGGCAAGCACGAGTTGCGCGCGACAGGCCAGGTCGTGAAGTTCCCCGGCTTCCTTGCGGTCTATGAAGAAGGGCGCGACCAGAAGGCCGACGGGCCCGACGACGGCGAGGACGAAAGCAGCCTGCTCCCGATCATGAACCCCGGCGATACGCCCGCCAAGCGCGGCGTAGAGGCAGCGCAGCACTTCACCCAGCCGCCGCCGCGCTATTCCGAAGCCAGCCTCGTCAAGCGGTTGGAAGAGCTCGGCATCGGCCGCCCTTCGACGTATGCGGCGACGCTGCAGGTCCTCAAGGACCGCAATTACGTCCGCACCGAGAAGAACCGCTTCTTCGCCGAAGAAAGCGGGCGCCTGCTAACCGCGTTTCTTGAGCGCTTTTTCGAGCGTTACGTCGCGTATCAGTTCACCGCGGGCATGGAAGACGAGCTCGACGACGTCTCGGGCGGCCGCGCGGCATGGAAGGCCGTGCTCGAAGCCTTCTGGCGCGATTTCAAGCCCAAGGCCGACGAGGCGATGGAGAAGAAACCGAGCGAGGTAACCGCAGAGCTCGACATTTTCCTCGAAGACTATCTCTTCCCCCAGCGCGAAGATGGCTCCGATCCGCGCCTGTGCCCCAAGTGCCAGGAAGGCCGTCTCTCGCTGCGCGGCGGGCGCTACGGCGCGTTCGTCGCCTGCTCGAACTATCCCGAGTGCAAGTTCACCCGCAAGTTCGCGCAAGGCGGCGGCGAAGGCGAAGGCGGCGAGGGTGAGGACGCCGGGCTCGGCAAGGACCCGGTCACCGGCCTCGAAGTCACCCGCCGCACTGGCCGCTTCGGTCCCTACATCCAGCTTGGTGATGGCAAGGAAGCCAAGCGTGCGTCGATCCCCAAGGATATTCCCGAGCTCGATCTTGAGTGGGCCTTGAAGCTCCTGTCGCTCCCGCGCGAGATCGGTACGCACCCGGAGACGGGTAAGGTTATCACTGCAAGTATAGGTCGTTACGGCCCATACCTTGCGCATGATGGAAAGTATGGCCGGCTCAAGTCGACAGCGGAAGTTTTCGAAACCGGCATGAACGCTGCCGTCGTCAAGCTGGCCGAAGCGGCCGCCGGGGCAGGGGCGCGTGGCAGTCGCACGCCGGTCGAACCGCTCAATACTTTCGGCGCGCACCCGACCTCGGGCGGCGAGATGAAGCTGCTCGCTGGTCGCTACGGCGCCTATGTCACCGACGGCACGACCAACGCGACGCTGCCCAAGGACGTGAAGCCCGAAGACCTGACGCTTGAACAGGCCATCGCCCTGATCGACGCCCGCGCCGCTGCTGCCCCCGCCAAGGGCAAGAAGAGGGCGGCGCCGAAGAAAGCCGCCGCCAAGGCTCCCGCCAAGAAGGCGGCCGCGAAGAAGGCTCCCGCCAAAAAGGCTGCGGCAAAGAAGGCACCGGCCAAGAAATCCGCAACCTGACACCCTCACGGGCCCTTTCCCCTTGAGGGGAGAGGGCCTGTTCAAAGGCGAACTCAGTCCGCCGTCGCAAACCAGATCGTGTGCTTGGGCCCTTTGCCGCCCACCCGTGCCGCGACGCGGATTTGCTCGACGGCAAACCCGTTCTTCTCCAGCCGCCGGGTAAAGGCGGGATCGGGCCCCGCCGACCATACCGCCAGCACGCCGCCCGGTGCCAGCGCCCGGCGTGCGGCGCGCAGCCCCGATGACGAGTAAAGCGCGCCATTGCCCTCGCGCACCACGCCGTCGGGTCCGTTGTCGACATCGAGCAGGATCGCATCGTAGTCGCCGTGCGCTCCATCGATCACGCTGCCGACATCGCCCAAGATCAGCCGCACGCGCGGATCATCGAGGCAGCCGGCTTCGATGTCAGCCATTGGCCCGCGCGCCCAGTCGATGATCTCGGGCACCAGTTCGGCCACCATCAGTTCCGCCTTGGGGCCCAGCACCTCCAGTGCGGCGCGCAAGGTAAAGCCCATGCCATAGCCGCCGATAAGGAGACTTGGGGCAGGGCGGCCTTTGAGGCGCTTGATGGTCTCGGTGGCGAGCGCGATCTCCGATCCGCTCATCCGGCTGCTCATCAGCTCGTTGTGCCCCATCACGATCATGAAATCGCGGTCGTGGCGGTAGAGCTTGAGTTCGGTCCCGCCTGGCACATAGGCCGTGCCGAGCAGTTCACGCGCGATCATCGTAGAAATCCTTCCAGAGAGGCTTAGCTGAGGCCTTGCGCCACATTGTCCAGCTCTTCCTGCGGCACGATGATCGCGCCGCTGCGCGGGCTGTCGAGATCGAGGATGGTGACGTAGGCTGCGGCGAGCAGCGCGAAGAACAGCACTGCCGAGACCGCGCTGCGCCGATCCGCACGCCCGGTGGTGAAGCCCAGCAGCGCCGTGCAGGCGCAGCAATAGAACGCGAGCAGCAGCAGTACTTCGCCAGGCAGGCGCGCCGATCGCGCGGCATGGCGCGACGTCGTGATGTCGCACATGGCATTGTAGGCCTGCACCAGCACCGGTCCGCGCGTATCGGGCGGCATCGCGCGTAGCGCCGCGAACAGCGTATCGCCGAACGCGGCGCATTCGCGCGCGCTCGCGGCATGCGCGGCCTCCCACGCCGCATCGGC
>CAILIO010000069.1 GCA_903834285.1 uncultured Sphingomonadales bacterium | reverse complement strand
TGGAACGCCTCGACCCAGTTCGCCGACGGCGGCGAGTTTGGATTGGGCGCCGAGATCGGCATTGCAACCGGGCGGCTCCACGCGCGCGGGCCGGTCGCCTTGGAGGGTCTGACGACCTACAAGTGGCTGGTGCTCGGCTCCGGGCAGATTCGCCCCTGAAACCTGTGCTTACCGGCCTGCTTGGCGGCAGCTTCAATCCCGCGCATGGGGCACATCGGCGGATCAGCCTCTTTGCCCTCGGTGCTTTGGGATTGGATGAGGTGTGGTGGCTTGTGTCGCCCGGGAACGTACTCAAACCGTCTGCAGGGATGGCCCCGCTCCCTGCCCGTTTTGCTTCGGCGCGCAGAGTGGCTCGCGGCGCCCCGATCCGGGTAACCGCTATCGAAACAGAGCTTGGGACGCGCTATACCATTGATGCGCTTCGCAAACTGAAGCGCCGCTATCCACGACGACGGTTTGTCTGGCTGATGGGCACAGACAATCTTGCCCAGTTCCACCGCTGGCGGGGCTGGCGCCAGATCGCGCGCGAGATGCCGATTGCCGTTGTCGCGCGTCCGGGGTATGATGGCGCCGCGATGGCGAGCCCCGCCATGGCTTGGCTGCGCCGCTGGCGCCGGCGGCACAGTCAGGATTTTATTGGCGCGAAGCGGAGCGCCCCGGCGCTGATCATCTTGCGCTTTGACCTCGATGCCCGATCAGCCACGGCTATTCGTGCTGCTGATCCACAATGGCATCGCCGCGCGGAACACAGGTATCAGCGCGATATGCTCACCCACAGGGCCATTGTAACAGCACTCGAGGCGAGGGCGCATTGAACGCCGGTCTGCCTCCACCTTTTCTTGCGGCCGCAAAGCACCAGCCGACCCTGTCAAACTCAGAGTCATTGAACCCTCAGCCATGGAGACAATCTACACACCCATGACAAGTCTACATTCCTTACCGGTCGATACCGGTCTCGCTCCCAGTTCTACCTCCGGCACCTATGCAGCTGCGCCAGGGTCGGTTCTGGAACTGGTCCTGCGCTCGCTTGACGATGATCAAGGGCAGGAAATCGTCACGATCCCGCTTGAGGGCAAAAGCTCCGTGGCCGATCACATGGTGATCGCATCGGGCCGTTCGACCAGGCAAGTTGCCTCCATGGCGCAAAAGCTTGCGGAGCGGATCAAGCAGGGCGGCTTTGGCCATGTCCGGATCGAGGGTCTTCCTGCGGCAGACTGGGTGCTGATCGACGCTGGTGACATCGTCGTGCACTTGTTCCGGCCAGAAGTGCGCAGCTTTTACAACCTTGAACGCATGTGGGCCTTCGGAGACCAGGGCGCGGCCTGACGGCGCGCGCAGCGCTCCACAGGTCCGGAAAGCGCGGGGATTCATTGCGCTGTCGTTCTGGGCTAGGGCAAAATAATGCTGCTGCACGTCATTGCCCGCGGAAAGATTGGTCGCTCGCCGGAAGCCGAGCTGGTTGACCGCTATGCGCGGCGCATTGTCTGGGGCTTCAAGGTTACCGAGCTGCCGGATCGCGGCGGAACGATACCCGCCCCCGCTTCCACCCCTGTGCGTACGGTGGCGCTGGACGAACGGGGCGAGCAACTGAATTCCGCGGCCTTTGCCGCACTGCTTGGCCGATGGCGCGATGACGGAGTCCGTGAAACGCGCTTCCTCATCGGTGCCGCAGACGGGCACGATGTTGCGCTGAGAGCTGGAGCGGACCTACTTCTCGCGTTTGGTGCCGCGACCTGGCCACATATGCTCGCACGCGCCATGCTTGCCGAGCAGCTCTGGCGGGCGACGAGCATTCTTTCCGGCCACCCTTATCATCGCGATGGCTGAAGCCATGACGTCACGCATTGCCTTCATTGCCATGGCGCTGGCGCCCATCGCCGGCTGGCAGGTCGTGGCGCAGGATGCCCCGTTCGAAACGGCAATCGAAGCCAGGGATGCCCTTAGTGCGGCGAAGCGTGCGCTGGCGGAGGCCCGTCGGCGAGGTGATTTGCTGGAAACTGCGGCAAGGCGCGCCACTGCTGCAGCGGACCGCACCGCCAGCGAGGCGGCAGCGGTTGCCGCACGAATCCAGCAATCCGAGGCGGAAATCGCACTTGCGCAGGCCAGCGTGCACGAGATCGACCGGCAGCGCGCGGCCTTACGGCTGCGGATTGCCGCTCGGCAAGAACCGGTGGTGCGCCTTACCGCAGCATTGCAGCTGATGTCGCGCCGACCGCTCGTCTTCAGTCTGATGCGCGCCGATACGCTCCGCGAGACGGTCTATCTGCGTGCCGTCCTCGAGACGATGCTTCCCGAAGTCCAGCGTCGCACTGCCGGACTTCGTTCGGAAATCATGCGCGGGCGCCAATTGCAGGACAACGCACGTCGCGCAGCGGTAAAGCTCAAGGCGAGCGAAGAGGTGCTGACGGTGCGTAGGCAGCAACTCGTGGCCGTAGAGAGCCACCAGCGAATCGCCTCGCGCAGTGCGCAGGGCATCGCCAGCCGCGAGGCCGATCGCGCTCTGGCTCTTGCTGAAGATACCCGCGACATGGCGGCATTAATGGATCGCTTGCGTGCAGATGGAGTCTTGCGCAGCCAGCTTGCTGCCTTGCCCGGGCCGGTGCCGCGGCCTGACCAGCCCGGTTCCATGCTTGTTGTTGAGGAGCGATCGCCGGCCCGGACTGCAGGTGGCGGACTTTCCTGGATCATGCCTGTCAGCGGCCGGATCGTGACCGGATTCGGCGATGCGACCGGCGCGACGCGTTCGATCGGTGTGACCCTTGCGCCCGCAGCAGGTGCGCAGGTTGTTTCCCCGGCTGCCGGGCGAGTAGCCTTTGCAGGAGACTACCGCGGCTTTGGCCGGATCGTCATAATCGACCATGACGGTGGCTGGACATCGCTTATCACCAACCTTGGACGGCTGGATGTCGCTGTGGCAGAGAAAGTTCTGCAAGGATCGCCGCTCGGCCTTGCCGGGCCCGGCAGGCCTACGGTGACGATTGAGCTTCGCAAGGATGGGACACCGATCAATCCTCTCGCTCTGGTCGGGCGCTGACTGCCCTTTCGGCATGGAGCAAGCGCATCTGGCGTTAATCGTGCCGGCTCTATACAAGCCACCCAAGGCTCTGCACTCTTTGCCGAAAGACGATCATGGCGTTCAAATTCGTTCCCCTGCTGCGAGCCGCTGCGCTCGTCAGTGCCGTTGCGTTGATTCCGGCGACCACTGCAGGGCTCGCTGCGGTGGATGCCCGCTCCGGGCCGGAATTCAGCAAGCTGATGGCAGTCTACGAGCGGATCAAGACGAGCTATGTCGAGCCGGTTGATGACGACAAGCTGATCAAGGGCGCGATCAACGGGATGCTCGCCGCACTCGATCCGCACAGTTCCTACCTCGATGCGCGCGACTTTGAGAATCTTCGTACGCAGACCGATGGTTCGTACGGCGGGCTCGGTCTTTCGGTCACGATGGATGACGGCGCGGTCAAGGTTATTGCGCCCACCAAGGGCAGCCCGGCCGATGCCGCCGGTGTCAAGGCGGGCGATTTCATCACGCACATCAACGGAAAGCTGATCTACGGCGGCACGCTCGATGAGGCGGTTGACCAGATGCGCGGGCCTCCGGGCACGACGATTGGCCTCACCTTGTTCCGGACCGGCCGTGATGAGCCGATCGAGGTCAAGATCACGCGCCAGATCATCGAGCTGAAGCCGGTCGACTGGAAAGTCGAGGGCAATGTCGGCGTGATCTCGGTATCCAGCTTCAGCGCCAATGTCGGCAGCGAAGTGCTCGATGCATTCAAGCAGATCAAGAGCAAGACTGGCGGCCGGGTGGCCGGGTTGGTGCTCGACTTGCGCGGCAATCCGGGCGGGCTGCTTGATCAGGCGGTCGCGCTCTCCGACTTGTTTCTCGATCACGGCGTGATTGTTTCGCAGCGGGGACGCTATGCGCGCGACAACGAGACCTACAATGCCGAATCAATGACTCCGGGTGACATCGCCAAGGGCATTCCGATGGCGGTCCTGATCAACGAGGGCTCCGCTTCTGCTTCCGAGATTGTCGCCGGCGCCCTGCAGGACCAGCACCGTGCGGTCCTGATGGGGCAGCGCAGCTTCGGCAAGGGCAGCGTGCAGACGCTGATGCCGCTGACCCGCGACACTGCGCTCAAGCTCACCACCGCACGCTACTACACGCCGTCGGGACGGTCGGTACAGGAAGGCGGGATCGATCCCGATATCGCAGTGCCGCAGATTTCGGACCCTGATCTGCGCAAGCGCGCGCTCCGCTTCTACCGCGAGAGCGACCTCCGCGGTCATCTCGTCAACGAAATCAAGGACGACAAGGATCTCGAACGCGACAAGGTTCAGGATCCTCGGTTCAAGATGACGCCCGAGGAACTCAAGGCCAAGGGCATTGACGACTTCCAGCTCTATTACGCGCTGCAGACGCTCGGGCGGACGGCCCCTCAGGCGCTTGCCGCACGCAAGCGGTGATCTCATGGCAGAGCCGGTGAAAGGACCTGAGCTGACGGCTTACCTCTTGGCACTGCTGGTGCCGAGCGCGCTGATCCTTGCCGTCTATGTCGCGCAGTACGGTTTCGGGCTCGCGCCATGCGATATGTGCTGGTGGCAGCGATATCCCCACTTTGCGGCCATAGTCCTCGCGATTGGCGCATTTGCAGCGCGGGGGACCACCTTGGGTGGAATCCTGGTGGTGCTGGCGGCCACAGCAATCGGTGTGAGCGGTGCCATCGGCGCATTCCACGCCGGGGTCGAATACGGCTGGTGGCAAGGGCCGACGGCGTGTTCATCGACCGGCCTTGGCAATGACCCGCTGGCGTCGATCATGAATGCGCCGTTGATCCGGTGCGATACGCCGGCCTGGACATTGTTCGGCGTGAGCCTGGCAGGCTTCAATTTCCTGATTTCGGCAGCTAGTGCAGCGTTGACCCTCGTGCTCCTCAGCCGTGGCAAAAAGGGACTTTCACAATGACGGAAACGCGCGAAGTGATGCTGCGGGTCAACCAAGCCGGTGAATTCGGAGCAGTCCGCATCTACGCCGGGCAGCTTGCGGTGATGGGAGACCGCACCTCGATTTCCGGCGAGATCGCGACAATGGCGCAGCAGGAAGCCTCACATCGCGAGCGTTTCGACGCGCTGCTCGTCAAGCGCGGCGTGCGCCCCACCGTGCTGCAACCGCTCTGGTCCGCAGCGGGATTTGCCCTTGGCGCAGCAACTGCGCTGATCGGACCTGAAGCGGCGATGGCCTGCACTGCTGCTATCGAGACCGAAATCGACCGTCATTACACGGAGCAGCTTGAACAGCTGGGCGATGAGGATCCCGAGCTTTCCACGATGATCCGGGAGTTTCGGGATGACGAGCGCGAGCATCGCGACACGGCGCTGGCATCGGGGGCAGAGAGCGCGCCGGCTTATCCCTTGCTCTTCAACGCGATCCGTATGGGCTGCCGCGTGGCGATTGCGGTGTCGAAACGTATCTGACCGCGCAAAGCTTGATGCACCGCAAGGCGCGGACTTCAGCTATCGTTCACGCCGCAGAGGCCCTATATCCCCGGCATGACCCCCAGCTGGAGCCTACCCGCCATGAAGCGCAATTCTGCCGCCGCCCTTGCCTCTGCAGTGGCACTTGCCGCGCTTCTGGGAATGCCGCTGCCAGCCGCTGCTCAAACGCTGGACAATCCGTCAGAGAAGATCAACCAGTTGATCGTCTATGGCGATGATCCCTGCCCGGCGTCGACTGACGGTTCGATTACTGTCTGCGCCCGCAAAGACGAAACCGAGCGCTTTCGCATCCCCAAGCCACTGCGCGACAACCCCAATGATTCTGTCAATCAGGGATGGACGCAGCGGGTAAAGGCCTACGAGACTGTGGGCGCGTCCGGCACCAATTCCTGCTCGCCGGTTGGCGCAGGCGGCGCCACAGGGTGCATGTCGCAGCTGATCCATAATGCTTATGCCGAGAAGAAGCAGGGAAGCGACGTGCAGTTCGGCAAACTCATCGAAGAAGAGCGCGCCAAGCGGCTCAAGACGATCGACGCCGATACCGCAGCCGAGCAAGCCCGGGTCGAAGTGCTGGAAAAGGAATACGAGGCCAAGCTCAAGCGCGAGCGCGACGGTGAGCAACCGGCGGCTGCGCCCGGTGCGTCCTCACCGAGTACGCCCCTGACCACTCCGCCCCAGCCCTGACTTCAGCAGACCCTGGTCAGCCCAGCGCGATATCCGGCGCGTCTTCCTGCTTCATGCCGACAGTATGATAGCCGGAATCGACGTGGTGCACTTCGCCCGTCACACCTGACGACAGCTCGGACAACAGGTAGAGTCCGGCGCCCCCGACATCGTCGATCGTGACGTTGCGGCGCAGGGGCGCGTTGAGCTCGTTCCACTTCAGGATGTAGCGGAAATCGCCGATCCCACTCGCGGCGAGCGTCTTGATCGGGCCAGCGGAAAGTGCGTTGACGCGAATCCCCTGCGGGCCACAATCGTTGGCAAGGTAGCGCACGCTGGCCTCAAGCGCAGCCTTTGCGACCCCCATCACATTGTAATGCGGAACCACTTTCTCGGCGCCGTAATAGGTGAGCGTTACAATCGAGCCGCCGCCACCCATTGCGCCGTTTTCGTCTTCAACTTGTGGCATCATGGCCGCCGCGCGCCGGGTCACGGCGACCATGCTATAGACCGAGATGTTCATGGTCATCAGGAAGTTGTCGAACGAGGTGTCCATGTACTTGCCCCGCAGCTCGGTCTTGTCGGAGAAGCCGATGGCGTGGACGAGAAAGTCGATCGTTGGCCAGCGCGCGGCGAGCGTTTCGAACGCGGTATCGAGCGCGGCCATATCCGCGACGTCGCATTCGATCAGGAAATCGCTGCCAAGGCTGGCTGCCAACGGACGCACCCGTTTTTCGAGCGCATCACCCTGATAAGAGAACGCGAGCTCGGCGCCGTGTTCGTGCAACTTGCGGGCAATTCCCCATGCAAGCGATTTGTCATTGGCGAGGCCCATGATCAGGCCGCGCTTTCCTTCCATAAGTCCTGTCATGCGACCCCTTGCTTCACTCGTCCTGTTGCGTCGGTACGGCCGTGCCAGCATTCGCGGCGCGAGCCCGATTGTCGGCCTGCCCAACCAGATCCTGCTCCTCCGGCGTTTCGGCCAGAGCAGCGTTGAGTTCGGCCCCCACGACCATCCCTAGGCCAATCAGCCAAAAAAAGAAAAGCGTGATCATCACGCCAGCGAGGCTTCCGTATGTCAGATCGTAGACGAACATGTGTCGCAGCAGCTTAGGCAAGACCGTGGTGACAGCCAGCCACCAAAGCGTGACGAAGAGTGCGCCCGGCCACTTGGGATAGATCCGCGACTTGTAAGCGCGTGGGGTCAGCGAGATGAAGAGCAGCCATAGCGACCCGAACAGCACCAAGGCGGGAATCACGCGGTACAGCGCCAGCGTCGCGATAAGATCAGTCGCTTTCGGCAGAAGCGCCGTGACCGCCTCAAGCACGGTGCCAATCACCACCTGCGCGGCAATCGAAACCAGGATGAGGACAACCGATGCAATGATGAGCCCGGTGGACATCAGGCGGTAGCGCCAGAACGCATGGACCAGCTTGGTCCCGTAAGCCCGGCGCAAGATATCCCGAATTGTCTCGACCAGACTGCCGACAGTCCACAGGCCGACCAGGCCGCCGATCCAGAGCAAGCCGCCTGTGCGTGCCTCGATCACCGCATGGGCAACGGGCGAGAGCACGTTTGCAACGTCGGGCGGCATGGCCATCAGGACGGTGTTCACCGCTGCCGTCCGATCATTTGCTTCGCCCAGCAACGAAAACAGGGCAGCGCCGGTAATAAAGAAGGGGAACAGTGCGATCAGCACCATGTAGGCAAAGTTGCCAGCGTGGATCGTGCCGTCGTGGACGACGCCTGTCCACACCCTTCGGAGCACTTCAAGCGACCGCAGGCGAAGCGCGCGGCGCGCGCCGATGCCGGCGAGGCCAGGACGCTGCGCCAGCGCCGCAAGCCGTCTGGCCTCTGGTGAAAGGTCGGCTACCGCGTGACTTGGTTCGGCGGGGCCAGGCGGCGTCCGCACAAAGGCGTCGCCGGTCATGAAGCTAGACGGCAAACTTGGCGCGCAAGTCACGGCTGTCGCGCCAGCCCTCGAGGCGGGCCTTGAGATCGGGATCCTCGGTGGGGATGTCCACCAGTAGGGTCACGAGTTGATCCCCGCGCTCGCCGTTCTTGCGGGTGAAGCCACGCCCCTTCAGCCGCAAAGTCTTGCCGCTGGTGCTCCCCGGCGCAACCGTCATCATCACTGGTCCCTCGACCGTTGGAATCCGGACTTTTGCGCCTGCGATCGCCTCTTCAAGGCTGATCGGCACATTGAGCATAATGTTGTCGCCATCGCGCTCGAAATAGGGGCTCGGCTCAATCTCAATGGTGACGATCGCATCGCCGAAACCACCGGGGCCCGGCTCTCCTTTGCCGCCGAGACGAACCTGCTGGCCATCCACAAGGCCAGGCGGAAGCTTGAGGTCGATCGTCTTCCCGTCGGCCAGGGTCACGCGCTGCGGCTCGCGCCGTGCGGCTTCGTTGAACGGGACCTTGAGCGTGTAAGTGACGTTCGCGCCGCGAGGCGCCGGACGACGCCGTGCGCCTGGACCCGCACCACCTCCCATTCCGCCGCGCCCGCCAAACAGACCCTCGAAGATGTCGCCGAGATCGACGCCCTCGTTGCCGGCTCCGCCGACGCCTTCAAATCCATCGTGGCGATAGCCGCGCTGAGCGCCGGCGGAGCCGCCGCCCGGTCCGCCGCCAAAACCGAATGGGCCGATTGGATTGCCGTCTGCATCAATTTCCCCGCGGTCGAACCGGGCGCGCTTGTCCTTGTCCGACAGCAAATCATACGCCCGAGTCACTTCGGCGAACCGCTCGGCCGCGTCAGGCTTTCCGGCATTGCGATCAGGATGCAGTTCCTTCGCCAGCGTGCGATAGGCGGACTTGATGTCCTTCTCGTTCGCGGTGCGGGGTACGCCAAGAATGGAATAGGGATCAGCCATGTCCCTGTAGCTAGGACCGCTCCCGCTTACCCGCAAGGCTCGCTTTGCACTGCGCCTCGGCTGAGCTAGGGCAAACGCGTCAGAATGATCGTGCTCAGGAATGGACAGGACCGAAGCCGTGCCCACCGATACGAACGAAGATGCCATTCCCGAGGCCGATCCCTTTGCCATTTTCGAGGCTTGGTTCGCCTTAGCGCAGGCAAGCGAGCCCAACGATCCCAATGCCATGGCGCTGGCAACGGCAACGCCGGGCGCCGCGCCATCGGTGCGAATGGTTCTGCTTAAGGGACATGGGCCTAATGGCTTTGTGTTCTATACCAATTTCGAAAGCCGGAAGGGCGGTGAACTGGCGGCCAATCCCCATGTGGCCCTGTTGTTTCACTGGAAGAGCCTGCGCCGACAAGTGCGGATCGAGGGCACGATCACGGAAGTCACTCCGGCCGAGGCTGACGCGTATTTCGCGAGCCGCCATCCGGAATCCCGCCTTGGCTCGGCCGCCTCGGACCAATCGCGTGTGCTGCCTTCGCGCGAAGTCTACATGGCGCGTGTCGAAGCGCTCCGTGCCCAGTATCCTGATGGCTCTGTCCCGCGTCCGGCGCACTGGTCCGGCTACCGTGTGACGCCGCTTGCGATCGAATTCTGGCAGGACCGTGCCTACCGCCTTCACGAACGCCGCCGGTTTTCGCGCGCAGATGGCGGCGGCTGGTCCAGTTCCCAGCTCTATCCCTGAGGGATAACGAGGCTTTACGATGGATATGACCCGGACCCCCGACCATGGCGATCTCAACCGCCGTGCTGCCTATGCCAGTATTTCCGTCGCGGCACTGCTGCTGGCGATGAAGGGCTATGCGGTCGTTGCCACCGGCTCTACCGCGATGCTCGGCAGCCTTGCCGATACCGGGCTCGATCTCGTCGCCAGCATGGCCACGCTGCTCGGCGTCTGGATTGGCGCGCAGCCCGCCGATGCGAACCACCGGTTCGGCCATGGCAAGGCCGAGGCCTTGGCGGCGATGTTCCAGGTCGTGCTGATCTCGCTATCCGCACTTGGCCTAGCCTGGCGCGCGGTCGAGGATTTTCTTGGTGGTGGTCGTCCCGGCGAAGCGGAAGCAGGCATGGTAGTGTCGTTCGTCGCGATCGCCGCGACGCTGGCCTTGCTCAGCTACCAGCGCCGCGTCATCCGTGCGACCGGGAGCCTCGCCATCGCAACCGACAATCTGCATTATGCTTCGGACCTTGTGCTCAACATCGCGGTCATTGCCGCGCTTGCGCTGGATCATTGGTTCGGGCTTGCCGGTGCGGATGCCCTTTTTGCATTCGGCATCGCGTTGTGGCTTGGCTGGGGCGCATGGAATGCCTCGCAGGCCGCGATCGAGCAGCTGATGGATCACGAATGGCCGCTTGAGAAGCGCGAGCGTTTTCTGGCGGTTGCCGCCCAGCACCCCGAGCTCAAAGGCCTCCACGATCTGCGCACCCGCACCAGCGGCAATCGCGATTTCGTGCAGTTCCACGTCTGGGTCGATGGACGGATGACCGTGACCGAAGCGCACCGGGTCATGGATGAGATCGAAGCGAAGCTGCTCGAGGCTTTCCCGGGTGTGGAAATCCTGATCCACCCTGATCCTGATGGCCATGTCGATGAGGCCTCGCTCGGGGCGCACGATCTGCTCGAGCCGCCAGTAGATGGCACGAGCCCTGCGCTTCTGGTTCAGGGCGGCCCGGTCCGGCGCTGAACAGTCTTAGTTGCCGCGTGGAAATAGCGCGACCAATTCACCGAGGCGCGCCGTTACCGGATCGAGCCGGTCCTCCTGCGTCTTTCCTAGGCGGACGACAACGAGCTGCCGCGACGGGGATACGAGCACAAATTGGCCGAGGTGGCCCAGGCACGCAAACAGGTCGCGCGGCCCGCGCTCCGGGAACAAGACGGGCTTGCCCGTCGTCGGTGTCCTGTTGAGCCAGAGCTGGGCGCCGTATTGTGCCTCGCGCGGGGAAGGCGTGACCATGAGATCGATCCACTGACGCGGAACCAGCTGCGCTCCCGCAACGGCTCCGCGGTTGCGCAGGAACTCGCCGAAGCGGGCCCAGTCGCGGGCTGTTCCGTGGATCAGACTTCCGCCGATCAGCGTGCCTGATGCATCGAACTCAGGCAGCATCGAACGCATGCCTACAGGGTCGAACAAGCGCGTCCGTAAGTAGTCCGATACGGCGCGGCGCCGGCTTTCGGGATCGGGGACCGGGGACAGCACACGCGCGGCGAGATCGGCGAGAATAACGCTTGTTGCAGTTGAATAGACCCATTTGCGTCCCGGCTCGTACTGCAGCGGCTGATCCTCCGCGTAGCGCGCCATCGCATCGCGTCCTTCGAGGAACAGCATCCGCACCTCGTCGGATTTCCATGGCGGCGAGATGGCCTCTGCATGCCGCAGGCCGGACCGCATTTGCAGCAACTGCCTCAGAGTGATCTCCCCGCGCGGGTCGCCCGGACGTTGCCACGCCGGAATCGGGGCGGGCTCATCAAGCCGCAGGCGCCCGTCGGAAATCAGCATCCCGATCATGACAGCGGTGATCGACTTGGCCATCGACCAGCTGACAAACCGGGTGTTCTCGTGATAGCCAGATGCATAGCGTTCAGTGATGACGCGCCCGCCCCGCATGACGATCACGGCACGGGTCTCTGCTGAGTCGGTCTCGCTGAACAGCGCATCAACCCGGCGTGCAAGGTCTTTTCGCGGCACGCCGGGATTGGCCGCGACCGCCTTCAGCGCCTCGGCCGATACGGGTGGTGGCGGGGGCGGTGCAGCGGGGCTGCAGCCGAACAGGGCTGGCACAAGCGCGAGCGCGGCGATAAGGGCAAGGTTACGGCGGGTCATCAGGCGGCCAGCTTTTCTCCAGATCGGCCCCCCATGGCAATGGCCAAACCAGCAGCTTCCCCTGATACGGTCTCCTCTTCTGCGCAACCACGCAGACGGCGCTTGCGCTGGAGCCTTGTCGTGCTGGCTGCCGTGATCGGTGGAGGAGCATACATCTGGCCCCAGCTTCATGGCTATGCCCTCACCGGCGCGGCTTACGGCGCCCGCGTTGCCTGCTCATGCCGGTTTGTCGGCGGCCGATCGCTCGGCGATTGCCGCAAGGATTTCGAGCCGGGTATGGACCTTATTACCCTTTCGGATGATCCCACTGCACGCAGTGTAACGGCCCGCTTTCCGCTCATCGCGCGGCAGACTGCAACCTATCGCGAAGGTTGGGGCTGCGTTCTGGAGCCCTGGGGCAACTGAAGCCTTAATCGCCTCCGGCCCAAGGCGACGTTTCCGCGATCCAGCCGCCTCCGACGACCCTGTCGCCGTCATAGAGGACGGCGGCTTGTCCGGGGGCGACACCATATTCGGGCTGCAGGAAGCGGATTGCGCAGGAGCTGCCCTCACCAAGCGCACCATCGAGCTCGACCGGCACCGGCTTTGCGAGCGAGCGGACTTTGGCCGTAAGTGAAGCGCCGCGCGGCATGATGCCGATGCGATTGGTTTCGCCCAGCCGTGCCGAGCCGACGGCGAGCATGGCTTTGGGCCCGACCATCACCCGCCGCGCTGGTGCATCGAGTGCCGTCACGTAGAGCGGCTCGCTCTGCCCGCCGATCTCCAGCCCGCGGCGCTGACCCACGGTGTAGTGAATGACACCGCGATGCATTCCGAGCACGGCGCCGGTGGCGGCGTGAACGATCTCGCCCGGTGCCGAGCCTTCCGGCCGGATCTTCGTGACGATCGACGCGTAGTCACCGTCCGGCACGAAGCAGATATCCTGGCTGTCTGGCTTTGCCGCGACGGCGAGGCCAAGAGCGGCCGCCATGGCGCGCACCTCAGGCTTGGGCAGGCCGCCAAGCGGAAAGCGCAGGAACGCCAGCTGTTCCTCCGTGGTGCCATAAAGAAAATAGGACTGATCGCGGGCAGGATCGATTGCGCGATGGAGTTCAGGCCCTTGCGCAGCTTCGATGCGCCGCACATAGTGCCCCGTTGCCAGACAGTCTGCGCCAAGGTCGCGGGCCATGGCGAGCAAGTCGGTGAACTTCGGTCCCATGTTGCAGCGAATGCAGGGGATCGGCGTGCGCCCCGCAAGATAGTCGTCAACAAATCGGTCAACCACGTCCTCGCGAAAGCGCGATTCATGATCGAACACATAGTGGGCGATGCCGAGGCGATCCGCGACAGCGCGGGCGTCGCGGATATCATCGCCAGCGCAGCAAGCGCCCTTGCGACCGGTCGCGGCGCCGTAGTCATAAAGCTGCAGCGTCACCCCGATCACCTCGGCGCCGCTCGCGGCGGCAAGGCCGGCAACAACCGAACTGTCGACACCCCCGGACATGGCCACGACGATTCGCCGGGGTTCCTTCCCGGCAGGAAGTGAAAAAAGTTCCGCAGCGCAGTGCTCGCTCAGCCCGAACACGGCCGCGAAGTCAGTCTCGTTGCCGGCAGCCACAGCTGCTCCGTTTGTGCCCAACTTGCCTTGCATGCGGGCCCCATAGGCCCTTTCGCGAGCCAGCGGCAGATAAAAAAACCGAGCGAGGCTGACCAATGCTCCTCGTTCAAAACCTAACTCTTGGTGAAGGCGGGCTTTACCCTCCTTTATAGGACCGTGCGCTAGAGCCCTGTCCATGGAGATGAGACCTTCCGATTCATGGCCACAGGCCCCGGGCGATTCGAGCGGCGGGCTGCGCCCGCTCGGCTGGAGCGAACTCTGCGCGCGGCTCGTGGCGGCACACGATACCCGCGGAGTGCTCGCGGGTACTGCGCCGGGAACGGTACTTGCCCGCAGCAAAGTTTCGGATGGGGGCGCGACCGGAGGGCATGGCTGGCAGGGCTCCAGTTTCCATGAATCGGCTGCAGTGTTGCTCCGAAGCGTTGAAACGGAGGCTGAAGAGGTTGTTAACCCCGCCTCTTTAGCGAATGGAAATGACGTGGAAGGCACACAAGGGGCAGTTCCCGAAGTCGCCCCGCAACGTCGACCAGACGAGAATTGACATGATTGAGAATCAGAAAATCAAGCCTGCGCAAGTCATTGGCCCGCTTGGCGAGCCGCTGACGCTGGATAGCCTCCCGCCGCCGTCGACGACGCGGTGGGTCGTACGCCGCAAGGCGGAGGTCGTCGCGGCCGTGAATGGTGGTCTCCTCACGATCGACGAGGTTTGTGAACGCTATGGCCTCACGCTCGAGGAGTTCGCGTCGTGGCAGCGCGCTGTCGATCGCTCGGGCATGCAGGGCCTGCGCGTGACTCGAATTCAGCATTACCGCGATCTCTACGAGCGCCAGCTCAAGTTCTGACTTGCTGCCAAGCGCTGCACCCGCATAGCCCTCGATAATGGCCGTCCCGACAATCGGGGCGGCCATTCGCTTTGGCTTGCCCTAAAAGACTGGCATCGCTGGATGTTTGCGGTTGCATCCGCACCATGTTCGAATCAATTGATCATGCGCTTCGTCGAGCCGCAATTGTCACTCGTCGGATGCAGCGCTAAGACATGGTCCGCGTGCGGCACAGTGAACCTTCCTGCGCTTGCGGGAAGTGATATAGTCAGATAATACACTTCGGTCGGGATGGGGTCGGCACTCGTTCTCGACAGTTCGGCGCCCGACCGGGACTAAGGCACGTGAACGACATGAATTACGAAGCGACGATCAGATCCGGGACGCAGCCTGCTATTGAACCCATGATCGACGATGGCGATCTTCGGCCGGGTGGCGGCGGGCAGCGTCGCATCATGATCATCGCCGTGGTCATCGCGCTTGCGCTCGGCCTTGGCTGGTACCTCATGCACAAGTCGCCGGCGGCGCAGGACGCGCTGTCTGCGCGCAATGCCCAGGCTCAGTCGGTTAGCGTTGTTTCTCCGGGTCGAACCAGCGTCACCGGCTCGATTACCGCAAGCGGCACGATTGCGGCACGGCGCGAGATGCCGGTGGGTATCGCCGGCGAAGGTGGCCGCGTCATCAGCGTGCTGGTCGATGCGGGCGACTGGGTCCAGGCCGGACAAGTCCTTGCCATTGTCGACCGCTCTGTGCAGGCCCAGCAGATCGCCGGCCAGGCCGCGAATATCGAAGTCCAGCGCGCCAATGCCCGCATCGCGCAGGCGAACCTCGACCGTGCGCTCAAGCTGGTTGAGCGCGGTTTCATCTCGAAGGCCGATGTCGATCGCCTGATGGCAACGCGTGACGCAGCGGCTGCGCAAGTGCAGGTTGCTTCGGCCGAACTCGGCCAGCTTCGCGCAAGCAGTGCGCGGCTGAACATCGTGGCCCCGGCCGCAGGCCTTGTCCTGACGCGCGGGGTCGAGCCCGGGCAGATCGTCAGCCCAGGTAGCGGCGTCCTGTTCCGGATCGCCAAGGACGGTCAGTTCGAAATGCAGGCCCGCCTTGCCGAGAGCGATCTCGCGCGGCTCGCTGTCGGCCAATCGGCTGAAGTCACGCCCGTTGGCACCAGCACGCCATTCACCGGCCAGATCTGGCAGCTTTCGCCCACGATCGATGCGCAAACGCGCGAGGGGGTTGCCCGGATTGCGCTGGCATATGATCGAGCGCTGCGTCCCGGCGGCTTTGCAAGCGCGCAGATCCGCAGTGGTTCGGTCACAGCGCCGATGCTGCCTGAATCAGCCATCCTGTCTGATCAGCAGGGTCCGTTTGTCTATGTGGTCGGCCAAGGCGACAAGGTGCAGCGCCGCCCCGTGAAAACCGGCGACGTGACCGCGCAGGGTATTGTCGTTGTCGACGGGCTCTCGGGCAACGAACGCGTGGTAATGCGTGCTGGCGGCTTCCTCAATCCGGGAGATATCGTGCGCCCGGTCACGGCCACTGCTGCCGCACCCTCCGCGCGCCCCGGCTCGTGACCGAGGGGCACAGAGCATGAACTTCCGCAATATCTCCGCCTGGTCCATCCGCAACCCGGTGGTGCCCATCGTCCTGTTCCTCGGCCTTACCCTGGCGGGGATCGTGGCCTTCATGGGCATGAAAGTGCAGGACCAGCCGGACATCGAGTTTCCGATGGTCATTGTCACCATATCGCAGCCGGGCGCTGCTCCGACCGAAATCGAGAACCAGATCACCCAGCGTATCGAGTCTGCGGTCCGGACGATCGCGGGGGTCGATACGCTGACGTCGACGGCGACGGAAGGTTCCAGCCAGACGATGGTGCAGTTCGTGATCGGAACGGACATCAACGCCGCGGTGAACGAGGTCAAGAACGCGGTTGATCAGGTTCGCGGCGATCTGCCCGAGGGCATCCTCGAGCCCCAGGTGATCAAGGCGCAGACGTCATCGGAGCCGATAGCCTACTTTGCCGTGTCTGCCGATGACATGACCATCGAGCAGCTTTCGTGGTTTATCGACGACACCGTGCGCAAGCGGCTGCTGTCAGTTCCCGGCATGGCCGAGGTCGATCGCAACGGCGGCGTAAACCGCGAGATTGCGGTAACTCTCGATCCAATGCGGATGAAGGCCCAAGGCGTCACCGCAACCCAGATCAATGCCGCGCTGCGCCAGGTCAATTTGAACGCCGCGGGCGGCCGTGCAGAAGTGGCGGGATCGCGCCAGGCCGTGCGCGTGCTGGGCAACGCCGAGAGCGCCTTCGAACTCTCCAACACCGAAGTTGGCATCTCCGGCGGTCGCACGATCCGGCTTTCCGACGTGGCCAACGTGCGCGACAGCTTCAGCGAGATTACTTCGATCGCCAAGCACAACGGCAAGCCGGTCGTCACCTTCAGCATCGCCCGCGCACGCGGCGAATCCGACGTCAGCGTGTTTGACGAAACGGTGAAGGAACTTGGCAAGATCGAGAAGGAACAGAACGGCCGGGTGCATTTCATCCAACTCTTCTCGAGCGTCGGTTACACCAAGGACCAGTACAAGTCCTCGATGTCCGCGATGGTCGAAGGCGCCGTGCTGGCGGTGATCGTGGTGTTCTTCTTCTTGCGCGATTGGCGCGCGACGATTGTTTCCGCCATCGCCATTCCGCTTTCGTCGATCCCGACCTTCTGGCTGATGAGCCTGATCGGCTTTACCCTCAACACGATGTCGCTGCTCGCGCTGGGGCTGGTTGCTGGCGTTTTGGTTGACGATGCGATTGTCGAGATCGAGAACATCGTACGCCATATGCGGATGGGCAAATCCGCCTATCAGGCCGCGATCGACGCGGCCGACGAGATCGGTCTTGCTGTCGTTGCCACGACTTTCTCGATCGTGGCGGTGTTCCTGCCCGTGGCGCTCATGCCGGGCGTTTCCGGTCAGTTCTTCAAGAACTTCGGCCTGACCGTGGTGATTGCGGTGCTGTTCTCGCTGCTTGTGGCCCGCATGATCACACCGATGATTGCGGCCTACTTCCTGAAGGCACACGGTGAGGCGGAGCATGGCAACGGGCCCTGGATGCAGCGCTACATGCGCGTGCTTAAGTGGTCGCTCGATACTGCGGGCGTCACGGCCTACCGCGAACGCTTTCCGCGTCGCTGGTTCCGCGCTCGGTTGCTGGATCACCGCTTGTGGATGATGGGCGTCGCGGCTGGCGCGCTCGCTTTCACCGTCGTCCTGTTTATGGTCATTCCATCCCAGTTCTTCCCGGAAACGGATGGCGATTTCAGCCGCATCACCGTCGAGATGGTGCCCGGAACCACGATCGAGCAGACCGAACGCAAGGTCGATGAGATCCTCGCGCTCGTGAAAGACGAGCCCGAGATCGATGTTGCGCTGGAACGCATCAACGAGGGCAACGGCCGCGTATTCATGGAGCTCAAGCGTGACCGCGCGCGGTCCAGCATGCAGTTCGAGCGCGCCCTTACGCCGCGACTGCAGAAGGTTGCCGATGCACGCGTAAGCTTCCTCAACCAGAACGGCGGCGGCCCGGGCGGCGGCTCCGGGCGGGCGATCAGTGTTATGCTGTCGGGCTCCGATGCCGATCTGCTCCAGAAGACTGCACAAACGCTGGTCGAGCAGATGAGTCAGCTCAAGGAAGTTGTCGCACCGCGCATCAGCGCAGACTTGCGCCGGCCGGAGATCGTGATCACACCACATCTCGATCTCGCTGCCTCCTTGGGAGTGACAACGCAGGAACTGAGCCAGGTCATCCGAATCGCGACGCAGGGTGAAATTGATCAGAACAGCGCGAAGTTCTCGCTGTCTGATCGCCAGGTCCCAATCCGCGTGAAGCTGCCCGTAGCCTCACGCCGCGATCTGTCCACGCTGCAGAACCTTCCAGTGCCCACGACATCGGGCGGTTCGGTTCCGCTCTCGCGCGTGGCGACCATCGGGTTCGGATCGGGGCCGACGAGCATCCAGCGCTACAACCAGAATCGCCGCGTCTTCATCGGCGCCGACCTACCTCCGGGCGTGGTCAAAGGCACGGCCGATGCTGCGATCAAGGCGCTGCCGATCATGAAGAACCTGCCACAGGGTGTGTCGAACGCGCCGGCTGGTGAAGACCGCTGGCAGCAGGAGATGCTCACGAATTTCATCATCGCGCTTGCCGCCGGCGTGCTGCTCGTCTTCTCGGTGCTCGTGCTGCTCTATCGCCGCTTCATTTCGCCGCTAGTGAACATGGGATCGTTGTTTCTGGCGCCGCTGGGCGGTCTCTTGCTCTTGCTTGCGACCGGCCAGGCCTTGTCGCTGCCCGTGTTCATCGGCGTCCTGATGCTGTTCGGGATTGTCGCAAAGAATTCGATCCTGCTGATCGACTTTGCGATCGAGGAAATGGCCAAGGGTACACCGAAGCTTGAGGCCATCATCGAAGCCGGCCACAAGCGCGCTCAGCCGATCGTGATGACAACGGTGGCGATGATTGCGGGCATGGTGCCGACGGCAGTTTCGCTGGGCGGCGATGCCGGCTGGCGAGCACCGATGGGCATCGTGGTCATCGGCGGCCTTGCGCTGTCGACGCTGCTCACGCTTCTGCTCGTACCTGCGGGTTTCAGCCTTGCGGATGGCGTCGAGAAGCGGGTCGGTCCGTGGATCGGCAAGCGGGTTCTTTCCTATGATCCGCATGAAGCCGCCCGCGAGCGGCAGCGGCATGCGGCGGGTGAGGCTTTTCCGGCGGAGTGAGCACGGCGCCAAGGGCTCCTTTTGCCGCGAATGCGGCAGACCCATCCGCCCTCGCGCGGCGGATGAGTGATCCAGCGCGCCGGATGCGGCTCTTCGCGACGGCATTGCTGCTCCTGATGGCCGTGCTGTTCCTCGCGGCCAGGCAACTCGAGGTGCGTGATTCCAGCTGGGGCTTTCTGCGCGCCTTTGCTGAGGCGGCGATGGTAGGCGGTCTGGCCGACTGGTTCGCAGTCACTGCGCTGTTTCGCCATCCGCTCGGCTTGCCGATACCGCACACCGCAATCATTCCCGAAAACAAGGACCGCATCGCCGACTCCATGGCGGCATTTCTGCGCGCGAACTTCCTCACGCCGCCGGTTGTCGCGCGGCGGCTGCGCACGCTCAATGCCGCCAATGCGGCCGGACAATATCTTGCCAATCCGCGACCCGGGGAAAGTCGGCTTGGGGCGGGTGCAGCGAGCCTTATCGCAGACGTGCTCGAATCGCTCGATCAGGAAAAGCTGGGCGGGATGGCCAAGGCGGCGCTGCGGAGCCGGATCGAGCGGCTCGCGCTTGCGCCGTTGCTCGGAAACCTGCTTGCCGCCATGATCGCCGAAGGTCGGCATATGCCCTTGATCGAAGCGCTGATCCGCCGCACGGCCGAGGCGCTTGAGGGCAACGAGGACCTCGTGCGCCAGATGATCCATGACAAGGCCAATACCGTCATGCGCTGGACCGGCCTCGACGAACGGCTTGCAACCGGGATCCTCGACGGACTCTACAAGCTTCTGGCAGAGACTGTGGTCATCGAAGATCACCCGCTGCGCTTGAAGATCGAGGAAAGCCTTGCTGCGCTGGCCGAAGCGCTGGTGAACGACCCAGTGATGCACGCGCGGGTTGAAGCGATGAAGCGTGACGTGCTGGCAAATCCCGCATTCACCGCCTGGCTCGATGGTCTTTGGGAGCGTGGCCGCACGCAATTGCTGCGTACGGTCCGTTCCGGGGGAGCTGCGCGCGGGGAAGGCGACGACCGGCTTGGTGCCTCGCTGGCCGAACTCGGCCGCGCGCTGCAGCATGACAGACGCCTGCAAGTGCTGGTCAATCGCTTCGCGCGCCGGACGCTGGTTGGCGTTGTCACCCGTTATGGCGATGAGATCGTCCGGCTGGTGTCGGAGACGGTGCGTCGATGGGATGCGCGGACAGTAACGGACCGGATCGAGGGCGCTGTCGGGCGCGACCTTCAATTCATCCGCATCAACGGCACTTTGGTCGGCGGGCTTGTCGGCGTGGCGATCCACGCGGTAGACATGGCCTTGTGAAGGGACCCGAATTTTCCACCGAGCGGCTCGACATGTGGCGACCCGCAGCACGCGATCATGCGGGCCTGGTCGACCTGCTCGCAGACCGGGAGGTGCGCCTGCATCTCGGCAGTCGGCCGACCGGCGCGGTCGAGGAGTTCAACCGGCTTTGCCGCAACGCCGGCTCGTGGGAGTTGTTCGGCTATGGCATCTTCACGTGCCGCGCGCGGGATACCGATGAAGTGCTAGGCATCTGCGGCGTGTTTCATTCGTGGCGTGGGTTCGGCAAGGGGCTCGACGACACGCCGGAAATCGGCTGGATCTTCGCCCGTAAGACGTGGGGGCAAGGGATCGCGAGCGAAGCGTCGCTCGCGTCGCTCGCGTGGTTCGACGCGGCTTTCCCCGGGCGCCGCATCGGCTGCATGATCAATGATACCAACCTGCCCTCGCTGGCGGTTGCCGCCAAGCTCGGCTTTGTTCGCTATGACGCGCAGGTCGACGGGGAGACAACGCTGATCCTGCTCGAACGACCGGCCTAGCCGACGAAGGCGCGCTCGATCACATATTCACCGGGGTGCGAATTGGCGCCCTCGGTGAAGCCGAAGCCCTCCAGCATCGCGGCGACTTCCTTGATCATCGTCATCGATCCGCAGAGCATGACGCGGTCGTGGACCGGATCGAAGTTCTTCGGATCACCCAGCGATCCCTGGAACAGCGTCCCGTCGAGCATCAAGCCCTCGATCCGCTTGCTGGTGTGAAACGGTTCGCGTGTCACGGTGGGGATGTAGGTCAGCCGCTCGGCAGCGAATTCACCCACTAGCGGATCGTCTGCCAGCCGGGCCTCGAGCATGTCGCGATAGGCAAGGTCGGAGACGCCGCGCACCGAATGGACCACGGCGATCTGTTCGAACCGGTCGTAGATATCGGGATCGCGGATCAGCGACATCCACGGCGCAAGGCCGGTGCCGGTGCCGAGCAGGAACAGGCGGCGGCCCGGTAGCAGCGCATCGGTCACCAGCGTACCGGTGGGCTTTCGGCCGAGATAGATGTGATCGCCCTCCTTGATCTTCTGGAGGCGCGAAGTGAGCGGCCCATCCGGAACCTTGATCGAGAGGAACTCCAGCACCTCGTCATAGGCGGGCGAGGCCATCGAATAGGCGCGCAGCAGCGGGCGACCGTTGTCACCCATCAATCCGATCATGACGAACTCGCCGGACCGGAAGCGGAAGCTCGGCGGCCGGGTGATCGTGAAGGAAAACAGGAAATCGTTCCAGTGGCGCACCGAGACGACGGTCTCGACAGAAAGGCTGGGTGTGGGCTCAATGGGAAACTGGTCGGGCAAGTCGCGGCCCTCCAAAGCTGGCAGCGGCGCTGCCCGATGGGTGACAATCCGTCTTTACACTGGGACTGTCAAATTGATTTCACACCGGACCCGAGGGACAAGTGTGCGGCGGCTGGGACGTCAGTGACCCGCAGGATCGGGCACGAAAGCGGGCGGCGACGCCTCACTGGCGAAGCGCCAGGCGGAGAGATAGGCGAGCTTCACGATCTTCGTCATCTTGGGGTAGTTGATCCGGTCTGCGGTGTCAGTGGTGTGGTGGTAATCGGGGTGGAAGCCGGTGTTGAACCACATCGCCGGCACATCCTTCAGAACAAAGGGAAACTGGTCGCTGCGGAAAAACACGTTGAGCGCGTTCTCGTGGTCGAACCGATCATCGAGATCGAGACCAACACTGCGGTTGGCCGCTCGCACGTCCCGATCGAAATCGGGGCTGTAGGTCGCGCCGATCAGGTTGAGGCGGTTGGTGGTGTCCTTCGGGATCTCGATGAGCCAGGCGGTCTGCTCGCTCGGCTCCTCGTTGCGGCCGATCATGTCGAAATTGATCATCGCGCGAGTGGTGGCGAGCGGACGCAGCGGGTGCATGGCCAGATAGTAGCTGCCCAGCAGTCCGCGCTCCTCCGCCGCGAAGACGACAAAGAGAATAGAGCGCTTCGGCTTCACCGGATTGGCCATGAAGGCGCGGGCCAACGCAACAACGCCGACCGTGCCCGATCCGTTGTCATCCGCGCCATGCCAGATTTCGGGACCGTTGCTGCCGTCGTGATCGTGATGTGCGCTGATGATCACTGTTTCGGGCGCGAGCGCCGGATCGGAGCCCGGGAGCAGGCCGACTACGTTGGCCGAACTGCCTCGGCTGCGTGCGGTGTTTTCGAGGTGGAGTGCAACGGTGGTGTCCGCTAACGGGCGCGACTGCGGCGCGAGGGACTGGTCGGTCGCGGACTGGAGCGCCTGCGGGCTCGCGCCTGCCTTGGCGAGCAAGGCGTAAGCGACCGCGTCGGAAACAGTAAGCACCGGAATGCGCAGCTCGTCATCGGGTAGCGCCTGGCCAGGAAGCGGGGGCACGCGCTTTGCGCTGCCGCCGATCCGGTTGACGCGTTCGAGGTTGGAGGGGTGCTTGCGGTTCGGCTCGGCCATGACCAGCAGCGCGATAGCGCCGCGGGCCTGTGCGTTGAGCGCCTTCACCCGGTTGGTGGCGTAGCGGGTATTGCCGGTGCCGTTGAAACGCGAGGCCGGATCATTTTCCTGCGGCTCGTGCTCGAAGACGAGCACGACTTTGCCGCGCACGTCGAGGTTCTTGTAATCGTCGTAGCCCACGCCCGGCGCGGTCACACCGAAGCCGGCGAAGACGAGTGGGGCAGACAGGTCCACATCATCGCGGTAGCCGCCGATGAGATCGGGGGACTTCCAGCTCTGCTCGGCGGCACCAAGGCGCAGAGTGAGCGTGTTGGCCGCGGAGTTGGGACGGTACTCGATCAGCGGAACACTCTGGAGATAGCTTGGCCTGCCGTTCGCGTCGATGGCGGCGGGCTGGAGCCCAGCCTTGGCGAACTCGGCAGCGATCCACTGTACAGCGGCATCGTCACCCGGCTGAAGCGACATGCGGCCGAGCAGTGCGTCCGAGGCGATGAAGGTGAGGTCGGCGCGCAAGTCCGCCTCGCGGACCATGTCAAAGCCCGGGGCCTGCGCCGCAGGGACAGGAGCGAGTTTCGGCGCTTCGGCCTGTGCCGCACCTGAAAGCGCCAGTATTCCGAACGCAGCGCTCCATGTCGCCTTGCGCATCGCCATTCCCCCCGCCCCACAAACCCGTGTCGCTATTCCGAGACGGGCCGGCTTGTCCATTGGCCCTTGGGGGAGTCCCGCCGAATTTAGGTCAAGTTGACACAGTTGTCACAGTCCTGGGGAGAAACTCCGGGGCCCGGTTTCCGGGGCTGACAGGGTGAAGCAGGATGAACGCGTGAAGGTGCCCGGCATCCCCGCACTCTAACCCTGCTCGCCTCCTGTAGGACAGGCCGGAATCAGCCGCCCACGTCGATCAGCGCCTGAACCTTGCGGTAGAATGCTTCGCGCGCCGCCGGCTGCGGGCCTTCGTCCGCACGGGGCCAATCGGCATTGCTGGCGATCACCAGATGGCGCTTGGGATCGATGAAGATGCCCTGACCGAAGATGCCCTGTGCCGCGACCGAGCCATCGTCATAGGTCCACCACTGGTAGCCATAGCCCTTGCCCGGTTCGCCGATGTCCTTCTGCTTGTGCGTGGCGGCGGTGAACCAATCGGCGGGCACGATCTGCTGACCACCGGAATTGCCGTTCGCCAGCACCAGCAGGCCCATGCGCGCGAAATCGCGGGTAGTGGCCTGAAGGCAGCAGCCAGCGATCTCGTGCCCGGTCTTACCCAGCAACCACGTCGCCTTGGCTTCCATGCCAGCGGGCTTCCAGATCTTCTCTTCGAGATACTGCGCCAGCGGCTTCTTCACCGCCGAAGAGACGAGCACGCCGATCAGATTGGTCTCGCCCGTGTTGTAGTGCCACACGGTGCCTGGCGGATGTGCCCGGGGGAGCTTGCGCATATAGCTCACCGTCGCATCCATACCCTTTTCCGGCTCGGCATTGTTGAACGAGGCGACGTCGGACTTCGGGTCCTCGTAATCCTCGTTCCAGCGCACGCCCGAGCTCATGGTCAGGAGCTGCGCCACACTGACGTCGTCGTAAGCCGAGCCCCTGAGGTCCGGGATATACTGGCTGACCTTGTCATCGAGGCTCTTGATGTAGCCGTCCTTGATCGCCGCGCCGACGAGCGTGGAGGTGAACGACTTCGCCACCGAAAAACTGGTCCAGCGCCCGGCAGTTCCGAAGCCGAGGCCATAGCGCTCGAACCGCACCTTGCCGTCCTGCACGATCACCAGTCCTGCCGCGCGCTGGCTCGCCATATAGGCCTCGACGCCGGGGATCGGGAGCGGCTTGCCGGCGGGAAGCGGCAAGGGATGATCCGAAGGCGCGATCTCGCGCGCCTCGGCCAGAACGGGCAAGCGGTCCATGGCCCGGAACGCCGCATCGCGCTGCGGCACGCTCCACATCAGCACGTCGCGGTTCGTGGGCAGGGCCGCAAGCAGTCCGCGCGTCTCCGCATCGAGGCTGGCGTACCAGCCGGCGCCAGTGAGCCCCAACACCCCCACCGCGATCAACCCCATGGTACGTTTGCGCATCCCGATCCCCTTTGTGCCTTGCTTTGAGGCGACGTTAGCGCGGTGGGCGGCGCTGTCTACCGGCTGAGGCAATAGCGCGGCGGGCAGGGGCCATGGTCGCCGCGCTGCCGGGCTGCGGGGTCAGGCGCCGACGTGGTGCGCCATTCATGCGCCGAAGCGTGGGGAACATGGCCGGTCTGTGGCGCGTTAGGTCTCCTGGAGACCTGGGCAGCGAAAGCCGCACTATCAAAAAGGAAATGCGCTCATGCGTTGGATTTCAGGACTGACTACGATCACCGGCCTCTACGTGCTCTACCGCGTGTTCCGGCAATCCGGACCGGCTATGGCAACGTCCTCCGCCGCTTTTGCGGACAACGAAGCAGTGCCGGAGAACGCGACCCAAGTGCGAAACGCCGGACCGGCGGCTACCGCGACGCCGCAGCAGGAATGGGACGAGGTCGACCAGGCCTCCGACGAGAGCTTTCCAGCCAGTGACCCGGGCGCGCGCTATTGACAGGTGAGCCGGGATTGCCGGGATCTGGGCCGAGGCCGTCCAAGGGCCGCTGGCCAGAGGACCGGAACAACGCCGCTTGCGACAGGTTCATGAAAGGTGCGCTTGCGCAAAAATTTCCTTTTCACCTTCAGGAGCAATAACATGTCCGGTACGACGCAGAGCCACGAGACGCGTGACCTCGTTTCCTCCGACGGAGTTGAAGGCAGCGTGGTCTACAATCCGGAAGGCGAGCGCCTCGGCACCATCCAGTGCTTCATGGTCGACACGTGCACGGGCAAGGCCCACTATGCGGTGCTGCAGCTGGGCAGCCGCTTCGGCATCGGCGGCGACTTCTACCCGATCCCGTGGCAGATGCTGATCTATCAGCCGAGCCAGGGTGGCTACGTTCTCGAGATCACGCGGGAGCAGCTTGGCAGCGCGCCGCATTACGGCGAATCCGCTGCGCCGGAATACGATCGTGACTACGGCGAGCGGATCTCTTCGCACTACGGCCTGGCCTACGATTGAGCGCGGCCTCCACGCGGCGCGCATGGCGCGCGCCGGGGCGGTCTACGCGGAGATGTCCGGGGCGATCCTTGCCAGCAGGTCGAGGAATTCCTGTGGCATGGGTTCCAGCATCACCGCATTGTAATAGGCGCGGATGTCCTTGCTCCACGCAGTCTCAGGTAGCGATCCGTCGTACGCGGCCATCCGGGTCACCTTCTCGTCCGGTGCGGGTATCCGGTCATAGGATGGATCCCTCGCCACAAGGTGCATTCCGCCCAGCTTCGTGCCCCTCGACAGCGCGCGCGCCTTCCGTTCTTTACCCCCGCGTAAAAGCATATTCCGCCGCAGGCTCCCAATATCTTTCTGGTTCATTCCCCGCGGCACCTGATGATCGCTCGGGACATCGCACCGCTGCCCTTGCCGCGGCCGCTATTACGGCAACGGGTTCGAGATAGCTGGCAACTGGAATACTTGCCCATGCGAAGTCCCTTGTGGAGAAGCCCTGATACCGAAGCGCATCCGGGTGTGAACCTGTCATGTCATAAATGGCCACGGGCAAGCATGTTCCGGCATGGGGCCAAACAATTGGTGCCGGGGTGGCGCCGGTTCGGGAACTACGGCGCTCTGACGCACGGTCGACCCATTGTCGCCTCTTCAGCTTGCTCATTGAACCGCCGGTGCTTTCCGCGAATGGCGCGCGATTTTCGCGTTCCCCCGCGCATGCGCGGGCATCACACCATGGTCGCGAGGATGTCCTTCACATCCGCAAGGCCGAAGCCAACGGCGATGTCCGAAATGCCGTAGGGCAGAAGTAGCTGGTCGTCGCCCACGAGCATGGCTCCACAACTGTAGACCACGTTGGGCACATAGCCGGCGCGATCTGCATTCTCCGCAGTGAGGATCGGGCAGGCCGAGCGGGCGAGCAATCTGCTGGGGTCCTCGCGGTCGAGCAGCGCGCAGCCCAGCGCGTACTTGCGCACCGGGCCGACGCCGTGGGTGATCACCAGCCAGCCCTCCGGGATCAACAATGGGCTGCCGCAATTCCCGATCTGGATGAATTCCCAGGGAAACTTCGGCTCCATAAGCAGCACGCCGTCATCGTCCCAGGTATCGAGCCGGTCCGAGCGGAGGAGGTAGAGGTTCTTGCCGTCCTGCCGACCGAGCATGCAATACTGGTCGCCGATCTTGCGGGGGAACAGCGCCATGCCCTTGTTGCGGCCCGCCTTGCCCATGATCGGCGTAAGATCGAAGCTGCGGAAATCGCGTGTTCGCAGCAGCTCCGAGCGGATCGAGCGTCCGGAATAGGCGGTGTAGGTCCCCAGCCACTCGAAATCGCCGCCGCCATGATCAAAGCGGGTCAGCCGCAGGTCCTCGAGCCCATTGGCCTGCTGCTCGGTGATCGGAAAAATCACCGTGTTCGAGAGCGAGCTTTCAGGGTCGCGTTGCACCGTGACGACGGTGTCCGGGTCATTGCGCGGATTGCTGTCGGTCCGCTGCACGCTGGTGGCAAACGCGGATTCGGGCGAGAGCATGAAGGAGCCATCTGCCTGCACGACGCCGTCGCGAAAGGCGATTGAACTGATGTGCCCTTCGCCCACCGCCCGCAGCGAGAGAACAAAGCGCAACGCTCCGCTGCCCATGCCGGTCTGATCGGGCGCAGGCACGATGCTAGGGTTCATCAGCGCTGCGGCAGCGTAAGTATATTCATGGCAGAAGTAGGCGCCGAGCAGCCGGCGGCGTGAATCGCTCAGCGTGCTTCCATCAAGATGCAGGCTTTCAGCCACTTCGAGATAGCGCGCCTCGAATATGTGTTCGGTCTGCCAGTGGCGGTCGCCGAAATCGCGCAGGACGGATTGGTACTCCTGCTCGATCTCCTCCTCAGGCAAGTCCATCACATCGCGCACCAAGGCGAGCACCCGCCCCTCGGGCGCACTGGTCGCCTGCCAGCCGAGATGGAACGGGCGCAGCACCGTGCGCGCGGGATCGGCGTGAAGGCGCAGGTCCAGAATGCGCAGCGGACTGACCATATCGGCGGGGCAAGGCATAGCGTAGTTGGCAACCTGCTGGCTGGGCATGCGAGGCGGCAGGGCTGCTCAGCCCCGCAGGACCTTGGTGTCCGCACTTGGGGAAAGGTACTGGTCGGGCGGCTGGCGATGCTGGGCAGCCTGCTGCAGTGCCTTCAGGCTGTAGTGCGCAAGATGGTAGGCAAGGATCGATTCAGCGCCGCAATTCTCGTTCCGCCCACGCGGCGTCACGCCGTCGCAGCATGAGCCGAAGGCCGGATCGACGAGGATCACTCCGCGATCGTTGGCGCCGAGGAACCACTGGTACGCCTGCTCGGCGTGGCGCAGCCAGAAGGCATCGCGCGTCGCGCGCCAGGCGGTGCGCGCCGCATCGATTGCGGCCTGGGCCTCGAGCGGCTGCTGATCGAACGGCAGCGATGTGCCGTCGCGGCCGAAGGTTTCCGAGCCGACCGGGCGGAAATGGCCAGCAGCTGCAGTCTGCCGGTCCGCCAGCCAGCGCAGCGTTTCGAGCCCGGTGTCGAGCCAGTCCTGTCGGCCAAGCAGCACGCCGCACTCGATCAGGGCCTGGCACAGGCGCGGGTTGTCGTAGGCGAGCATGGGCTCGAACCAGATCCATCCCGGACGGCGATTTCGTGCCACAAGCTGGGCGAGCTTGTCGCAAGTGGCGGCCATGCGATGCTGCGCGGCGGAGCCCTCGGCGCCTGCGCGCAGCATCGCGCAGGCGCCGAGGGCTCCGAAGGCCATCGCGCGCGGCGAATGCAGGGCTACCAGCGCTGGGGCCGCGCCTTCGAACAGGCCTTCCGCCCAGCTCCGCAAGACCTTGAATGGGCTGTTCTCGACCGTATGCCCAAGCGCCCAGAATGCGCGGCCGTTGGAATCCAGCGATCCCGCCTCCTCGCACCAGCTGCGATCATAGGCCATGAAATTGCGGAAGCGGTGCAGATCCGGGTTCCACGCGTATTGGACAAATGCGGCGTATGCCACGCTCCAACGGTGGCGGTCGGCTTCGGTGAGCGTGGCCGCGACGTTCATCAGCATGAGCGCGCGCGCGTTGTCATCGATACAATAGCCATGGCGGCGGTCTGGAATGGCGCCGATACCGTGCTGGTGCATACCGGTGGCATCGCTCATGTGCCAGACGGCGGTGAGTTCCGGGTCTTTGGCCGTGCTTGCCAGCCGGGCGCGGGGGGCCTGGGTCCGGCGCAGCAGCTGCATGCTGGCGCGCGCGAAGCTCGGCCAGATGGTACCCCGTCCGCGCTCGTAGGCGCGCTCCTGCATGGCGAGGAGGCGCGGCGGGCTGGACAGCAGCGCATTGACCGCCTCGGCGATGGCTTCGGGCGATTCGGGTTCGATCAGACAGCCGACGTCATCGGCGAGAAGTTCGCGCGCATGGACGTATGGGGTCGAGACGACTGCATTGCCGAGCGCCACCGCGTAGCTGAGCGTACCCGAGGTGGTCTGGCCAAGGCTGCGATAGGGGGTGAGATAGATGTCGCAGCATTCGAGCTGCCCGAGCAGCTCGTCGATGGCGAGAAAGCGATTGTCCCACTGGATGCTGCCTGCAACGCCGAGACGCTCGGCGAGGTGCTCCAGCGTGGCGCGATAGCGCTCGCCCTCTCGCGCGATTGTGACCGGATGTGTGGCGCCGATGATGCGATAGATGGCATCGGGATGCTGCGCGAGGATGGCCGGCATTGCGGCGATCGCCACATCGATCCCTTTGCCCGGCCCGAGCAGGCCGAAAGTGGTGAGAACCTTGCGGCCTTCGAGCCCCATCCGGCGCTTGGCGGCTTCGGCCGTCCCGAAGGGCCGGTCTGGCGCGCCATGTTCGATGACGTCGACGATATCGCGGCGGGCACGGTAGACCGAAACAAGGATTTCACGGCTTTGTTGCGACATGACCATGATCCGCGAGCAGCGCTGGACGAGGTGCTCCATGACCGCGCGCTGGCCTTCGCTCGGTGAGGCGAGCACAGTGTGGAAGGTGACGATCATCGGGGCGGCGACAGTATCGGCCAGTTCTGTGATCAGCTGGCCATCCTCGCCGCCGAAAATGCCGAACTCGTGCTGGATCCATACGACATCAGCGCCGCTTGCGTTGATCGCCTGCGCCGCTTGCGCGTAGCTGCCTGGGGCATCGGCCGCGATGCGGGAAATGCCATCGGCATAGGCAAGCCTGCTTCCCGCCGCGTCGAGCGCATAAACATCGAGGCCGACCTCGGGGAAATGCGCGGCGAGCTGCTGGCACAGATCGGCCGTGAACGTGGCAATACCGCAGCTGCGCGGCGCATATGTTCCGACGACGGCCACGCGCATAGCGGTGCGTAACCCATATGCCGGGTTCGCCAGAATCGCGCACGGTCCGGCTGGTTTGTCCGCAAAGGGCACCGATGCGAGCGGCACGCCGGGCGCGAGGGCGGTGTGGTGTCTGATGGTCATTGCGGGTCCTTCTGGGGCAAGCACCGATAGAACGGACCAGCGCCGGCGATGTTCCCCGCGGTCGGCTCGACCTGGCGCGGGACGCAGCGCAACAGGTGATCCGGTGCAAAAAAGCGGGCCATTGCAACGACGCCGGGAACCTTGGGCGTATCGACGGCATTGTTCGTCGTGCCCCGTCCGATGCAACCGTTGGCTCGAGCCCGGCGCTCCCGGACACGGACGAACCAGACCACGGAGAAACGAGCATGCCTTTCACCCTGCCGCCGCTGCCCTACGAGCCGGACGCGCTCGCGCCCCACATGTCGGCCGAGACGCTCGCGTACCACCACGGCAAGCATCACCAGGCCTATGTCGACAAGACCAACCAGCTGATCGCAGACGCCGGACTGCAAGGCCGCTCGCTGGTCGACGTGATCCGTTCGGCCGAGTTCGATCCGCTGCGCAACAACGCAGGCCAGCTATGGAACCACAGCTTCTTCTGGCAGTGCCTTTCGCCAGAGCGGACCAGCCCGCCGGAGCCGCTGCTGAACATGATCACGCGAGATTTCGGATCGCTCGTGGCGCTGCACAAACAGCTTGCCGCGGTAGCGATCGGGCATTTCGGCAGTGGCTGGGCCTGGCTGGTGCTGGAAGATGGCGCGCTGCGCATCACGTCGCTGCATGATGGCGATACGCCGATCGCGCATGGCGGCATGGCTCCGCTGCTCACGCTCGATCTGTGGGAACACGCCTATTACATCGACTATCGCAATGCGCGGCCCCGGTACGTCGAAGCGCTGCTCGCCGCGCTCATCAACTGGGAGTTCGTTGCGCTTAATCTCGACGGGAACGGCATCCTGCGCGCTAACCAGGATTGAGCGAAGGGGTGAGAACGAGGCGGTCTGACCGGTGACCGCCCCGTTCTCCCCGTCAACCAGGGCTGCAGCGCGCGGCGCGCCTTACTTTCCGAGCACGCCCTTGGCTTTGCCCAGCGCAGTCTGCACCTTACCCTTGACGTCCTGCGCTGCGCCCTCGGCGGCGAGCGAGGCGTCACCCGTTTCCTTGCCGATGGCTTCCTTGGTCTTGCCAACGACCGAATTGGCCGCGCCGGCGATGCGATCCGATGTCGAACCCATGATATGTCTCCCGAATGCGCGAAGGCAGGATGACCTTCACAAGGGAAAACCGCGCAGTGTTAAGGTTGTTCCGCGCATCGGCGCCATCATGGGACAGGCGGACGCAAAGGGGAGGCATCGGGAACCGGCCTCCGCCTCGGCAGTTGTTTCCATGCTCGGCAATCCCACCCCGCGCCGGGCTGGAGCAATCGCCATGGCCACGATCCCCGACCCTATCCCGGATACGCCTGAAGTGCCCGTTCCCGATGAACATCCCGCACCCGAAGAGCCCATCAATCCCCGGATGACCTCGCTGCGCCGCGACCCCCTGCCACCCGAAACCGTGAATCGTTCGCAGGAGGACGAAGACGCGCAAAGCCAGACGCTCGCGGCGGCTTCGGCAGGCCGCGACGCTGACGACTTTGCGCTGGAAGACAGCGAGAAGACCCCGGCGCAGGGCACACAAGGCGATGTGCAGGATCTTGTCGACCATATGCACGACATGGTGCGTTCCGGCCGCATCGACATGGACGCCTACCGCGGCGAACGCAGCGACGACGACGAGGAAGGCCTGCTGGGTCCGGACGGTGACGACGATTGAAGTCGGACGCCAAGCTGGCTTGCGGGGTTGCCTGCCGCGCGTCGAGGGGCAACCCCTGCGCGGCCCTGCTCCTTGCGAGACAAGCGCCAAGAAAAAGGGCCGGAAGGTTTCCCCTCCGGCCCCAATTCCTGGTGCAGCGTGAGCGCCGGACTTAGAAGTCCATCCCGCCCATGCCGCCCATGCCGCCGCCCGGCATGCCGCCCATGGCGGGCTTGTCGTCGGGGCGTTCGCTGATCGCGGCTTCGGTCGTGATCAGGAGACCGGCGACCGAGGCTGCGTCCTGGAGCGCGGTGCGGACGACCTTGGTGGGGTCGATCACGCCAGCGGCCTTCAGGTTTTCGTAGGTATCGGTGGCCGCGTTGAAGCCCATCGTCTGGTCGCCTTCGCGGAGCAGGTTGCCCGAAACGACGGCGCCGTCGTGGCCGGCGTTCTCGGCGATCTGGCGGATCGGCGAGAGGATGGCCTTGCGGACGATGTCGATGCCCTTGGTCTGGTCGTCGTTGGCACCCTTGAGGCCTTCGAGCGCCTTGGTGGCATAAAGCAGCGCCGTGCCGCCGCCGGGGACGATGCCTTCTTCGACCGCAGCGCGGGTGGCGTGGAGCGCGTCGTCAACGCGGTCCTTGCGCTCCTTGACTTCGACTTCCGACGCGCCGCCGACCTTGATCACGGCAACACCGCCGGCCAGCTTGGCCAGACGTTCCTGCAGCTTCTCGCGGTCGTAGTCGCTCGTGGTGACTTCGATCTGGGCACGGATCTGCTCGACGCGGGCCTTGATGTCGTCAGCCGAACCAGCGCCGTCGACGATGGTGGTGTTGTCCTTGTCGATCGTGACCTTCTTGGCCTGGCCGAGCATCGCGAGCGTGACGCTCTCGAGCTTGATGCCGAGGTCTTCGGAGATCATTTCACCGTGGGTCAGCGTGGCGATATCACCCAGCATCGCCTTGCGGCGATCACCGAAGCCCGGAGCCTTTACGGCCGCGACCTTGAGGCCGCCGCGCAGCTTGTTGACGACGAGCGTGGCGAGGGCTTCGCCTTCGATGTCCTCGGCGATGATGAGGAGCGGACGACCGGTCTGCACCACAGCTTCGAGCACCGGAAGCATCGCCTGGAGCGACGAGAGCTTCTTTTCGTGGATCAGGATGTAGGGGCTTTCCAGCTCCACGGTCATCTTGTCCGGGTTGGTGATGA
>CAILIO010000068.1 GCA_903834285.1 uncultured Sphingomonadales bacterium | reverse complement strand
TGGTGGTGCTCTTGATGTTGAATTCGTCGATATCGGCAAAGCGGCTGCGCAGCGATTCCGTCATCGCGCGGACTTCTGCGGTAGCAGCGGACTGCTCCTCGAAGCCCTGCTTGGTACCGGTGCGGATCATGTTGGCAATCTTGAGATCCTTGTCCTTGAACTGGATGTCCGCCGCCATGAGGGCATCGCCTGACTGCAAGGTGTGGACCACGACGGGGAGGCCATTGAGCAGCGCGTTGGCGGCAAGCTGCTGGCGGCTCATGCCGAAGAGGCCCTTGCTCGAGCGGATCTTGGTGAGGTCGTTGACGTTGACGATGGTCTTGGTGCCATCATCGGCCGTGATCTCGATCCGGTCCGCGCTGCGGCGCGAGATCACGCCCTTGATATCGGGGCCCTTGGGCAGCGAGGCCGCCTCACCCGTGGCGGGCGGCACGGTGGTTTGTATCTCGGCGCCGGTAGCGGCGGGTGGGGTCTTGCTCTGTTCGACCGGCGGGAGTTCCTGCGCCAGCGCGAAAGAGCCGGCCGGCAGCGACGCGGCAAGCGCGACAGCAAAGATAAGGCCGGTCTGTCCGGTAATGGGGGCACGCATCGGGTTACTCCTTCAAGCTCTGTCGTGACGCCGCGCGGAGGTGCCGCGGGGAAGCCGGGTGGTCCGCTGCCGGGTATATGGCAGCGGGAAGATGAACGGCTTCGGATTCCTCACTGCTGGAGCAGGCTTGCTGACAGATGAACAGACCGGTTCCGACCAGCCGTGGCAAGGGTGCGCCGTGCGGGTGCTGCGGCAGGGCGTTTTTTGAACCAGCAAGGGTCTGAAAGCAGCCGATTTGGTACTATCGACCAGCCGTGGCGGGCGAGCGGCGGGGTGAAATCATGCCTGCCGACATCATAGGCCGACAAGGCGCGCGCTGTCGTCCCACAGGCGGGCGCAGGCAGCATCGTCGCGCGCGAGCGCCGAGGGTTCGATATTGAGGAGCGCGGGGCCGCGCACCGACCTGTAATCGCCCCGCGCGCCGGCATAGCGCGGATCGATGGCGAGATCGGCGAGGAACTGGCCCGAGCGCGGGATCGTGCTCGAGCGGTCGCGCTTCATCAGAAGCGGGAGGATATAGCTGACGAGTGCTGCGATCACCCGGCCGTTGTCGCGCCCGAGACCGGTGTGGGGGACATAGCCCGGATCGAAAGAGAGGAAATCGATGCCGGAGAGGCGGCGCGGAGCCTCGCGCGCGGTCATGATGTTGCAGAGTTTGGAGGTGCTGTAGGCGCGGAAGCAGGCCTGGCGCACGCCCTTCTCTGCCGTGGGATCGGTTTCGGGGTGAGCGAGCCGCGCGGCATCGGCGTGGGCGGGCGGGGTGACGGGCGTCTTTTCCGCCGGATCGTGCGTGCCGCTGCCGGTGAGGATCACCCGCGCGCCGGTGGTGAGGCGCGGGGCGAGGAGGCGCAGCAGGAGGTAATGCGCGAGGTGGTTGACCGCGAAGGTGCGCTCAAAGCCATCGGCGCTGGTCGCGGGCTTGGCAAGCTGGAGCCCGGCGTTGAGGATCAGCACGTCGATCGGCCCCTCCCCCAGCGCGGCGGCGAAAGTGCGGACATTGGCGAGGGAATCGAGATCGAGCGGGAGCGCGGCGACGCGTCCGTGGAGCGTGGGGGGCAGCGCGGCGGGATTGCGGGCGCCGATGGTGAGCGTGGCGCCGGCATCGGCGAGACGTTCGGCGGCGTAGAGGCCGAAGCCGGCGGTGGCGCCGGTCATCACGATGCGCATGGAGGTTCCGATCAGATTGGGTTGCGTAATGCAACTTATGCCGGAGCGTGCGTGCGCGCAAGGGACTGTTATGGCTGGCCTTGCGGGCGCTTCCCCTGCCCCACTGCTCGT
>CAILIO010000067.1 GCA_903834285.1 uncultured Sphingomonadales bacterium | reverse complement strand
CTCGCGCTCGGGCACGCTGACCTATGAAGCAGTGTTCCAGACCACCAATATCGGCCTTGGCCAGACCACGGCTGTCGGCATCGGCGGCGATCCGGTGAACGGCACCAACTTCATCGACGTGCTCGAGCTGTTCCTGGCGGACGAGGACACCAAGTCGATCATCATGATCGGCGAAATCGGCGGAGACGCCGAGGAAATGGCCGCGCAGTTCCTGATCGACGAGGCCAAGAAGGGCCGCAAGAAGCCGATGGCCGGCTTCATCGCGGGCCGCTCGGCGCCTCCGGGCCGCCGCATGGGCCATGCCGGCGCGATCGTTTCGGGCGGCAAGGGCGATGCCGAAAGCAAGATCGCCGCGATGGAAGCAGCGGGCATCCGCGTTTCGCCGTCGCCCTCGCTTCTGGGTGAAACGCTGGCGGAAGTGCTGAAGGGCTGAGGCTTTTCGGCCTTTGGGATATGGGAAGGGCCGGGGGAAACCTCCGGCCTTTTTCTTAGCATAGATCCTCCCCTGGAAGGGGAGGTGGCAGCCCGAAGGGCTGACGGAGGGGTAGCGGCTACCCCTCCACAATCCGATAGGGCACCAGATCCCGCTGGGTGGGGTCCACATCGATCGCCTTGTCACTCGGCGGGAAGGCGCGCTGGTCGCAGGTGTCGCGGGGGCAGATGCGGCAGCTGATGCCGATCCGCGTCACCGCGTCGTCGCTCTTCAAATTCAGACCGTCGGCGTAGACGAATTCATCGGCCAGCGCGGCTTCGCAGCCCAGCACCACGGCATAGCGGCGGGGCTGGCGGTAGTAGCTGCCGCTCGGCTTCACGAGGCCCTTGGCAATCGAGACATAGCGGATGCCGTCGGGCATTTCCGCCAATTGCACGTGGATGCGGTCGGGGATGGCGACCGCCTCGTGGACGATCCACAAGGGGCAGGCGCCGCCGAAGCGGCCGAATTGCAGGCGCGTGGCGGAGTGGCGCTTGGTGATGTTGCCCGCCATGTCCACGCGCGCGAAGAACACCGGGATGCCGCGCGCCTGAGGGCGCTGCAGGGTGGACAGGCGGTGGCAGCACTGCTCGAAGCTGACGTGGAACAGCTGGCGCAGGCGGTCGATATCGTGGCGAAGCGTGCGCGCCGCGCTGCGAAAGCGCTCGTAGGGCATAAGCAGCGCGCCGGCGGCATAGTTGCCGAGGCCGACGGTGAGGAGATGGCGCGCGGCTTCGGTCTGCAGCGGCGCCGAGGCTACGATCGCGGCGATCTGTTCCGAGAGCGCGAGCGCGGCGACCTGGTAGGCGAGCTGGAAACGGCTCGATTCGTTGGGCTGCGCAGAATCGAGCTGAAGGTGGCGTTTGGCGGCATCGAAGCGGCGCATGGCCCCGCCGCTCGCCCATTCGATGGTCACGCCTTCACGGCGCAGCCATTGCTGCATGGTGCGGATGCGGGGGCTGGGCTCGTCCCCGGCGATCTGATGGGCCAGCGTTTCGGCGTCGCGGTCGATGCGGTCGACGTAGTTGTTGGCAAGGTGGAACCAGTCGCGCACTTCCTCCCACGGCAGGCGGCCGCCGGCGATTTCCGAGCCGCCGAGATCGGCGCCGATGGCTTCGTCGAGCATTTCGAGGCGCTGGCGGCCCTTGGCGAAAAGGCCGTGGAGCGCGACGAAGCTTTCGGCGAATGCGGGGAACTGGCGGGCGAGCCGCTCTATCTGATCGGCGGGGATCGCGCCGGGGAGTTGCGGATCTGCCAGCGCCATGCGCAGCGATTCCGCGAGGGCGTCGGCCTCGGGCGGGGCGAAATCGGCCCAGTCGATCGGGAAGGCAGTGCGCAGGCGTTCGGCGAGCGCTGGGGTAAGGTGGCGCTCATCGGTTTCGAGTTGCGAGAGATAGGGCGCGCTGATGCCAAGCGCGGTTGCCATCTCGGCCTGCCGCAACCCGCGCCGCTGGCGCAGGGTGCGCAGGGCCTGTCCTGCAAAGAGCCTTCGGTTTGCCATGAACGCGAGCGTAGTTTGCAAAGTGAAGCTTTGCAACTTTGCAGAATTGCATTGGACAGTCCTGCTGCGATGCGGCAACGGACGAGGCCTTGATCCCTAGCAACCGGGGCTTTGCACGCATGTCTGCCAATATCGCCGAAATGGAAAAGCGCCGCGAGGCGGCCCGCATGGGGGGTGGCCAGCGCCGCATCGATGCCCAGCACGCCAAGGGCAAGCTGACCGCGCGCGAACGGCTCGATATCCTGCTCGACGAGGGCAGCTTCGAAGAGACCGACGCCTACGTCGAGCACAACTGCGTCGACTTCGGCATGCCCGAGCAGACCGTGCCGGGCGACGGCGTGGTGACCGGATCGGGCACGATCAACGGCCGGCTGGTCTATGTGTTTTCGCAGGACTTCACCGTGTTCGGCGGCGCGGTGTCTGAACGCCACGCGATGAAGATCTGCAAGATCATGGACACCGCGCTCAAAGTCGGCGCGCCGGTGATCGGCATCAACGACAGCGGCGGCGCGCGCATTCAGGAAGGCGTTGCCAGCCTTGGCGGCTATGCCGAGATCTTCCAGCGCAACGTGCTGGCGAGCGGTGTGGTGCCGCAGCTTTCGCTCATCATGGGCCCCTGCGCGGGCGGCGCGGTCTAGTCGCCCGCGATGACCGACTTCAACTTCATGGTGAAGGACAGCTCCTACATGTTCGTCACCGGGCCCGATGTGGTGAAGACCGTCACCAACGAGATCGTGACGCAGGAAGAGCTGGGCGGCGCGGTGACGCATTCGACCAAGACTTCGGTGGCCGATCTCGCCTGCGAGAACGATATCGAAGCGCTGCTCATGGCGCGCGAGTTCTTCGATTATCTGCCGCTGACCAACCGCTCCGGCGTGCCCGAGCGGCCGACGGCGGATGCGTGGGACCGGCTCGAAATGAGCCTCGACACGATCATCCCGGCTTCGGCCAACCAGCCTTATGACATGCACGAGGTGATCGCCAAGACGCTGGACGAGGGCGAATTCTTCGAAATCCAGCCCAAGCACGCGGGCAATATCCTCTGCGGCTTCGGGCGAATCGAAGGCAAGACCGTGGGCGTGGTGGCGAACCAGCCGATGGTGCTGGCGGGCGTGCTCGATATCAACTCCTCCAAGAAGGCCGCGCGGTTCGTGCGCTTCTGCGATGCCTTCGAGATTCCGATCATCACCTTTGTCGATGTGCCGGGCTTCCTGCCGGGCACCGCGCAGGAACTGGGCGGGATCATCAAGCACGGCGCCAAGCTGCTGTTCGCCTATGCCGAGGCGACCGTGCCCAAGATCACCGTGATCACGCGCAAGGCCTATGGCGGGGCTTATGACGTGATGGCCTCCAAGCACTTGCGCGGCGATTTGAACTACGCCTGGCCGACCGCCGAAATCGCCGTGATGGGCGCGAAGGGCGCGGTGGAGATCATCTTCCGCGGGCTTTCGACCGAAGAGCAGGCGGTGAAGACCAAGGAATACGAAGACCGCTTCGCCAACCCGTTCGTGGCAGCGAGCAAGGGCTTTGTCGACGAGGTGATCCACCCGCACTCGACGCGGCGGCGCATTGCGCTGGGGCTGCGCAAGCTCAGGAACAAGAGCCTCGAGAACCCCTGGAAGAAGCATGACAACATTCCGCTGTGAGTGGCGGCCTGAAGGATATCTCGCATGACTGACATCTTCATCGTTTCCGGCGCGCGCACGGCCATTGGCACGTTTGGCGGCAGCTTGGCCTCGTTCCGCCCGGCGGATCTGGGCACCATCGTGATCAAGGAAGCGATTGCCCGCGCCGGGATCAGCGCGGGCAAGGTCGAGAACGTGGTGATCGGCACCGTCGTGCCGACGCAGCCGAAGGACGCCTATGTCAGCCGCGTCGCGGCGGTGAATGCAGGGGTTCCCATCGAGAGCCCGGCGATGAACGTGAACCGGCTGTGCGGTTCGGGCCTGCAGGCGATTGTCTCGGCAGCGCAGGGCATTGCGCTGGGCGAGCAGCAAATCGCCATCGGCGGGGGCTGCGAGGTCATGTCGAACGCGCCGCATATGGTGCTGACCGCGCGCAATGGCCAGAAGATGGGCGATCAGATCATGATGGACGTCATGCTCGGCGCGCTCCACGATCCCTTCGAGAACATCCATATGGGCGTGACGGCGGAGAACATCGCGGAGCGCCACCAGATCACGCGCGAAACGCAGGATGCGCTGGCGGTGGAAAGCCACCGCCGCGCCGCTGCCGCGACGGCGGCGGGCTATTTCAAGGAACAGATCGTCCCGGTCGAGATCAAGACCCGCAAGGGCGTGACCGTGTTCGACACCGACGAGCATTTCCGCGCCGATGCCAGCCTTGAAGGCATGGCGGGGCTGCGCCCGGTGTTCAAGAAGGACGGCACGGTCACCGCGGGCAATGCGAGCGGCATCAACGACGGCGCGGGTGCGGTCGTGCTGGCGAGCGGTGAGGCCGTGGCCGAGCATGGCCTGAAGCCGATCGCCAAGATCCTGGCGTGGGGCCATGCGGGCGTGGAGCCCTCCGTGATGGGCCTTGGCCCGGTCAAGGCGGTGCCGGTGGCGCTGAAGCGCGCGGGGCTTACGCTCGACCAGATCGACGTGATCGAGAGCAACGAAGCGTTTGCGGCGCAGGCTTGCGGCGTGGCCAAGGAGCTGGGCTTCGATCCCGCCAAGACCAACGTCAACGGTTCGGGCATCTCGCTCGGCCATCCCATCGGCGCAACGGGCGCGATCCTGACGATCAAGGCGGCTTACGAGTTGCAGCGCACCGGGGGCCAGTACGGCCTGATCACGATGTGCATCGGCGGCGGTCAGGGCATCGCCATGGTGATCGAGAGGGTTTGACGATGAAGCTCGGCAGGCTGAACCATATCGGCGTTGCGACGCCTTCGATTGCGGACAGCATGGTGTTCTGGCGCGACGTGATGGGCGCGACGAAGATCCACGAGCCGTTCGACCTGCCCGAGCAGGGCGTGAAGGTCTGCTTCGTGGATACTCCGGGCGCAGATGGTGCGCTGAACGGCACGCAGATCGAGCTGATCGAGCCGCTGCCGGGCAACGCCGGGATTGCCGCATTCCTCGCCAAGAACCCGGCGGGCGGGCAGCACCACATGTGTTATGAAGTGCCCGATATTCATGCGGCCAAGGCTGCGTTCGAGGCGCTGGGCAAGCGCGTGCTGGGCGAGCCGCGCATCGGCGCGCATGGGACGCTGATCTTCTTCGTCCACCCCAAGGACATGGGCGGCGTGCTGACCGAGATCATGGAGACGCCGAAAGCGGCGCATTGAGCTTAAAGCCCTCTCCCCTTCAGGGGGGAGGGTTGGGAGGGGGGAATGGTGCGCACGGCGAGCGCCGGAGGCCCCTCTCCAACTTCGGCTAGGCGCATTCGCGCCAAGCCTTCGTATCCTCTCCCCTCAAGGGGAGAGGGCAAAGAGGTAAAGTATGGCAAATATCGAAGACTGGCAGAAGGCCGCCTCGAAGGAAGTGAAGGGCAAGGACCTCACCTGGCAGACGCCGGAAGGCATTGCCGTGAAGCCGCTCTACACGGCGGAAGATGCGCCCGTCGATCCGGGCTTGCCGGGCTTTGCGCCGTTCACCCGCGGGGTGCGGGCTTCGATGTATGCGGGGCGGCCCTGGACGATCCGGCAATATGCGGGCTTCTCCACCGCCGAGGAATCCAACGCGTTTTATCGCCGCAATCTGGCGGCGGGGCAGAAGGGCCTGTCGGTCGCCTTCGATCTGGCGACGCACCGGGGCTATGACAGCGATCACCCGCGCGTAGTTGGCGATGTCGGCAAGGCGGGCGTGGCCATCGACTCGGTCGAGGACATGAAGATCCTGTTCGACGGGATTCCGCTCGATCAGATGTCGGTTTCGATGACCATGAACGGCGCGGTGATCCCCATCCTCGCGTTCTTCATCGTGGCGGGCGAGGAGCAGGG
>CAILIO010000066.1 GCA_903834285.1 uncultured Sphingomonadales bacterium | reverse complement strand
TGCTGGGCGATGTGGAAGCGGTGAAGGCGCAATTGGGGGCGGCGGTCGGCGCGGGGCTTTAGGGTGCTTGGGCAGGTGCGCACCATTCTTTTTCGTTCGTCATTGCGAGCGTAGCGAAGCAATCCAGAGCCGCGCAAAACTGCCCTGGATTGCTTCGCTACGCTCGCAATGACGAAGTGTGGGGAGGCGCTTCGCGCATTTTGCCGGCTTGGGAAGGCGCTGGGCTGCGGGAGCAGTTTTGAACGACTGTTTGCGCCCAGTTGCGCTCATTTCCGACATGCCAGCTATGCGCTCCAATTTCGGCCCTTAGACAGGTGCGTGGTATCCCGACATCAAACCGACCGATCGAGGCATGTTTAAGTGAGCGCGCTGAGTTTAGGTCTTTGGTCGGATTTTTCCTTCAATCATTTCATAGCCTTCGTTGAGCGTCGTCTGCCAGACGATCCTAGAACCCTTGCGCATCTCTCCGTCAGGAAGAGCCACTACACGGGTATCGAACATCTCGTGGAAGACCCTCACATTCAGATCACATAGCCACGCCAAAAATGTTTCATAAGTATAAGATATGAGCTCGACCTGCGTTTGTAGGAACTGCGCTACGTCTTTGCGGGCCACGGGGTTACGAGGGTGCGTGATCTCAATAGTTGGTGCCACAATTGACCCCTGTGCTTCCAGTTCATAGTCGGTGATCGTCACCCATTTCGTTTTGTCGCGATGAATCATCGCATTACGGTGGTCGGCTCCGGCGAGCAGAAAGCCTATATGCTTCTCAAAACAGACCATCACCTCAGGATTAGAGCCATGCGCGGCTTCCATTGCCGTTCGTAGCTCTTTGTCCCACGGATCGCTTGAAGCGGCCTTTGGGTAGAACTGTAGCGTCATCTCTTTGATGGTGCTTTCCGCGTCCCTCAGGTGTGCCAAGCTCTGCTTCACCTTGCCAATGAGGTTCTCAGTTCGGGGCAAATAGGCCGCCGTAAGCTGCTTTTCCCTTGTCTCGGCTTGGTGCCTTAGCAATTCCTTTGCCACGTCGATGACTGCCGCGAGCGCGTATGCGACGTCGAAGGCCGTCGCCAGAAGGTCGTCCGTCCCCACATGATCGGGCAAGTGGGTTTCATCGACCAATTCAAACGCGGCGTACAACGTCCTTTGCATAAACGGGGTGTCTAAGCCGTACTCTAGCTCCGTGCGTTGGACGACGAAGGGAATGTAGGGGTTCGTGCGCTCGGGGTCGATGTTGTCGGCCATTACGCCTGACGTCACACCCTTTTCGGCAAGAAAGTACATCCTCGACCCAATACCCTTCATACTCACGACATTGCCGTAGCCTTCGGGTATCTTGGCCGAACCTCCGCTGTCGCGCATTCGATCAATAGTACCATTGCCGCCCCGCTTCACTATTGGTTTCTGCATGGTCGATCCCCCAGACCTCCAGCCGAGCGAATCTTCCTACTTGCTGGGTCGTGAACTGTCATCGCTTTCAGTGCTAAACGGTTGGCTGCTTTTCTGAACATTCAATTGAAAATGACCCATCAACACACGACCCCCAGGCTTAAGCGAAGCAATCAAGGTAAAACGGCGGCTTCCCACCAATCTCAGCCGCTCACCTCACGGCTGAACCAGTCCACCCTGCCCATCAGTCCCCCACCAGCGCCGCATCCAATGCATTGTGGAAGTGCTGGACGCGGGCTTCCTCGTCGCTAAGCCAGACGGACTGGAACCCGCTTGAGGCCATGCCTTGCTGGACGCGGGCGAGGAGCGAGATGTCCTCGTCGATCGTCACGGTCATCGTCTTGCGTCCGGCGATGATGTCTTCGTGGGTGAAGCTGTCGCGCGGGGGGCGGCGGTAGTCGGCCGGGCGCGGGCCGTTGAGGCGGAAGTGGGTGCCGGCTTCGGTGCCGTCTGCGGCCTTGGCCTTGGCGGCATCCTCCTCGGTGCCGTGGAACTGCACCATGGTGATCATGTCGAAGTGGCTCTTGGCCGGATCGGCGGCATCGGGGCGCGAGCGCATCAGCCAGGCGCTTTCGGGCGTGACCGAGAGGATGACGTTGGGGAAGAGGTTGAACTGCCAGACATCGCTGAGCTGGTCGTCCGAAAACCCGTCGTAGGCAAGGCCCTGTGCTTTGGCCGCGGCGCGCTTGGCGCGTTGTAGCGCGGGCCGGATATCCGCGACGCGGCCTTGATAGTCCTGCGGATCGAGGCCGAAGGCCTTGAGCTGCATGGCGAGCAGGTCGGTCGGCGCGTCGGGCACAGGAAAGCCGGAATCGGTGGTGCCGCCCTCGACATAGACGGCGGTATGGCCGTGCTCGAACAGTTCGAACGGGGCATTGGCGCATTCGAACATCCGCCGATGCAGCGGGTGGATGAAGGGCACGTGATAGAGCTCGGCAAAGTTGTCGAGGATCGCCTTCCAGTTGCAAGTGTGGGAGACGGTCTGGTCGCCCGTGATGGTCATCGCCTCGAGCCGGTAGGGGCCGATCAGGTCGAGGATTGGTGCGAGAAAGTCCGAGAGGGTCAGATCGCCCGGAGTGAGGCGGATAAAGACAAGACCCAGCGCCTCTTGGGCTTCGACCGGCCGCAGCGCCAGCTCCTCCTTGGGTACGCCGTTGGAGAAGCGCGCCGCGCCGGGGACGCCTTGCAATTCACCGCCAAGTCCGAAGGCCCAGGCGTGATAGGGGCAGACGAACTTGCGCAGCATGCCCAAGGGCTCGGTGACGAGGCGGGTGCCGCGATGGGTGCAGGCATTGTGCATCGCGCGCAAGGTTCCGTCGGTGCCGCGCGCGATCAGCACGGATTCCGCGCCGATATCGAACGTGACGTACTGGCCGGGCGCTGCAACATCCGAAGCGACGCCCGCGACGAGCCATGTCCGTGCCCAAAGGGCAACGCGCTCGCGCTCCATCCATGCGCGCGTCAGGTAGCGATCCTTGGTGAAGTTGCTGATCGGGATAGGGGCCGCATCGGGCGCGTGGGGCTGCGGGCTGGCTGATGGCATGGGGCACTCCCGGCAGTGGTCTGCGATACCGGATGTTATGGACGCAATGCGTGTGGACAGAACTAGCCATTCTCTTAGGCTGCCTGCCGGTGTTGACGGAGCATGTGGGGAATGGCGATGCGCGGGGCAGGTGTGAAGTGGCTGGGGCTCGTGGTTGCCGGCCTGCTGGCGCTCATCGGCACGGCGGCGCGGGCCGAGGGGGCGGCAGATGCCCCTCCCGATGTCGCGACGCGGGCGTGGTGGGCGCTGACGCGCGAGCTTTCGTCCGATGCTATGGAGGGCCGCGATACGGGCTCGCCGGGGTATGGCCGGGCGGCAGCGGTAGTGGCGAAGCGCTTTGCGGCGGCCGGGCTGAAGCCAGCCGGCGAGGGCGGGGGCTGGTTCCAGCCAATCCAGTTTGAGGACTTGCGGCTCGACGAGTTGCAGTCTTTCATGAGCATCGGCATGATGCGGATGAGTTTCAACCGCGAGGTGCAGCTGGCGCCGTCCGCGCTAACGCCGAGGACGCTCTCGGCTCCGGCAACGTTTCGCGGCTATTGCAGCGCGGGCGAGATCGGCGATGTGCAGGGCAAGCTGGTGGTTTGCTATGGCCGCCCGGCGCCAGCGCGATTGCAGGGGTTTGACCGGGCCAAGGCGCTGCGCGAGGCAGGCGCGGCGGGGATGCTGCTGATCGCGGCGCCGGGGCTGCCGGGCGAGCCGATACGCTGGCCCTTTGCCTATTCGCGCAGCGTCACGCCACTGGAGGATGTGGTGAAGACGAAGGCCGGGCCGCCCTGGCTGCAGGGCGTGCTCAATCCCGCTGCGCTGGCGCGGTTGACGCCCCGGGCGGCTGAGATCCTGCAGTCAGGCGCAGCAGGGACGGACCTGCCGCGCGTGGAGCTGGGTCAGGCGCAAGCCAGGCTGGCGGTCATGCGAAAGGTCTCGCGATCCGCCAATGTGCTGGGGCTGCTGCCGGGCACCGATCCGGCGCTGGCGGGGGAGGCCCTCGTGATCGCGGCGCATCTCGACGGCTATGGCCGGGGCCAGTCCGTGGGCGGCGATGCGATCTACAACGGCACACTGGATGATGCGGCCTATGTTGCGCTGCTTGAGCAGTTTGCCGCGATGCGCAGCGGCAAGGGGCTGAAGCGACCGGTGCTGTTTGCGGTGTTCACCGGAGAGGAGAAGGGCCTGTGGGGTTCGCGCTGGTTTGTGCGGCATCCGACCGTGCCACTCGCCCGCCTTGCCGCGGTGATCAACCTCGATCAGGTGCGGCCGCTTTATCCGCTGAAGCTGCTGACAGTGCACGGCCTTGCAGAAAGCGGGCTGGGCGATCTGGTGCGGCAGGTGGCGACCGCGCGGGGGATTGCGGTGCAGGAGGACCCTGAACCCGAGCGCGATTTGCTGCGCCGATCGGACAACTGGCCGCTCATGGAAGCGGGAGTGCCGGGCGCGAGCTTCGTCTTTGCGACTTATGACGAGGCCTCGCGCGCGCGGTATCGGGACTGGTACGAGCGGCGCTATCACCACCCGGCGGACGACCTTTCCACGCCGGTAGACTGGCAGGCGGCCGCTGATTTCAACCGCTTCTTCACCGCGCTGACCGAAGCTGCCGCAAACGCGCCGGGGCCGATCACGTGGGCGCCCGGAGCAAGACCGGGGGCACGCTAGGCGTACCCCCGGCAAGCTTGTTCAGTAGAAGATATCGTAGATCACATCGACGACTTCGCCCGAGTAGATATCCACGAGCAGCGCGTCGTCGTAGTAGCGCACCCAGCGATAGGGGCCGTCGGCCGGGGGCAGGCGATAGGCCCACGGATCGGCGATCCAGTAGCGCTGGCTGTAGAACGGGGCGCCGATGACCACCCCGATGCTCAGGCGGCTGTAGGAATAATCCCGCCACGGCGCCGAGTAGAAGCCGAGGCTGAAGGTGGAGCGGTGGCGATTGCGCCAGCCGGACCAGTCGTAGCGGTTGTCGCGGCGCCAGCTGTCGCGGTCCCAATCGTGCCGGCCGTTGTTATAGCCCCCGCCATTGCCGCGCCAGCCGTTGTTGGTGCCCCAGCCGTAGCCGCGGCCGTAGTTGTTGCCGCGCCAGCGCTGATCGTGATCGCGGTTGTCGTCGGGGCTCCAACGGCCGTCGTGGCCGAGATAGGGCGCGGGGCGGTCGCCGCCGCGGTTGTTGCCGCCCTGCCAGGTATTCTGGCCGTCGCGCTGCCAATTGCGCTGGCCATCACGATTGGGGTCGCCGCGGTTCTGGCCCGCGCGATCATCGCGCTCGCCAGCGGGGCGGCCGCGTGCGGGATCGACATACGTCGGGTTGCGCGTGCCCCACGCGGGCTGTGACGGCTGGCTGGTCTGCCCGCCATTGGTGCCCCAAGCGGGGCGTCCGAAAGCGGGCTGGCCTGCGGGGTTTACGCCGTTGCCGCGATCACCGCGTTCGCGATCGCCAGCCCCGTTCTGCCAAGACTGACGGCCCTGCCAGCCACCGGGGTTCGCGGGCGGTGTCTGGCGTGCAGCGTCGCCATTGCCATTCTGCCAGGCCGGGCGGCCCTGCCAGCCCGAAGGGGTGTTCGCGACGGGTGCGCGGCCCTGCCAGCCGGACGGGGCAGCCATCACCGGCGCACGAGGGGCCTGAGCCTGGGGCTGAGCCCGCACCGGAGCGGGAGGGGGGGGCGCGCGCTCCGCGCGTCCGGCACCGCGCTCACCGCGGTCGGGGCGTTCCTGCGCGCTGGCAGTGGTGGGCAGCAGTGCTGCCGTGCCCAGCAGGAGGGCCAGAAGTGCGGATGCGCTGCTCTTCAAAACGGACTTGGTCGCCATGGTCCGGGCTCCGGTTACATGGGGCACCGACTCGCTCGGGGCCTCCCATGTTTCCGGACTATAGCACGGGCCCTGTCCTATGGCTGAACCATGACAGTGGCTTCTGTTCATGTTGGGGCTTCCCAACATGAACAGACTGGGCCGTCAGCGCGTGAGCTTCTTGTAAGCAAGGCGCGTCGGGCGGTCGGCGGCGTCACCCAGACGGCGGCGCTTGTCTTCCTCGTAGGCTTCGAAGTTGCCTTCGAACCATTCGACGTGGCTGTTGCCCTCGAAGGCGAGGATATGCGTGGCGAGACGATCGAGGAAGAAGCGGTCGTGGCTGATGACCACAGCGCAGCCGGCGAAGTTTTCGATCGCTTCTTCGAGCGCGCGCAGGGTTTCGACGTCGAGGTCGTTGGTCGGCTCATCGAGCAGGAGGACGTTGCCGCCCTGCTTGAGCATCTTGGCGATGTGTACGCGGTTGCGTTCACCGCCCGAGAGCTTGCCGACGTTCTTCTGCTGGTCCTGGCCCTTGAAGTTGAACGCGCCGACGTAAGCGCGCGTCGACATGTCCTGCTTGTTGACCTTCATGTAGTCGAGCCCGTCGGAGATTTCCTCCCAGACATTCTTGCTCGGATCGAGGTGGTCGCGGCTCTGGTCGACATAGCCGAGGCGGACGGTCTGGCCGATCTCGATCGTGCCTTCGTCGGGCTGTTCCTGCCCGGTGATGAGCTTGAACAGCGTGGACTTGCCCGCGCCGTTCGGCCCGATCACGCCGACGATGCCACCGGGCGGCAGGAGGAACGAGAGGTTTTCGAACAGGAGCTTGTCGCCATAGGCCTTCGAGATGTTCTTGGCCTCGATCACCTTGCCGCCGAGCCGCTCGGGCACCTGAATGACGATCTGGGCCTTGTTGATCACGCGGTTTTCGGTCGATTCCACCAGCTGGTCGAAGGCCTTGATACGCGCTTTGCTCTTGGTCTGGCGGCCCTTCGTGCCCGCACGGATCCACTCGAGCTCGTCCTTGATTGCCTTCTGCTTGCTGGTGTCCTCGCGCTCTTCCTGGTCGAGCCGCTTGGCCTTGGCTTCAAGGTAGGTCGAGTAATTGCCCTCGTAGGGGAAGTACTTGCCGCGATCGAGTTCGAGAATCCAGCCGACGACATTGTCGAGGAAGTAGCGGTCGTGGGTGATCATCAGCACCGCGCCGGCATATTCCTTGAGGTGGTTTTCCAGCCAGTTGACGCTTTCGGCGTCGAGGTGGTTGGTCGGTTCGTCGAGCAGCAGGATCGACGGCTTCTGGATGAGCAGGCGGGTCAGCGCGATACGCCGCTTTTCACCACCCGAGAGGTTGTCGACCGGCCAATCACCCGGGGGGCAGCGGAGGGCCTCCATCGCGATCGCCAGCTGGTTGTCGAGCGTCCAGCCGTCGACCGCGTCGATCTTGTCCTGAAGCTCCGCCATTTCGGCACCGAGGGCGTCGAAATCGGCGTCCTCCTCGCCCATCTCCATGCCGATCTGGTTGAAGCGTTCGACCATGTCGGCCGTCGCGCGTGCGCCGTCCTTGACATTCTCCAGCACGGTCTTGGTGGTGTCGAGCTGGGGTTCCTGCTCAAGGTAGCCGACGGTGATATATTCGCCCGGCCAGGCCTCACCGGTGTAGTCCTTGTCGATCCCTGCCATGATCTTGATCAGCGTGGACTTGCCCGCACCGTTCGGGCCGACGATGCCAATCTTGGCGCCCTGATAGAACTGCAGGCTGATATTGCTGAGGACCGGCTTGGGCGCGCCGGGGAAGGTCTTGGTCATGTTCTTCATGACATAGGCGTACTGGGCGGCCATCGGAGGTCCTTGGATCTGAAACTGCAGGGTTGCCGCGGGCTCTACAGGGGTGCGGGCTGGCGGGCAAGCGGGCGCAAGCTTGGCCGGCCGCCGAGGTGCCGGCGATCAGGCCCCGGTGCGGTGCCTGAAGAAGGCGATGACGTCCTGCTCGATCTGTTTCGTGGCGCTGCCGGGCTCGTCGACGAGGTGCCATGTGAGCACCGAATGCGGCGCGATCGGCGCGTTGGGGTTGGCGTCGGCATCGCTGAGTTCGACAGTCACGCAGCGTGTCCCGAAGGTCTCCTTCAGCATGGCGAAGCGCGCGTCGGGCACGAAGCCATCGCTCGGGAAGCGCAGCGCCATCATAGTGAGGTCTTCTTCCTCGAAGCGGCGCTTGGCGCAGGCAATTTCCTCTGGCGTCGCGTCGATCCGCGCGGCGCCCTTGGCTCCTAGCGGCAGCGAGGGCTGCGACAGGACCGGCGCGACGACGGCGGGCTCGGTCATCATCGCAAGCGCAAAGCCGCCGGTGAAGCACATGCCGACCGCACCGACCCCGCGTCCGCCGCAATCGGCGTGGGCCTTGCGCGCGAGCGCGCGGAGCCAGTCGACAATCGGGCTCGACTTGCCATTGGCCCAGACGTTGAATTCGCGCCGGACGCAGATCGACCAGAGCATCTGGCCCAGGGCGTAGGCCCTCGAGGGCATGCGCCCGTCCTCGCCGAACAGGCTGGGGCAATAGACGGTCATGCCTTGCGCCGCGACACGATCAGCAAAGCGCAGCACTTGCGGGTGGAGGTTGGGCATTTCGTGCATGACGATGACGGCGGGGCCGCTGCCCTTGCGCCAGACGCGGCGCGTATAGGGGCCTGCGGTGAAATCGAAGGCTTCGTAGCCGGCGAAGACTTCGGGATTTTTCATGGCGTTCCCCCTCGTGCCTGCGCAGTTCAAGCCAACTAGTGCCCCGTTGAACCTGTCTGCTCCTCCCCCGGTCGGGGGAGACTGGGTGGGGGTGATTGGAGTTCGCCGGATAGGCCGAACCCCCTCCCCATCGGGGAGGGGGGCATGAGTAGATGTTTGGTCGGGTTCAGATCCGCTCGATGATGATCGCCGGAGCCATGCCGCCCGCGGCGCACATCGTGACGAGACCGTAGCGTCCACCCGAACGCTCAAGCTCATCGAGCGCGGTGCCGATGAGGATCGAGCCGGTCGCGCCGATCGGGTGGCCAAGGGCCATGGCGCCGCCGTTGATGTTGACCTTGGCGCGGTCGAGTTCGAGATCGCGGATGAACTTTTCGGCGACGACGGCGAAGGCCTCGTTGATTTCCCAGACGTCGATATCGTCCTTGGTCAGGCCCGCCTTGGCGAGGACCTTCTTGGCGGCAGGCACCGGCGCGTTGAGCATCAGCGTTGGGTCATCGCCCTGGTTGGCATAGGCAACGATGCGCGCACGCGGCTTCAGGCCGTGCTTTTCAGCATAGGCGGGCGAAGTGATGAGGAGCGCGGCCGCGCCATCGACCACGCCCGAGGAATTGCCGGCGTGGTGTACGGGCTTGATGTCCACATCCGGATAGCGGCGGTTGATCTGCTTGCGGAAGGTGACGCCGCCGCCGAGATCGAAGTCCATCATGCCGGCAAACGCAGGCTTGAGGCTGGCGAGGCCTTCGGCGGTCGTTTCAGGGCGGGGGAATTCTTCGCGATCGAGCGCGACGCTGCCGTCATCGTTGAGCACGGGCACCAGCGACTTGGCGAAGCGGCCTTCCTTGATCGCCATGTCGGCGCGCTGCTGGCTGACGAGCGCGAGCGCGTCGAGCGCCTCGCGGTCGATACCCTCAATTGTGGCGATGGCATCGCCGCAGATGCCCTGGTGCGACTGCGGGTGGATTTCGTCGAGCGCCTGGTTGCCCGAGCCCATCAGGCGCGGCGGGAAGCCGGCATTGGCTTCGGCCGCGGCGTTGGCAGCGGTGAAGCTCATCATTTCGGTGCCGCCGGCGATGACGCAATCTTCCATGCCCGACATGACGGTCGCGGCCGCGAGGTTCACCGAGGTGATGCCGCCGCCGCAGAACCGATCAAGCGTGGTGCCGCTGGCGCTGATGTTGAAGCCCGCGGCCAGCGCGGCCATGCGGCCGAGATCGCCGCCCTGCTTGCCGACTTGGCTCGAGGTCGACCAGATGATATCGTCGACCGTGCCGGTATCGAGATTGTTGCGCTCTGCGATGGCCTTCATAACCGTGGCGGCGAGGTGCTGCGGATGGAGGTGCGACAGCGCGCCCTTGCCGGGCTTGCCAACCCCGCGCGGGGTGCGGACGGCATCGATGATATAGGCTTCAGCCATGGTGACTCTCTCCCAGATGTCTTAATCAAACGATTAAACGCCTGCGCGCGCCTGTGCAAGGGGGAACCTCGACAGCAACGCGGGGGGATGCTTATGCTGCGTGCCTGTCACCTGTAGGAGCCCCCCATGCTGCATGCCGAACTTCTGGAGCAGGCGCGAACGCTCGAACCGCAAATCACCGCCCTCAGGCGCGCGATTCATGCCGAGCCGGAGCTGGGGCTGCATACGCCGCTGACGCGGGATAAGGTCCGCGCGGCATTGGCGCATTTGCCGCTGACCTGGCGCGAGGGGCCTTCGACCACCGGGCTGGTCGCGACCTTGAAGGGCGGCGCGGGTGAGGGCAGGCGCGTGCTGCTGCGCGGGGATATGGACGCGCTGGAGATGCCCGAGGAGACGGGGCTGGAATTTGCCTCGCAGTTTGCTGGGCGCATGCATGCCTGCGGGCATGATGCGCATACCGCGATGCTGGCGGGGGCGGCGGAGCTGCTCTGCGCGCGGGCGGACAAGATCACCGGCGAAGTGCAGTTCATGTTCCAGCCGGGCGAGGAAGGGCACCACGGCGCGCGGTTCATGATCGATGACGGGCTGCTGGAGCCGAAGGCAGATGCCGCCTTTGCGCTGCATATCATGCCCAACAGCCCGCACGGGGTGGTCGCCGGGCGCGCCGGGCCGCTGCTCGCTTCGGCGGACCGCTTCGAGATCACAGTGACGGGCGATGGCGGCCATGCCTCGATGCCGCACGATACGCTCGATCCCATTCCCGTGGCCTGCGAGATCGTGACCGCGATCCAGTCGATGGTGACGCGGCGCTTCTCGGTGGCCGATCCGGTGGTGGCGACGGTTTCCAAGATCGAGGCGGGGACGGCGTACAACGTGATTCCCGACAGTGCGCATCTGCTGGGCACCTTGCGCACGCTTTCGGCCGCCAACCGCGAGCGGCTTCGCGCGGAGCTGGCGCGGCTGGCCGAGCATATCGCAGCGGCGCACGGGCTGACCGCGACGACGGTGATCGTGCCGGGCTTTCCCGTCACCGTGTGCGATGCGCGCGCGGTCGATCTGGGCGCGGCAGTCGCGCGCCAACTGGCGGGCGAGGACAAGTTCCTCCGCCTCTCGCACCCGATCATGGGCGCGGAAGATTTTGCCTATGTGCTGGAGCAGACGCCCGGCGCGATGTTCTTCCTGGGCGTGGCGCACGAGGGCGCGGACTGGAAGAGCTGCTGCTCGATCCATTCGACGCGCATGATGCTCGATGAAAGCGTGATGCCGCTGGGCAGCGCGGTGCTGGCGGGCTGCGCCGAGCGGTTTCTGGCGGAAGGCTTTGCCTGATCTCCTTTTGACGCGGTGCAATGTGGCCGTCTTGAAGGGCTGGCAATGGGCTTGCTGATCTGACAGGGACGGGGCGATGCAAGACCGGGTTCTGCCGCTTAGCGGCATTCACAATTTTCGCGATTATGGCGGCTATCAGGCGCGCGGGGGCAAGCTGCGGGCGGGCCGCCTTTGGCGATCGGGCCATCATTTCGGCGCGACGGTGGAGGATCTGGACGCGGTCCACACGCTGGGGATCGCCAAGGTGATCGACTTGCGCGGCGACAGCGAGCGGGCCGAATACCCCTGCCTGCGCCACGAGGAATTTGCGGGGCAAGTGGTGTTTCACCCCGGCGAGACCGCGAACGAGCGCGGCGGTTCGGCGCATGGCGAGGCGGCGGAGGGCATCCGCACGGTGGACGAAGCGCGCCTCTCGATGGTCAAGCTCTATGCGCGGCTGCCGTTCCGTCCGGTGCTGGTGGGGACGTTCCGGCTCTACCTCCAGACGCTGGCCGAGGATGCGGGGCCGAGCCTGCTGCACTGCTTTGCGGGCAAGGACCGCACCGGCGTGGGCGCGGCGGTGGTCCACCGACTCATGGGCGTGCATGCGGATGATGTGATGGCGGACTACCTCCTCACCAACACCGCCGGCAATTCCGAAGCGCGGATCGCGGCGGCGGCGGTGAGCGTGCGCGCCAGCTTCGGCCCGGAAATGGACGACGATGCGCTGCGCATGATCATGTCGGTGCAGCCGGAGTTCCTCGAAAGCGCCTTTGCCGAGATGGAGCGCGAGCATGGGACGTTCGAGGCTTATGCCGAGGCCGTGCTGGGCGCGGATGCCGCGCTGGTCAGGCGGCTTGAGGAGCGGCTGGTGGTGTGAAGGGTCAGCGCGGATGATGGCCCGGTTCTCGCGACAAGTGTACCGCGGCCGCGTCTATAGCGGCCAAACAGCGCACTTTTAGCGCCTCTGGCAGGCGCGAGGTGGGTATCTGCTGGATGGCTTTCGACATTCCATCCCTGATCGCCGCAATCCTTTGGCCGACGTCGGCAGTGACGAAGGGATCGTGATCCACCACGGCTGATGACCAGAACTCACCGGCGGCGCGCCGGAACGAGGTGCCCGTTCGCATGGAATTGAGATGTGGCGGAAGGCAGATCAGACTGAGGACGAGCACGTCTGGTTTGGGCAAGCTCACTGTATCGAAGTCGAAAAAGGCGCCGACGGCATAGACGAATTCGTCGACCCATCGCGAAAAGGATTGGCCGGCCTGCGCATCCGAAAATTTGAGTACGGAAATCGCCATCCGCAAGAGGTATCAGGCGCTGCATAGGCGGGGCAAGCCCAGTTAAAGCTGCTTCTCACCCCGCCCGCGTCATCACCACAGCATCGAACCGCCGGTCGGCCAGGTCGTCCGGCGTGATCCACCATTGCAGCGCGCCGCCGCCGAAGTTGTGGCCGAGGGCGGGGTTGGTGGGCAGTTCGAGCAGGAGGAGGTGGGTTTCGGCAAGCTCGTTTGCGCCGCTCGCGGGGGCGAGGAGGCGCGCTGGCGGCGGGGCGGTGACGCCTTCGGCAGTGCGCAGCGCGAGGGCGTGGCGGTAGGCGACGCGCGCGGTGATCTCTTCGGGGAACTTGGCGGCTTCTTCGGGCGAGGCGTGGAGTGTCGTCTCGATCGCGGCTTCGACGGCTTCGGGGATCACCCGCTCGGCGAGCGCGCGGTGGGTGGCGAGCCAGTCCCAGAAGGCCTTGCGCACGGGCGGGGCGATGGGCGCGAGCGCCGGATTGGCGAGCGCGTGATCGAACCAGGCCTGCGCTTCCTCGCGCACGGCCTTGATCAGGCCGGCACGTTCGGCCTCGTCGAGCCCGGGGTAGGGATCGTGGAGCACGGTGCGGGATGCGCGGTCCGCCTCACGCACCAGCGCGGCCGCGGCAATCTGCACGGCGAGCCAGTCCTGCGGGTAGCCGTACCAGCAGGGTTCGAAGCCCTGACCGTCGGCGCCATGGAAATCGAAGATGTCGAGCGCGGGGGCGATGTCGCCGGGGCCCTTATCTCCAGCATTCTGCGCGTCGAGCAGGGCGAGGGCAGTCTCGCTACCATGCGGCCAGCCGGGGCCTTCGTTTTCGGGCAGCGCAATGAGGCGCAGCGCGACGGGCCAGCGCGGCAGGATCTGGGTGCCCTGCGCCGGGGTGAGCGCCCAAGGCCAGGCGAGTGCGGCCTCGTCCCCATAGGCCATGGCGAGGCTCTGCGGCACAGCGAGCGCTTGCCACGCCGTGCCGGCATAGCCTTGCGCGTGGATCACACAGAACGCCTCACCGGGGCCCCAATCGAGATTGAGGAATACTGCCAGCGCGCCTTCGGGCGGCAGCAGGCCGAGGCCGGCGTCGGGCGGAACTTCGGCCAGATCGAGCTGGAGCAGGAAGTGGAGCGGTTTGCCGGTCGCGGGATTGCTGGGCCACTCTGCGTTGCCGGGGAGCACCGGAGTCCCGCCCAGCCAGCTGCGACCCTGCGGTGGAGCGCGGTGCGGCGGGAAATGTTGCCGCAGGACCAGCGCCTGCCGCGTGGCCGTGGCAATCGGGGAGGGGGCCGCAGGGGCCGGGGCCTCTACCTCGGGCACTTCCGGCTCCTCGAGCTCAGGGTATTCATAGGCGGACTGCGCGTGGGCGGCCTCGGCCTCGGCCAGCGTGGCGGCGGAAATCAGGCGGCTGCGGCCGGGCTTTTGCGGGAGAGCCTCAGGCTCCGGTTCGGTGGTACCGTCCGCGGTCTTCTTGCGCTTCACCGTTTGCGGCTTGCGCGGCGCCGGTTCCTGCAACGCGCGCTGGCGCAGCCAGTACCAGATCAGCGCGAAGAGCCCGAGCGCGCTGACAATGAAGATGGCGAAAATTACGACAAGAGCCGACACGCGTTCACCTTTCCGGTGTTACGCTGCAGCATTAAGCGCAAATCTGCAACAAATGGTTGATTTGGAGTGAAGGGGGACCGGGCGGTTTGTCCGCAGGGTGGTACTTTTTTGTTGGGGGCGGGTGTTATCCCGCCCCCTTTTGGGCTCAGGCCTCGGCGCTCATGGCCGTTTCGAGGTTATCGACGATGGCTTCGAAGAACTTCTCGGTGGTCAACCACGGCTGGTTGGGGCCGATGAGGATCGCAAGATCCTTGGTCATCTTGCCGCTTTCGACGGTTTCGATGCAGACACGCTCGAGCGTTTCCGCGAATTTCACGACTTCGGGCGTCTCGTCGAACTTGCCGCGATAGATCAGGCCGCGCGTCCAGGCGAAGATCGAGGCGATCGGGTTGGTCGAGGTGGCCTTGCCCTGCTGGTGCTGGCGGTAGTGGCGCGTGACGGTGCCGTGCGCGGCCTCGGCCTCGATCGTCTTGCCATCGGGCGACATCAGGACCGAGGTCATCAGGCCGAGCGAGCCGAACCCTTGCGCGACGGTGTCCGACTGCACATCGCCATCATAGTTCTTGCAGGCCCAGACGAACTTGCCCGACCACTTGAGCGCCGAGGCGACCATGTCGTCGATCAGGCGGTGTTCGTAGACGATATCAGCTGCGGCAAACTTTTCCTTGAAGCCTTCGTTCTCGAACACTTCCTGGAACAGGTCCTTGAAGCGGCCGTCATAGGCCTTGAGGATCGTGTTCTTGGTCGAGAGATAGACCGGCCAGCCCAGATTGAGGCCGTAGTTCAACGAGGCGCGGGCGAAATCGCGGATCGAATCGTCGAGGTTGTACATCGCCATGGCGACGCCCGCCGAGGGGAAGTCGAACACGTCGAGATCGATCTTCTGGCCGTCATCGCCGTCCCACACGAGGCGCAGCTTGCCCGGGCCCGGGATCAGGGTGTCGGTCGCCTTGTACTGATCGCCGAACGCGTGGCGGCCGA
>CAILIO010000065.1 GCA_903834285.1 uncultured Sphingomonadales bacterium | reverse complement strand
CGCTGGGCTATGCCTACACCGATGCGCGCTTCCGCGACGGTTTCACTGCGCTCAGTCCCGACAATCCTGCGGCCAAGGCCGATGGTACGACGTATGTTGCGCCGGGCAGCCGTATTCCCGGCCTGCCGCGCCATTCGGGCGATCTGGCGCTGGATTATGAAGCGTTCTGACTTTGTCGCGTTCGATGCCGCTACGCTCGATCAGGGTGTGGAACGGGGGATTGATGCGACTGTCACGCGCAGCCTGATGGGGCGCAGTTTTTCCAGCCCCGGGCTCCACGCGCGCTATTTCGATGCCAATCTGCGCCCGCTGGTCGAGGTGGTGCAGGATACCGTGGGCCGCCATGATACCTTCCTGCTTGCCTGCACGGCCAAGTATTATGAAGATGAGGGCTATCCGGGGCATGCCAACTGCACCGAAAACTTCAATCGGGCGCTCGAACCCCACGGGATCGCGCCGCGCGCCGGCTGGCCGGCGATCAATTTCTTTTACAACACCATCCTCGCGCCCGATGATACCATCACCTTGGATGAACCGTGGTCGCGCCCCGGGGACTATGTGCTGCTGCGCGCGCTGACCGATCTTGTCTGCGCCTCGTCCGCCTGCCCCGACGATATCGACCCGGCCAACGGCTGGAACCCGACCGACATCCACGTCCGCCTTTATGACAGGAGTGCCGCGCTCGCTGCCGGCAATGCCCACCGCATGACCCCAGATGCCCCCGTCCGGCTTACCCGCGAAACCGGCTTTCATGCCCGAACCAGCGCTTTGACTCGCCAACTGACAGACTACCGCGGGTTCTGGCTGCCCACGGCGTATAGCAACCATGGTGCGATCGCCGAATACTGGGCTTGCCGCGAGCGCGCCGCGCTGATCGACCTTTCGCCCTTGCGCAAGTTCGAAGTGACCGGCCCGGACGCCGAAGCGCTGATGGACCTTGCCGTGACGCGTGACATGACCAAGCTCGCTGTCGGGCAAATCGTCTATACCGCGATGTGCTTTGAGACCGGCGGGATGATCGACGACGGCACGGTGTTCCGTCTGGGGCCGACCAATTTTCGCTGGGTCTGCGGCGAAGACTGGTGCGGGGTGTGGCTGCGCCAACTGGCCGCCGAACGCGGGCTCAAGGCCTGGGTGCGTTCATCGACCGACCAATTGGCCAATGTCGCCCTGCAAGGCCCGCTCTCGCGCGAGGTCCTCGCGCCGCTGGTCGCCACCCCGGCGCACCGCCCGACTGTTGCCGAACTTGGCTGGTTCCGCTTTACGATCGGCCGGATCGGCGACATTCCGGTCGTTGTTTCGCGCACCGGATACAGCGGCGAACTGGGCTATGAAATCTGGTGTCACCCTGGCCGCGCGCCCGAATTGTGGGATGCGTTGATGGCGGCAGGCGGGCCCCGCGGCTTGCTCCCGGCCGGACTTGATGCGCTCGACATGCTGCGGATCGAGGCTGGTCTGGTGTTTGCCGGATACGAATTCTGCGATCAGACAGATCCGTTCGAAGCAGGTATCGGCTTTGCCGCGCCCAAGTCCAAGCGTGCGCCGTTCATCGGCTGTGACGCACTGGCACGGCGGCGCGAAAACCCGCAACGCGTGCTGGCCGGCCTGATCGTGGAGGGTGCCGAGGCGGTGGGCCACGGCGATCCGGTCTATGCCGGGCGCATGCAGGTTGGCGTGATCACCAGCGCCACTCGCTCGCCGATTCTGGGCCAAACGATTGCGCTCGCACGGGTGGATGTCAGCCAGTCGGCCATCGGCACGGCGCTGGCGATCGGCAAACTCGATGGCCAGCAGAAGCGCATCGGAGCCGCTGTGGTGCGCTTCCCGCATTACGATCCCGACAAACGCCGGGTCCGTTCCTGAATCAGCTCCAGCAAACCCCGCAAAGGATCTAGCATGGCAAGTGTGGCGCAGGCAGAAAGTTCTGTCACGACCTCGGAAAGCCCCGGCCTTCAGCGTGGGATCAGTTGGACCGGCGCATTCTGGATCGCCAGCGGGGTGCCTGCGCTGGTGCTGTTTTCGATCGGCACGATTGCGGCATCGGTCGGCACGGCATCGTGGGTGGTGTGGATGGTCTCGATCCTGTTCGGGTTCATTCAGGCGTTCAGCTATGCCGAAATTGCAGGATTGTTTCCCAACAAGTCGGGCGGGGCTTCGGTCTATGGTGCGGTGGCCTGGGCCCGCTATTCCAAACTTTTTGCGCCGGTATCGGTGTGGTGCAACTGGCTGGCGTGGTCGCCGGTGCTGACCATCGGGTCAGGGCTTGCGGCCGGTTTTTCGCTCTCGATCCTCTTCAATCCCGACGCGGCGATCAACACCTGGCAAGTGACGCTGCTGGATCTTACGGCGCTCAAAGCCGGGCTGACATTGCGCATCAATGCGACCGCGATCATCGGCGCGGCGTTCCTGCTGGTGGCCTTTGCGGTCCAGCACCGCGGAATCAGTTCCACCGCGCGGGCGCAGGTCGTCCTGGGTGTGGTTGCGCTGGTGCCGTTGCTGCTGATCGGGCTGGTGCCGCTGGTTTCGGGCGATCTTCCGCGCGCGAACCTTTGGCCGATTGCGCCGCTGGCGCACGATGCGGCCGGGCATGCGATCAACGGGGTCTGGAATGCGCAAGGCATTTCGCTGTTCATGGGCGGGCTGTTTGTCGCGGCCTGGTCGACTTACGGCTTTGAAACGGCCGTTTGTTACACGCGCGAATTCCGCAATCCCAAAACCGATACCTTCAAGGCCATCCTCTCGTCGGGCCTGCTGTGCATCGTGGTGTTCACGCTTGTGCCGATCAGCTTTCAGGGCGTGCTGGGCCTCGAAGGCATGCTCTCACCCGAAATCGCCAGCAACATGGGCGTGGGCAAGGCCATGGCCGGGATGATCAAGGCCGGGCCGGTTGTCGGCAACGTGATTGTCGTGATGATGATCCTGGCGCTGCTCTTGGCCATCATCATGTCGATGGCCGGATCATCGCGGACACTGTATCAGGCTTCTGCCGATGGCTGGCTGCCGAAATACCTCAGCCGCGTCAACGAAGCCGGTGCGCCGACCGCGGCGATGTGGACCGACCTCGGTTTCAATCTCGTGCTGCTGTCGATGTCAGACTATGTGTTCGTACTGGGCGTGTCGAACGTCTGCTACATCCTGTTCAATTTCATCAACCTCAATTCGGCCTGGATTCACCGGCTCGACCGGCCGGGCTGGGAACGCCCCTATCGCGCGCCGACCCCGCTGCTGGCGATGGGAACCGGGCTGTCGTTCGTCAATCTGGCGCTGATGGGCGTGGGGGCAGACATGCTGGGCAAAGGGACGCTTTATACCGGCCTGGTTTGCGTAGCCCTGATCGTGCCGGTGTTCCTGTGGCGCCACTATGTCGTCGACAAGGGCCAGTTCCCGCAAGACATGGCCGACGATCTCCACTTGGGGAACGAAGCGGGAGTGAAAACCGGCGCCGGACTGCTACCCTATCTCACCGTGGGGGCAGGCATCGTTGTTGTTGCGATCAGCCACTGGCTGGCCGTGCTGCCCTGAGTTAGTGTTGGGGGGGGG
>CAILIO010000064.1 GCA_903834285.1 uncultured Sphingomonadales bacterium | reverse complement strand
TGGGCGTTTCGGCCGGTGAAACAGTCGGGACCGCTGGCGTTGCAGTCCCGAATTCTTGTAGGGGACCCAATAAATATAGGTAAATACCAGTATCGTCTCGGCTGCTTTCTTGACCACGAGATCCTGGACGTTGTACCTCAGGCTCCGGTCACTTGATCCAAAGTTAGGCCAAGAACCTGGCTTTCCCGGCAGGGTCCGAGCGCGGCCGTTGGGTGTTGCCTTGGGCTGATCCACCGGTAGAGGACCGTGCGCAACTGCGAGCCAATCCCGAAGGCCGGGTGCCCGTGCCCTCGTACTTCAGCGACCGCCAGAGGCGTTTGATGGACATGCTGTCCATCCACCCGCCTGAACTGCCCCGGGATGGCAGGAGGCCCCAACGCCTGACAGGCAGCGCACACGCCCGGGGCGCGGAGAACATTTCGGTCTTGGTGGGGCGCGTCAGCGCCTTGCGGCGGCCAATGCGGGCGCCATTATGACTTGGCCCTGCAGCGGGGCGATGTGCAGGTTCCGGTGATTATCGAATGCGCGGAGTTTTCCGCCCGCATCAGCGATGTGGTAAAGGCGCAAGAGCTTGCCGCCACCCTCGAACCGGCGCAGCCCTGTTATCGCTTCCGCAAGCAGTGCAACCTCTCGTTGATCATCTGCGGCAGCGAGGGGCAATCATGTCTGCGGCGCCGTTCTGCAGCCTTCGGCAGGATCGGCGTCAGCACCCCCGAACAGCAGTGCGGTTCAGGCGACCGCCATGGCGTTGCGCTCGGCGAGGCGAATGCGGTTGGCCGTCACGCGCTGTGACGCGTGCAATCGGGGCCAGGAATCACTGCCGAGAAGGTCCGCATGGCGCGCCTCGGCTTCGGCCATCTCGGCGCGGGCCAGATCGATTTCGCCGGATTCGACGAGAAAGCGGACCTTGCCGAAATCGCACATCAAATGCCGGGCCGGATCGACGCTGCGATCGCGGGCCTGATCGAGAAGTTCGAGCTGGCGTGCCAGCGACAGCGTTGCCAACGGATCTTCGTGGGTCTGTTCGGCGCTGATCGGGCGCACCAGTCGAAACAGGGCCGAGGACTGGACCTCGCCGAGAAACTCAAAGTGATCGGCAAAGTGCTCCTGCACGATCTTTACGAAGGGCAGCCCATCGTAGAAATAGTCCTGATGGACGAGGAAGCCGCCTTCGATCAGCGAAGGCATGAACTCGCGTAGGACCGCGAGCTGGATCTGCTCGGATTTGAGCACGTCGAGGAACATGATCTCGATCGGCTCGCCGCCCCACTTCGCGTTGCAGATGTCTCCGGTGGTCAGTTCGACCTTGTCGGACACCGGCGCGATATTCGAGCGCAAGAAATCGGTGAAGCTCTCGCCCGCCTTCCAGTCACCTTCGATGCCGTTGCGCTCAAAGAAGCGGACCATGCTCGGGTTGATGATTCCGAATTCGTAGGTGCGCACCGGTCGCTTCCAGCGCTTCATGATGGCATTGCGGCGCGCGTTTAGCGCGATTCCGGTGCCGAAGCAGAGCGTGGAGCCGCCGCAGAACACCCCAGCATCGACGATCACGCCTTTGCCGCGATACTCGAACTCGGCCAGCGACAGTAGCATCCGCCGCTCGCGCTGGGACATCATTGACGGGACGGCCTGAAGCAGCAGAGGCAGCGGGCTGTTGGGGTTGATCGAGGGAAGGTTGATCCGGGCGGTATGCATGTCAGTGTCTTTCGCGCATCTGGGGCGGAAGTCTCATCTGGAATGAGCGATCAATCGTAGGAAGCAAGCGTGCGGGCGTACGGATCAGACGTCCGCATGCCCAGCAGGCGCGGCGAGGCCACTGAAGGTCATTCCCACCGATGTCAGCGCACGTGGGGCAAAGCGCAGGAAGGCTTGCATGTCTGGACTTTTCCCCGGTGGTTGGTCGTGGCGCTATCGTGCCTATGGCGCACCATTTCGTGCGCGGCACCTTCTGGCCGTTAATTATGTCAAATGAGTGAAACAATCCAGGTCCGTGGTACTGCTGTCCTGAGCCGACGAAGGCATTGGCCTTACCTCTGCGTGCCAGGACGATATGGACGGGCAGTGACGGTGCGGGCGCCAGTCCGGAAGGCAATACAGACGCTTTCCAGACTGGCGCCCGCACGGGGTTATGACTTTGCGGCGGCCGCGACTTTGATCTTGCACGTGCCCTGATAGATGTGGCCCTGCTCGAAGTGAGACAGTTCCGAGGCGCGGAGCATGAACAGGTTGGCGGTTCGGTTCGCGGAATCGATGTGATCGATAACAATCGCATTGCGGAGCTGGTCGGTGATCAACCCCATCAGTTCGATGCGCTTGGGCCAATAGTCGACGACCTGATCGAATTGCGCCTTGCGCTGCGGCGCGATGTGATCGGGGTCTGACACGATCCGCGAACCGGCGCGCACCTTTTCGGGCTTTTCGTTGACATCGGGCGGGAGCGCCGTGCGGCCAGGCCCGCCTGGAAGCGTGAAGACGAAGCGGTGATGGCTGTCGAACTTCAGTTGGTCGGGCGACTGCGACTTGGTCGAGTCGAAATTCATGACATGGCCCACGTCGCAGGTAAAAACGCGGCTGGGCAAGCGCGCCGGTGCCGCTGCCGGAGCGGCAAACGCTGCCGATCCGATGGCGACCGCTAGTGCACCGGCAATGGCGCAAGAAAGCGAGGCTGACAGCCGTGCACGATCCAATGTCATTTTCGATAAACCTTCAGCTTCGGCGACGGCACCGTGATCCGGCTATCGCTTATCCCGCCCATTGCTCACGAATGTGTCAATCGGGTGAAACATTATCGGGCCATGCGCGGGTTAAGGAGGGCTTAATGGCCGAATCAGGTAGGTTGCGCGTACGCTCGTTCATGCCGGGTTTAAGAATGCTCCGCTTGATCGTCCTGGGCCTGCTGATGCTGGGCGCCGGGTCCGTTCACGCGCAGGATTCGGCCGGCACGCAGCGGTTTGCGACCGGTCTGGCCTCGCCCTTGTTCTCGGCGCCCTGGGGCAGCGAAGCCGCACCCGCAGGCGACATCGGCTCGCCGGATGGCGCGGCGATGATTGCAACCGCCCGGCTGGGGCCCGCGCTAGCCGGTGCGGATCAGGCGCGCGCGATTGACTGCATGACCGCGGCGATTGCCTACGAGGCCGGCTATGAACCGCTCGCCGGCCGCGAGGCGGTTGCGCAGGTCATCCTGAACCGCCTGCGTGAGCCGCGTTTCCCCAAGACGGTCTGCGGCGTGGTGTTCGATGGCGCACAGCGCCGGACCGGCTGCCAGTTCACGTTTACCTGCGACGGGTCGCTCGCGCGGCGGTTGCGCAGCGAAGTGGTCGATGCCGCGCGGGTTACCGCCGTCTCCGTGCTGGAAGGCCTTGCACCCGACCGGGTGCGCGGCGCGACGCATTATCACGCCAACTACGTCAATCCCTACTGGGCCTCGACCGGGCAAGTGACCGCGCGGATCGGCGCGCACTTGTTCTACCGCATGCCCGCCGATGCCGGACGATTCGGCGGTGGGCCGGTGCTTACTCGCGGCGAAAGCGGGCTGGCGGCGGCTGCCCTTGCACCGGCGCTGCGGCCGACCACGCGTCTGCGCGGACGCACCAGCACCCGCCCGCCTTCGCAGTTTTTTGCGCCGTGGGGTCTGGCCATGGTTGGAGCCGGGGCCGGGGCGGGCACAGCTACGAGCAGCCAGGAACCCTGAGCAGCGCCTAGGCGGCGCTTATTTCCATGTGATGATGCGCCAGCGCCGCCCCTTGCCGGGGATTAATTCCACTTCTGCTTCGCGGTGGGCAAACGCGCCGTCGGTTTCAGCATCGACCATGACAGTGAACGGCCCCCGGTCGAGCTGCTCGGTTTCGCTGAACGTGAGCGCCGTACGCGCGCCGGCTTGCTCGCGCGCGCGCTGGATCGCGGAGACAGCTTCGCCAGCAGGCAGCATCACCGCCAGGGCGCGGGCATCGGCATGCGCGGCATCGAACGAACGTACGCCGGGCGACACGGTGATGATCGGTGCCAGGCGGGCTGCAAGGTCTGGCCCGATGCCGCGAACCCGCGCCAGCTCCTCGACGCTGCGCAACGGGCCATTGCGCGGGGCGATGCCCTCGGCGGCATAGTCTGCCGCCTCGGCCCCATCAGGCCGCGCCTCGTCGTCGTCGTCAAGCCAGTCGAGCAGCGAATCCCGCGCACGGGCCAGCGCGCTCCCATCAAGGCCCTGCTGTTCGAACAAGCGGGTCACTGTCGGCTCGTCGATGAAGTTGATCGGGATTTTGCCCCGTTCGTAGACCAGCCGGACTTGCAGCTGCGCGCCGTCGAAGTCCGGCGTCCAGGGGCGTCCGTCGGCGATGGCGGTGGAGGCCGCATCGCCATCGATCACGCGGTGGATGGCCAGCGCAACCCCTGCATCGGCCGCCGCGACCGCCCGCGCGCGGGCGAGTTCGCCGCCGGTGCGGGCAATTGCGAGGTGGGCCCAGTCCATCATCTCGAGCGCCAGAAAGGCAAGCACTGCCATCGCCGCGACGGCCGCGACCATGGCATAGCCGTTGGGCTTCGGGCCTCCGGATCTCGGGCCCTGGGCCTCGTTCACGGAATGGTTCCGCCCGCGCCGAACGGGCGGACCATCCGCAGCTTGCTGCGCAGTTCCTCGGTGGCGGCGCGGCCCTCGTCGGGGTCGTGGAGCACGTGGGGCTTGAGCAGGACGATCAGTTCGGTGCGCTTCTGGATTTTCTGCTGGTTGCCAAACAGGCCGCCCAGCACCGGAATGCGCGAGATGAACGGGATGCCGTTGCGCAAGTTCTGGGTGTTGTCGCGGAACAGGCCGCCCAGTGCGATGACCTGATTGTCGGCAACGGCAACGGTCGTGGCGATGCGGCGGGTAGAGATCGTCGGCGATTGCTGCTGCGTCTGCGCAGAGGGCGCGGCATTGCTGATGTCGCTGACTTCCTGGCTGACATCGAGCTGGATCACGCCGCTGGCGTTGACGCGTGGGGTGATCTTGAGGATCACGCCGGTATCGCGGTACTCGATCGTGCTAACAACCGAATTGGTATTGGTGAGGTTGGTGGCGGTGCCCGTCGAAATCGGCACCTGATCGCCCACTTGCAGCGCGGCGGTCTGGTTGTTGAGCACCAGCAGCTTGGGCGCGGAGACGACCTTCACGCTGGTGCGCTGTTCGAGCGCCTTGAGCGAGGCGGAGATGCTGCTGCCGGTATAGGCGTAGGAGAACGTGGTGGCGCCGCCCGGTGCGGTGCTGGCGGTGCCGACGCCCAGGCTGTTGCCATTGCTGTTGAAGTTCCACTGCACGCCGAAGCCGAGATCATCGTTGAGGCCGACTTCGGTGATGGCGGCTTCGATCAGCACCTGCGTGGGCGGCAGATCGAGCTTGCGCAGCGCGTCCTCGATCACTGCGTACTGGCGTGGGACGGCATAGACGATGACGGCGTTGTTCACTTCATCGGCGGTGACGCGGGTGCTCTGCCCGCCTTGCGCGGCGCCGGATGCGGGCGCGTTCGCACTGGTGCTGGCACCGCGCGGTTCCGGCGCGGTAGGGGGCGGCGCAAACCCACCTGCCTGCTGGCCAGCCTGCTCGCCGCCAGTGCCGTAGGGCGTTTCCGCGCCGCCATTGCCGCCGCCGGCGCCGGTCCCGCCACCGAAGGCCATGTTGATTGTGCGCGTCAGATCGCGGGCGCGGCCGTTCTGCACCCGGTAGACGTAAATGCGCGGTTCGGTGCTCTCGCCTTCGCGGTCGAGGATCTCGACCCAGCGCTGGACGTCGGTGAGGTACTGCGGCTGCATGGAGATGGCGAGGACGCCGTTGATCTGGTCCATCGCGATCAGGCGGACGAGGCCGTGCGTGGGCGAATCCGCTGCGTTGATCAGCTTGTCGAGCGACGGGACAATCAGCCGCGCATCGGTGCGGTGCGGGACATAAAGCGCGAAGCTGGTGTTGCGCAGCCAGTCGACGTCGAACTGCTTGAGCAGATCGCGCGCGCTGGCGCGCTGGCCGGTGGTGCCTCCGATGGTGATGGTGCTGGTGGCCGCATTGGTGGACGAGACCACGCCCGGCAGCACGGTATCGAGCACCTTGCGCACTTCGTCGGGATTGATGAAGCGCACGGTTATCACTTCGCTGCCGAACCCGGCGACATCAGACCCGACCACTCCGCTGGCGGAGGCGACGGGCTGGATCTCGAACCCGCCGACAACCGGGACCAGCGCGAGGTTGGCGGCGCGCAGCGCGTCCTCCAGCATCGGCAGCAGCGACTGGCGCGCGACGGGGTAAGGCGTCACGAACGTGACCGTGCCCGTTACGCCCTCGGCAATCGTGTAGTTGCGGTGGAGCAGATCGCCCAGCACGGCCCGTGCCACCACGGCCACATCGGCAGAAGGCAGGTTGAGCGTGATCGAGCCATGCGCGGGCGGCTTGGCGGCCGGGCGCACCGCCACCGGGGCAGGCGCCTCGCCCGGGAGGATGGTCGTGCGCACTTGCGCGCCGCTCGGCAGGGCGATCGCGGGCGTCTGCGGGATGACCGGGTCCGCCATGTGCTGCTTTGCGCCGAGTTCGAGGCCGAAGGCAGGCTTGGGCAGCGACCGCGCCGCCTGCTGGTCCAGCGGCATCGAAACCACCGGTGCGACGAGCCCCGGCAGAGCCAGGGCGGATGCGAGCGGCGAGGGGGTGCGGATCATTGCTGGTCTTCCGAAACGGGGGATGGGGGCGGTGTGCGGCTGCCAAAAGTCACGGTCAGCGAACCGGATGGCCCGGACAGCCTTGCCGTTGACGCTGTCAGCGCAACAAGGTTCCAGGTCCCGAGGCGGCTGCCGACACCGGCGTAGGAAATGCGGCCATCCGGCCACTGGACGAGCGCGCGCATGGTTTGCCCGACGCGCACGGTACCGGCAAGGCGGATGCCGCCGAGCGGATCGGCCGCAGGACCGGTTGCGCCACCCTTGGCTCCCGCGGCAGTGCCCGAGGCGAACAGCGCGCGCTGCGCCAGGGCGGGCGGCAGGGCAAGCAGCGGCGGCGATTGCGGCACGGGCGGCAGCGCGAGCCGGGCCACTGCGGATCGCGCGAGCGGCGCATCGTCCTGCGGCAGCGCGAACTGCACAAGCGCAAGCGCGCCCAGCACTGGGACGAGCATCGCCGGCAGACGCGCCGGGCTACCGCGACGCGGCCAGGCGAACGGGAAGAGAGGCTTCAAGCTGGACATCCAGTGCAGAGGCGCGGCCGGTGACGAGGGAACCCTCGCCTGAGACCACAAGCGAAGTGATGATGATGGCAGGCCGGGCATTCTGCGCCAGCACGAGGAAACGGCCCAGCTGATCGGGCGAAAGTTGCGCGCGCAGGCGGCAGGAGACGCGGCCGCGCGTGCCGGGCAAGTCTTCGGCGCCGCGGAACGACCCGCCCGTCGCGACGAGCGCGGCCTGCAGCCGGTCGCGCAGGATGCCGCTGGCGGTCGCCGAATCGGGCGCGATCAGGATCACCGCGCCCAGTGCACGATTGCGCGCCTCGGCGGCGCTGCGCAGGCGCGGCACCGCCGCGATCATGCGATCGTTGGCAGCGACCCGGGCGGCCAGCTCGGCGCGTTCGGCGCTGCGATCGGTAAACCCGCGCAGGAAGGGCCCGATCACAAGCAGCCAGACCGCGCCGATCACCGCGAGGAGGATCAGGAGCGCGACGAGCCGGGCCTCGCGCGGGGAAAGGGTGCGCCCGCTCATGGCTTGGCCTTGTCCGCGCCTGGAGCGCGCACGATGATGTCGAAGGGAATGCCCAGCGGAGTGCCGGCGGCCTCCGTGGTGCTGTCGCCCGCGCTGTCGGCATAGCGGACGGTGACAAGGCCGGCCTTGCGGAGCGCCCCCGCGACGTCGGACTGGGCAGGGCGCATGCCGGCGAGATGGAGCGTGGCATCCTGCCAGCCCCAGCGCTGCAGCCACACGCCGGGCGGCAGCGCCGTGGCGACCTTGGCCATGAGCGCGAGCGGCTCGGCCGCCTTGCGCTCGGCGGCGGCGGCGCCCGCCAGCGCGTTGTCGGCGCGGATGCGCCCGGTGATGCGGCGGGCAACGGAAAGCGCGGGTTGCTGCTGTTCGATCACGTCATTGAGCCGGTCGACCGCAGCCATGTCGCGCCAGGTGAGCAGCGCGAGGTTCAGTGCGAAGAAGGCGGCGACGATCGTCCACCACAGCTGGGCGCGGCCTGCCTCATCCGGGACGAGGCCGGCGCGGGCAAGCGCGGGCAGCAGATCGATAATGCCGCCCTCCGGCAGCGATACGAGCACGGCGGCGGGGCTCGTCTGCCGCGCGGTGATGGCTTCCGCCAGCGCGTGGGCGGCATCCGGATAGAGGCCCGCAACAGTGGTCCGGCGGCGGCCGTCTGCCGACCTGGCACTGTGTTCGCCGGCATCGGGCAGAGCAGCGATCACCGCATCCGTGCCGGGCGGGAAGGGCATCAGCCGGTCCGCTTCCAGCCGGACCATCGCATCGAGCGCGCGCGGCGCGAGGGCCGGAAGTTCGACCTGCCGGACCAGCGCGAGCCCGTGAGGCAAATAGAGGGTCCAGGGCTGGCCACGCGGCGGCTCAGGCACGAAGGACGCCGCGTCCGGCGCATAGTCCACGGCGGTCGCGGACGGCCGCAAGGCTTGCGCGAGACGCTGCGGCACGATGGCTTGCAGCTGGCCAAGCCACCAGCGAGTGCCGTCGACGATCCATGCGCCCAGCGTGCGCATGTCCGCATCAAGAATGCCGCGTCCACTCATGCAGTATCTCCACAGGGGTCGCTGCCGAAGGCCCTTGGGCAATTGTCGGGCGAGACGGCACGGGGGTGGACGACGAGGTCCACCCAAGGCCGCCGATCGCCTTCGGGGAAGCGGACCGTGACCCGCACCAGCAGTGGCAGCGAACGCCGGGTGCTCCAATTGCGCTGCCAGGCGCGGCCTACGCCGGGGTCGGTCAGCGCGCCGAAGCCGGGCGCCGTGCCGAAGTAGGCCAGCTCGATATCGGCGGTGCCGTCCAGTAGCGGTGTCGCGCGCCAGCCGGCGAGGCTGGTGGCATGATCTTCTGCCAGCGGATCGAGGCTGCTGCGATGATAGAGCGAGACCCGGCCATCGGTCGTCCGGGCGAGGCGATAGCGCCACAGGGCATCGGGCGCATCGGCGTCGACCGGCGTGCCGACCCATTCCATCACGGAGCCTTGGCCGCGGAAATCCAGCGCCGAGCCGGGGTTCTGCGGATCAGGCACTGGCATGATCCGCTCAAGCCGTTCGCGCAGGGCCAGCTGCGCACCGGCCACGCTTGCCAGCGCCTGCGTCGAGGCCCGGCCGGTCTGGACCACACCTGCGATGCGGCCAACCGCGGTCGCGAGCAGCAGCGCGGTAAAGCCGGTAACCGCGAGCGCCACCAGCATCTCGACGAGCGAGAACCCGCGTTCGCGGGCTTGCGGTTGGCACCCGATCATGGGCGGATGCGGACGCTTTTGAGCGTGACCAGCGTCTTTCCGTCGCCCGAAACAGTGACGACGACGTCTTCGAGAGGGACGCGGTCAAGCGGGTCGGCGAGGCCGTGGGGCTCGTGGGCGACCTGCCAGCCGAGGCCCTGATCGCGGCCCGAGGGGGTGTCATCGCCGCCCATTGCCCGGTCGAGCGCCGAGCGGGCAACCATTACGGCGAGCGAGCGGCGGCTGGCCGCGCCTTCCAGCAGCGCGTCCTGCCCCAACGTAGTGAGGAACGCGCTGACGGCAGCGGCCGTGATCGCCAGCGCGACGAGCGCCTCGACAAGCGAAAAACCGGTCTCGCCGGCCGCGGGAAAGGCAGCGGCGGCCTTCATGGCTGGGCGACCGGATCGACTTTGCGAGTTGCGGCGCCCGCACTGATCGACAGCACATCGCCGCGCGCCGAGCCGTCGGGGAAATAGACGGGCCTCTGCGCGGGCCATTCGACACGCGTGCCGGCCGGAAGCCTCGCGACGATGCGGCCGTTCGCCAGGAGAGCGTCTGGCGCACTGGCATCGGGCCCGAGCGCGACCACGTGGCCGCGCGTGAGTGCCTCGACCCGCGCGGAGACGATGGCGACCGCCATGGCACGCGCGGCGTGATCCAGCGTGCGGCGGGTGTTCACCCGGTGCAGCTCGGGAAAGGCGATCCCGGCAACGAGGCTCATGATCGCGACGGCCACGAGCAGTTCGAACAGCGTGAAACCGGCATCGATCTGGCGCGCGAGAAGGCTACCAGTTGCCGACATCTTTCGCCTCGCCGGTTCCGCCGACCGCGTTGTCGGAGCCAAGGGAGAACACGTCCACCTCGCCATGCTCGCCCGGCACCTTGAACTGGTAGGGGTGGCCCCAGGGATCGTTGAGCGCCGCGCTTTCGGCGAGATAGGGTCCATTCCATTCGGGATGCCCGGCCGGGGCCTGGACGAGGGCCTTGAGCCCTTCCTCTTGCGTCGGGAAACCGCCCATGTCGAGCCGGTAGAGCTGGAGCGAGGCGGCAATGTTGCGCGCCTGGACGTGCGCGGCCTCGCTGCGCGAGGTCCCGAGGTAGCGGACGACCTGCGGGCCGACGATGGCCGCAAGCAGGCCAAGAATGGCCAGCACGACCAGCAGTTCGAGCAGGGTGAAGCCGTTGACGCGGGTGTGGACCGCGCGGTCGCGGGCAGGAGAGAGGCGTTTCATGGTTGTGCAACTGCCAGTTCGTTGAAGCCGAGAATAGCGGACATCACCGCGGCGATAATGCCCGCGACAGTGGCGCCGAGAATGACGGTGATCGCCGGGGTCAGCACGGCGACGAGCCGCTCGAGTCGGGTCTGCACATCCTGATCGAGCACTTCGGCGAGCCGCGCAAGCATGAGCGCGAGCTGCGAGGCTTCTTCGCCGGTGCGCAGGAAGGCAACCGCCATGCGCGGCAGGACGCCCGTCTGTGCAAGCGGCCCGGCCAGGCCGCCGCCTTCGCGAAGGGTCGCCACGACGCCGTCGAGCGCCTCGCCCATTACGCTGTTGCCCACCGTGCGGCGGGCGAGCGCCATGGCTTGTGGCAGCGGCACCCCGCCTTCGACCAGAGCGCCGAGGGTATGGGCAAAGCGCGCGGTCTCGATCCGCCGGACGAGCTCGCCCACCAAGGGCAGGCCCAATACTGCGCGGTCGACGCTCCGCCGCACCGCCGGGCTGCGGCCCAACCGCATCATGGCGATGATTGTGACCCCAAGACCCAGCAGCAGGAGGGGCCACCATTCGCGCAAGCCCCGGCTCAGCGCCATGATCATGACCGTCGCCCAGGGCAGATCGCCGCGGGCGGTGGCCAGCATGGTCTCGAACTGGGGGATCACGAAAAGCAGCATCAGGGCAATGACGCCGACGGCAATGACGAGCAGCGCGGCCGGGTAGATCATCGCCGAAGTGATCGTGCGCCGCAGGCTCTCGGCCTGCTTCAGCATGACCGCGAGCCGTTCGAGCGCATCGCC
>CAILIO010000063.1 GCA_903834285.1 uncultured Sphingomonadales bacterium | reverse complement strand
TGTTCCCCTCTCCCAACCCACTCCCCTGAAGGGGAGAGGGCTTTTTAGAGCTTCACCCCCAGATGCTCCGCGACCGAGAAGATGTCCTTGTCGCCGCGGCCGCACAGGTTGGCGAGGATGATCGCGTCCTTGCCCATCGTCGGCGCGACCTTCTTCACCGCCGCAATCGCATGGGCGGGTTCCAGCGCGGGGATGATACCTTCGGTGCGGCAGAGCAGCTGGAAGCCGTCCAGCGCTTCGGTGTCGGTCACCGAGGTATATTCGACGCGGCCGTTTTCCTTGAGCCAGGCGTGTTCGGGGCCGATGCCGGGATAATCGAGGCCCGCCGAGATCGAGTGGCCTTCGAGGATCTGGCCGTCCTCGTCCTGCAGCAGGTAGGTCTTGTTGCCGTGGAGCACGCCGGGGCGGCCGCCCGCGAGGCTTGCGGCGTGGAGCTGGTCGAGCCCGTGGCCTGCGGCTTCGACGCCGAGCATCTTGACGCTGGGATCATCGAGGAAGGGGTGGAACAGGCCGATCGAATTGCTGCCCCCGCCGATCGCGGCGACGAGCAGATCGGGCAGGCGGCCGACGCGGCTCAGCATCTGGGCGCGGGCTTCCTTGCCGATCACGCTCTGGAAATCGCGGACGAGCTCGGGATAGGGGTGCGGGCCGGCGGCAGTGCCGATGATGTAGAAGGTGTTGTGGACGTTGGCGACCCAGTCGCGCAGCGCCTCGTTCATTGCGTCCTTGAGCGTCGCGGCACCGGCGGTGACGGGCACGACTTCAGCGCCGAGCAGCTTCATGCGGAAAACGTTGGGTGCTTGGCGAGCAACGTCGGTCGCGCCCATGAAGATCACGCACGGGAGGCCAAAGCGCGCGCAGACCGTGGCGGTGGCGACGCCGTGCTGGCCAGCGCCGGTTTCCGCGATGATCCGCGTCTTGCCCATGCGGATGGCGAGCAGGATCTGGCCGATGCAGTTGTTGATCTTGTGCGCGCCGGTGTGGTTGAGCTCGTCGCGCTTGAACCAGACTTGCGCGCCGCCGAGTTCTTCCGTCAGACGCGGGGCGAAATAGAGCGGGCTGGGGCGACCGACGTAGTGTTCGAGCAGGTCGTCGAACTCGGCGTGGAAGGCGGGGTCTGCCTTCGCCTTGCGATATTCGGCTTCCAGATCAAGGATCAGCGGCATGAGCGTTTCGGCGACGTAGCGGCCGCCGAACTGGCCGAAGTGGCCCTGAGCGTCGGGCTGGGTGCGGAAGCTGTTGGGGATGGGCGCGTTCATGGCGCATCGCTTGGCAGAGGGGCGCGCGCTTGTCCAGATTAGCCCCCTCCGATTATAATGGGCGAAAGGGCAAGCGCTCAGGCGGCGCGGGCTTCCCGGCAGAACTTTGCGATGAGGTCCACGTCCTTGACGCCGGGCGCGCTTTCGACGCCCGAGGAGACGTCGACCAGCGGAGCGTTCGTGGTGCGCACAGCTTCAGCCACATTGGCGGGGGACAGGCCCCCCGCTAGACCCCACGGCACGAAGCCCTTGTGCCCGGCGAGCAAGGTCCAGTCGAACACGAGGCCGAGGCCGCCGGGCATGGCCGCGCCCTTGGGAGGCTTGGCGTCGAACAGCACGAGATCGGCGGCACCCGCGAAGGTTTCGGCGCGGGCGATGTCCTCAGCGGAGGAGACGGCCATGGCCTTCCAGACAGGCTTGCCGAATGCGGCGCGGATCGCGGCGACGCGCGCCGGGTCTTCCTTGCCGTGGAGCTGGATCACATCGAGCTTCGCGGCAGCGACCACTTCGGCGATCACACTTTCGGCGGCATCAACGAAAAGGCCGACAAGCTTGATCCTGCCGGCAGCGCGCGCGGCCAGCGCGGCGGCGTCTGTCAGCGCGAGGTGGCGGGGGCTGGGGGGGAAGATCACGAGGCCAGCATAGTCTGCGCGGGCGGCAATCGTCGCTTCGAGCGCGGCGGGGCTGGTGAGACCGCAAATCTTGATCAGGGGGGCGGGCATGGGATGCGGATAGGGATTTGGGGTTTGCAGGTCAAATCTGGTGTTTGGCCGCTGGCCCACCCCCGACCCCTCTCGCATGCGGGATGGGGGAAGGTAAGGGGGCCTTCCAACCACCTTCGTCATTGCGAGCGCAGCGAAGCAATCCAGAGCGGTTGCGCATGATGGCTCTGGATTGCTTCGTCGCTGCGCTCCTCGCAATGACGAAGGGTTTGGAAGCGGCTTCGGGTTTTGACAGGGGCCGGGGGTGGGGCTTTCCTTACTGCCCCAGTTCGAACGTCACCGTCACATTCGCGCCGACTTGCACTTCGCCTGGCGCGACTGGGCTCGGTGCCTTGGCCATCATGGCATCGGCTCTCGCATACATCACCATCGGCTGCGGGCTGTAGCCCCCGCTCTCGCTGATGGTGAGGATGCGCTTGACGGTGAGCCCAGCCGCCCTGGCATAGAGCTCGGCGCGGGCGCGGGCCTTTTTCATGGCTTCGAGGCGGGCCTCGTCGCTGGCGACATCGGGGTTGTCGAGCTGGAACGAGGGGCCGCTGACCTGATTGGCGCCGGCGTTGACCAGCGTGTCGATGGTCTTGCCGTAGTTGCCGATCTTGCGCTGCTTGACCTCGACCTGGTTGTTGGCCTGGTAGCCGATGATCACAGGATCGCCGGTGACGTTGCCGTTCGCGTCCGCGCGGGGCTGGCCGTAGACCGGGTTCACGGAGAGATTGCTGGTCTGAATGTCGCGCTCGGCAATGCCCGAGGCCTTGAGCGCGGCGATCACCGCGTTCATGCGATCGGCGTTTTCGGAAAGCGCGGCGGCGGCGGTCTTGGCCTGCGTGGTGACACCGGCGCTGAACACCGCGAGATCGGGCGTGCGGCTGGAGCGGCCATCGGCGCTGAGTGTCAGCACGGCATTGCCGGGAGCAACCACCGGTGCGGGTGAGACGGCCTGCGCCATGGCGGGCGAGGCGGCGCCGGCAGCGGCAAGCGCGGCGGCCATCAGGAGCGAGGTGGAGGCAGTGGTCATGAGAGGGTCCCCTTCAGATTGTACCTGACATGTGGGGCGAAGCGGCTTTCACAGGGCTGAACCGCGATGACAGGAGTGCTTCAGGAGATGGACCGTTCGAGGACAACCATTTGGAAGGGTACGTCCATCGGCAGCGGGAAGGGGCGCAGTTCCCCGGTGCGGGCGTAGCCGCGCCGTTCGTACCACGCGATCAGCTCCTGGCGCGCGTCGACAACGATGAGCTCCATGCGCGTCGCGCCGAATTCGCGGGCGGCGAGTTGCTCCACTTCGCTGACGAGGGCGCGGCCGAGGCCGGCGGCCTGCAGGTTGGGGGCGATGCAGAGGAGGCCCATATAGGCGAGGCTCTGCCCAAGATCG
>CAILIO010000062.1 GCA_903834285.1 uncultured Sphingomonadales bacterium | reverse complement strand
GGCCTTTGCCCATGGCTGGGATGCCGCGCTGCTCCTCGCGCGCGATGCGGCGGAGGAAGTCTTGGCCGAGCGGGCGCTGAACGGCACGCAGGAGACGATCTTCTACCGGGGCGAGGCGGTCGGCAGCCGCGTGCGCTTCGATGCGCGCCTGCTGCTGGCCCATATCGCCCGGCTCGATCGCCATCATGAAGCGGCCCTTGCCGAGGCTGCGCCCGCGGGCGGGATTGCCGCCCGCTTCGATGAATACCTCGCCGAACTGCGCGAGGCCGGGGACACCGGCCACGAACCCGCCTTCGCGCCCCCGGACGACGATTTCGAGGCCCCGCCGCAGTGGACGCCCGCGCAGCCCACCCGCGCAGAAGTCCTTCTCGCCGCGCGCGAGAACGCGCTCTATGCCTTCCCCCCGCGCGTCGAGGACTTGCCCGCCGAAACGCTCGCCGCGTTCGATCTCGACAAGACCGACGTGCACGAAATCTGGCCCCGCGCCCTCGCCCAGTCCCAACGCAAGGCCGAAGCCGCCGCCGCCAAGGCCTGGGACAGCGCAGCCGAAACCCGCCTCGCCGCGCTCGACGCCCTGTTCTCCGAGGAGGAGGAAGGCCCTCCCCATTGTGGCAAAGCCCAAATGGCCAGCGCCCCTCTTGATCCTCCCCATTTTAGCAAAGCCCAAATGGCCAGCGCCCCTCTTGATCCTCCCCATTGTGGCGAAGCCCAAATGGGGAGGTGGCAGCCCGAAGGGCTGACGGAGGGGGAAGTACCTCCGCTCGAAAACCCGCAAGAGCCTCCCATCGAAACCAAGTCCGCCAAACCCTCCCTGGACCGTGTCAACCGTGTCAACTTGGGCGCCCCCGGCGCGGCTGATCGGGCGCGGCTCTTCCGCTCGTCGCGAAAGTGTCACATAGGAATCACAATGCCGGGCGCACCAAAGGCCCCGTCACCCGCACCAGGATCAGGACCCATCCCATGACTATCGCTTTGCGCCTCTCTGCCGCCGTTGTTCTGCTTGCCGCCGCCGCGCCGCTCGCCGCTGCCAAGGCGCCCCCTGCCGCGCCCGCTCCCGCTGCGCCCGCCGCTCCGGCTGCGGCGACCCTGGGCGGGCCGCTCATCCCCGGCGTCTGCCTGCTGTCGCGCGAAGCGGTGCTCGCCAATGCCAAGGTCGGCCTCTACGCCTCGCAGCGCATCCGCCAGCTGACCGAGGACGCGCAGGCCGAAGTCAACGCGGACCGCAAGCCGATCGAGGGTGATCTCGCCACGCTGCGCGCGCAGGCCGCCAAGCTCACCCCCGATCAGCGCGCCGCGCAGGAAAAGGCGCTCGCCGCCCGTTTCGCCCCGGTCCAGGCCAAGGCGGAGCAGCGCACGCGTGAAATCGAAGCGACCCGCGCCAAGGCGATCGATGCGATCGGCGTGCAGCTGCAGCCGGTGATCGCGGCGGTCTACATGCAGAAGGGCTGCGGCCTGCTGTTCGATCGCAACACCGTGCTGGGCGGCAACATGGGCAATGATCTTACCGCGGCGGTCGTCGCCGGGCTCGATGCGCGGCTCACCTCGATCACGATCGAGCGCGAGAACCTGCCGGCCGCCCCGGCGCCCGCTCAGGCCCGGTAATCAGGCCCGGTAATTCAGCGGCGTGCGCTCGGCGTCACTTGGCGCCGAGCGCGCCCAGCGCACGGATCACGCGCGCGATCTCGTCGGCCGGGATCGCGCCTTCGGTCATCGCGAGCTGGCCGGTGCGATTGTCGCGTACCACGATGGCCGGGGTTCCGCTCACCCCGGCGGCACCGGCGTCGGTGAATTCCTGGCCGAGCGCGCGGATCGTCTCCGGCGCATGGACGCAGGTGTCGAGCGCGGGCAGATCCTTCACCCCGGCATCGCGGGCCAGCGCCTCGACGCTGATCCCGGCGACCTCGGGCAGTCCGGCGCCATTGGTGCGGGTCAGTTCGAGGTAGCGGTCAAGAAAGCGGTAGTAGCCCGCCGGCGGGGTCTGCCGGCTGATGCAGAGCGCCGTCGCCGCGGCGATCAGCGCCGCCCGCCCGTGCATCGGCAGCGGCAGCAGGCGCACCACGAGGTTCACTTGCCCGCCGCTCGCATCGACCACCTTCTCCGGCGTGCGCCCCAGCATCTTGCAGTAGGGACATTCGGGATCGAGCCAGACAATCACGCTGAAATCGCTGGCGGGCTGCCCATAGACCGGCTCCCGCGCCGCATCGACCGGTGCAACCGTCCCGGCGCTGTGCCAGATCGCCTCCCCGTCAGGGTCGGCCCAGGCCGGCGCGGCAGCAAAGGACAAGAGCGCGGTGGCGGCGAACAGGGGGCGCAGAGCTATCATCGGCGGGCCTTCGGCTGAAACTGTGTAACGAACATGACAGCGGGGAACTCGCCGACCGCGCCGAGCATAGGCGCCGAATTGGCGCTAGGCAATTTTGTGCGGGACTGTATATCTCGGGATATAGCTGACAGGAGCTTTCCGACGTGGTCATCGTGTTCCGCCGCCTCTGGCATGGCCTCGCCCTCTGCGCGCTCCTGCTCGCCGCGCCGGCCCATGGCCAGCCGCGGGGCCCGCTCGTGCTTGCAGCGGCGAGCCTGCAGGAAGCGCTCACCGCGGCGGCCGATAGTTGGGCGCGCAAGGGCCACGCGCGCCCCGTGCTCTCCTTCGCCGCCTCCTCCGCACTGGCGCGCCAGATCGCAGCGAAGGCGCCGGCCGACCTCTTCTTCTCGGCCGATGAGGAGTGGATGGACTACATCGCCGCGCGCAACCTGATCGTCTCCTCCACGCGCGCTGATTTGCTCACCAACCGTCTCGTCATCGTCGCCCCGGCCGCCAGCAAACTCAGCCTTGTCGTGCGGTCCGGTTTTCCGCTCGCCGCGGCGCTCGGCGGCGGGCGGCTCGCGCTTGCTGATCCCGATGCGGTGCCTGCCGGGCGCTATGCCAAGGAGGCGCTGACGGGCCTCAAGGTCTGGGCGAGCGTCGAGAACAATCTGGCCCGCGCCGAGAACGTACGCGCGGCGCTGGCACTGGTGGTGCGCGGTGCGGCGCCGCTCGGCATTGTCTACGCCACGGATGCGCGTGCAGAAGGCGCAGTGCGCGTCGCCGGGTGGATTCCAGCCACGGCGCACAAGCCGATTACCTACCCGCTCGCTCGCCTGACCGCTTCGACCAACCCGGAAGCCGAGGGCTTCCGCCGCTTCCTCCTCTCGGCGGAAGGCAAGGGCTTGTTCCGCCGATACGGCTTCGGCACCCGCTGACAGCAGATGGGCATGACGGCGGACGAATGGGGCATTGTCATGCTCTCGCTGCAGGTCAGCCTCGCAGCGATCTGCGGCGCGGTGCCGCTGGCGTTCGTACTCGCCTGGGCGCTCGCGCGGCTGCGCTTTCCGGGCAAGATCCTGCTGGATGGCCTCGTGCACCTGCCGCTGGTGCTGCCGCCGGTGGTCATCGGCTGGTTGCTCCTGATCGCCTTTGCGCCTGATGGCCCGGGCGGACGGCTGCTTGCGCTGTTCGGGGTGAGCGTGCTGTTCCGCTGGACCGGCGCGGCCATTGCCGCCGCAGTCATGGCGCTGCCGCTGATGGTCCGCGCGATCCGGCTGAGCCTCGAGGCGGTGGACCCCCGGCTCGAACAAGCCGCGCGTACACTGGGTGCCGGGCCTTGGCGCACCTTTGCCACAATCACGTTGCCGCTCGCTTCGCCCGGAGTGCTGGCGGGCGCGGTGCTTGGCTTCGCGCGCTCGCTGGGCGAGTTCGGCGCGACGATCACTTTCGTCTCCAACATTCCGGACGAAACACGCACCCTGCCGCTGGCAATCTATGCCGCGCTGCAGCTTCCAGGCGGCGATAGCGCGGTCTGGCGGCTGGCGGCGCTTGCGGTTGTGCTCTCGCTTGGCGCACTGGTGGCATCGGAGGCGCTGACGCGAGCTTCGGGGCAGGGCAGGGGCAGCCATGTCCTTTGACATCGACGCCACGCTCCAACGCGGGGAGCGCGCGATTCCCTGCCGGTTCACTGCGCCGGCGGGGATCACCGCGCTGGTGGGCCCTTCGGGCGTGGGCAAGTCGAGCGTGCTCGAGGCGATTGCCGGCCTACTACGACCGACGGCTGGCCGGATCTTGGTCGGCGGCACGGTGCTCTACGACAGCGCTGCTGGCGTAGACCTCCCGCCCGAAGCCCGCGCCTGCGGCATGGTTTTCCAGGACTTGCGCCTGTTCCCCCATCGCCGGGTGCGGGAGAACCTCACGTATGGCGAAATGCTCGCTCCGGCGGAGCGCCGCTTCCTGAGCCTCGATGAAGCCGCCGCGTTCCTCGACATTGCCCCGTTGCTGGGCCGCCGCCCACGCACGCTTTCGGGCGGAGAGGCGCAGCGTGTCGCCATCGGCCGCGCGCTGCTTTCGGGGCCGAGGTTCCTGCTGATGGACGAGCCGCTCACCGCGCTCGACGATGCCCGGCGCGAGGCTATCATCCTGGTCATCGAGCGAATTCGCGATCAACTCGCGCTGCCCATCCTCCTCGTCAGCCACGACCGCGTCGATGTCGCGCGGCTGGCCGATCAGGTGGTGGAGCTCCGGCCCTAAATTTCCAGCTGGCTGCCGAGTTCGATCACGCGGTTGGTCGGCAGGCGGAAGAACACCATCGCGCTTTCCGCGTTGCGCACCATCCAAGCGAAGAGCTTCTCGCGCCAGATCGCCATGCCCGGCCGCTTCGAGGCGATCAGCGTCTGGCGGGCCAGGAAGTAGCTCGTCTCCATCGGCTTGAATGGCCCGCCGGCGCGCGTTTCCGCGGTCAGCTCGGCGGGTACGTTGGCTTCGTCCATGAAGCCGATCCGGATGATCATGCGGTAGAAACCGTAACCAAGGTCTTCCACCTCGCGGCGGCGTTCGGGCGGCACATGCGGCACGTTCTGCGTTTCCACCGTCAGCACGACCACCCGGTCATGCAGGATGTGATTGTGCTTGAGGTTGTGGAGCAGCGCGGGCGGAATGCCTTCCGCGTTCGAGGCGAGGAACACTGACGTTCCGGCCACGCGGCGCACTTTCTGGCAGACCGAACCCAGGAAGATGTCGAACGGCATGGAATCCTCCGCGAGCCGCTCGCGCAAGATGCGCCGTCCGGTCGCCCAGGTCGTCAGCATGGTGAAGGCGATCCCGGCCACCACGAGCGGGAACCAGCCTCCATCGGGGATCTTGGTCATGTTCGAGGCGAAATAGGCGCCATCCACCAGCAGGAACAGGCCAGTGAAGAAGCCCGCCACCAGCGGCGGCCAGCGCCAGACCATGAACGCCAGCACGCCGAACATGCAAGCGGTGATGAACATCGTGCCCGTCACCGCGATCCCGTAGGCAGAGGCGAGGTTGCCCGAGGTCTTGAAGCTGAGCACCAGCAGCACGACGAGCACCAGCAGCGCCCAGTTCACCACCGGCACATAGATCTGCCCGGCCGCGCTCGCGCTTGTGTGGCGGATGCGGATGCGCGGCAGGTAGCCGAGTTGCACGGCCTGCTGCGAAACCGAGAACGCGCCCGAAATCACCGCCTGGCTCGCGATCACCGTCGCCGCTGTCGCCAGAAGCACGAGTGGCAGGCGCAGTGCTTCGGGGGCGAGAAGGAAGAATGGGTTCTCGACCGTTTCGGGATGGCGCAACATCATCGCCGACTGGCCAAGGTAATTGATCAAGAGGCACGGGAAAGCCATGCCGAGCCAGGCTACCGTGATCGCGCGGCGCCCGAAGTGGCCCATGTCGGCATAGAGCGCCTCGGCCCCGGTCACCGCGAGCACGATCGACCCCAGCGCGAGGAAGGCCAGCAAGGGATCGAGCGCAAAGAAATGCACGGCGTGCACCGGATTGAGCGCCCAGAGGATTTCCG
>CAILIO010000061.1 GCA_903834285.1 uncultured Sphingomonadales bacterium | reverse complement strand
GTGCCGACGAGCGTGCCGTCCTGCTCGGCAAGCAGCACACGCTTTTCGGGCGCCGTGACCATCGCGGCGACTTCTTCGGGTGTGGTACGGTCGCCGCCGAGCAGGTCGGCCTCGTGCGACCAGCCCCGCCGCGCGCTGTCGCCGCGGTAGCCGCTTTCGATGAGGGCGCGCACCGCAGGCGCGTCTGCGAGTTCGGCGATGCGATAGGTCGTCGTCATGGCATTGCTCAGAGTGTGGCCTCGATGGCGCGGGCAGCGGCGACGGGGTCTTCGGCGCGGCTGATCGGGCGGCCGATGACGAGCACGCTCGCGCCATCGCGGCGCGCGGCGCCGGGGGTGACGATGCGTTTCTGGTCGGCGGTGTGGCCCGTATCGCCCTTTGATTCTGGGCGCAGACCTGGGACGACGAAGAAGCCGTTCTTCCAGCGCTTGTGGATCGCGCCGACTTCGTGGCCCGAGCAGACGATGCCATCGAGCCCGGCTTCCTGGGCCAGATCGGCAAGCCGCAGCGCCTGATCGTGCGCGCCGCCGGGCACGCCGACGCCCGCGAGATCATCGTCGTCGAGGCTGGTCAGCACAGTGACCGCGACGACCTTGCAATGCTCGCCCGCAGCGGCCTTGGCGTCTTCCATCATCGCGCGGCCGCCTGCGGCGTGGATGGTGACGATCGAAGGTTCGAGCACATGGATCGACTGCATCGCGGCGGCGACGGTGTTCGGGATATCGTGCAGCTTGAGGTCGAGGAAGATCGGCAGGCCGAGCTTTGCCACTTCATGCACGCCGTGGTGGCCATGCGCGCAGAAGAATTCGAGGCCGAGCTTCACCCCGCCAATATGGCCCCTGACCTTCTGGACCAGCGCAATCCCGGCATCGAGACGGGGCAGATCGAGCGCGAGATAGACGGGATTGCTCATGAGGCTTCGTTTGCTTTCTTCGATGCGGCGTCAAGCTGGGTCGAGGAGAGCGAGGCGCTCCCGGCCAGCGTGGTTTCAAGATTGGTGATGCGGCGTTGCAGCCGCCAGCGGGTGGTGCGGTGGATCAGCCACATCGGAGCGAGGCCAAGAAGGAATGCGCCGATGACGAGCGCGGGCAGCTTGGTATCGAGCACGAGGCCCTGCCACACCACGAGTTCGACCGGCTGCCAGTTCGCCGCCGAAAAGGCGGCCAGCGCGGCCACGATCACGAGCCACAGGATCGAGCGAAACACTTTCATCAGGCTTTGTCCCCAGCCTCCCCCGTCAAGCCCCATGCTAGGGCGCTTTGGCGGGGAAGGCGAGTCCCTGCCTTATTCGCCAAACACCCGGGCGAAGATCGTGTCGACGGACTTGAAGTGGTAGTCGAGGTTGAACTTGTCCTCGAGCTCCTGGGCGCTCATCACCGCGCTGACTTCGGGATCGGCCTTGAGCAGTTCGAGCAGCGACAGCTCGCCGTCCGACTGCCAGACCTGCATCGCATTCCTCTGGACGAGACGGTAGGAATCGTCGCGCGTGAGGCCGGCCTGCGTGAGCGCGAGCAGCACGCGCTGCGAGTGGACGAGGCCGCCCATCCGGTCGAGGTTCTTCTGCATCCGCTCGGGGTAGACGAGCAGCTTGTCGATCACCGAGGTGAGCCGGCCGAGCGCGAAATCGAGGGTGATCGTGGCGTCGGGCCCGATGAAGCGCTCGACCGAGGAGTGCGAGATATCGCGCTCGTGCCACAGCGCGACGTTCTCGAGCGCGGGGGTGACGGCGGAGCGGACGACGCGGGCGAGGCCGGTGAGGTTTTCGGTCAGCACCGGGTTGCGCTTGTGCGGCATGGCCGAGGAGCCCTTCTGCCCGGGCGAGAAATATTCCTCCGCCTCCAGGACTTCGGTGCGCTGAAGGTGGCGCACTTCGGTGGCGAGGCGCTCGATGCTGCTGGCGATCACGCCGAGCACGGCGAAGTACATTGCGTGGCGATCGCGCGGGATAACCTGCGTGGAGACCGGCTCGACGCTCAGCCCAAGCTTTTCGGCGACATGGGCTTCGACTGCCGGATCGATATTGGCGAAAGTGCCGACCGCCCCGGAAATGGCGCAAGTCGCGATCTCGGCGCGGGCGGCAACGAGCCGGGCGCGGCTGCGCGCGAACTCGGCATAGGCCTGTGCCAGCTTGACGCCGAAGGTGGTCGGCTCGGCATGAATGCCATGGCTGCGGCCGATGGTGGGGGTGTACTTGTGCTCCTCGGCGCGGCGCTTGATCGCCTCCAGCAGCGCGTCGATGTCCGCGATGAGGAGATCGGCGGCCTGCGCGAGCTGCACTGAAAGCGTGGTGTCGAGCACGTCGGAGCTGGTCATACCCTGGTGCATGAAGCGCGCTTCGGGGCCGACTTCCTTGGCAACCCAATCGAGGAAGGCGATGACATCGTGCTTGGTTACCGCCTCGATCGCGTCGATTGCGGCGACGTCGATCTTGGGGTCCGTCGCCCACCAGTCCCACAGCGCCTTGGCGGCAGACGGCGGGACAACGCCGAGTTCGCCAAGCTTCTCGGTCGCATGGGCTTCGATCTCGAACCAGATGCGATAGCGCGCCTCCGGCTCCCAGATCGCGGTCATCGCGGGGCGGGCATAACGGGGGACCATGGGCGACTCCTGAGCGCGGTGAGGTGGAGCGATTACGTGGGGGTGCCGCTAGGGTGCAGGGGGGCGGAAGGCAAGGGGCGGCAGTTCAGGCGGTGAACGTCAGCTCAGTTTCGCCGGTGATCTCGCCAGCGGCATCGAAGCGGCGTTCGATCATGCGCGCGGCGCCGTCCGCAGCGATGAGGAGCACGGTGGAGCAGCGCGTGCCATAGAGCGGATTGCGGATGAAGACGGGTGAGAAGCGCGGTTCGGGGCCTGCTCCGGCAAATTCGGTCCGGTCTCCAAGCGCGGCGAGAAGCGGGGCGAAGGCGCCCTTGCCCTCGTACAGCCAGCGGGCGAGCGCGGCTTCCAATGCGCGGGTCTTGGCCCATGGCACCTCGTGCGGGCCGTTGGAGAGGCCGTGGATGCCGGGGCCAAGCGCGATGCGGCGCGGCGCAGGGTGGTTGGTGAGATGCCACGCGCCCTCAGCATCGGCCATGAACAGGTTGAACGGGTTCATGGTTTCGGGCGCGGCGGGTTCGCGGCCTGCCAGCCAATCGGTCACCAGCGCGCCGCGTGAGGCTAGGTGAGGGAGTGGATAGCCCTCCACGCGCAGATTGGTGACGAGGGCAAAGCGCCCGGCTTCGTTGCCGCCCAGCCATGTGCCGCCAGCCTGCAAGTCGCGTCCCGCCATCACGCCGTTTTCCCAGCGCGCGAGCGGGGCGGTCGGGCGCTCGTGGAATTCATCGCGATTGCCGATCACGACGAGACGCCAGTGCGGATGCGCGCGGAACGCGGCGGCGGCAACGCACATCTGATGGTTCTCCTCTGGCAGTGCCGGCATCCGGCGCGGCCGCTTGTGCCGCAAAGTCCGTTTCGGTTCTAGTCTTGCGGGAATTCACGGCCGGTTCGATGAAAAGGGGAAATAAACACCGTCTGCGTGGTGAATAGATCGTTCATCTTGAGAATCGATTCCTACCGACGGTAAGTATCATGTTATCCTCGTCACATTGGATATTTCGAATCGAGCAGCTTCTGTCCCCGCCGCGGTCAGGTCGGCAGGACGGCAGGCGGGGGGCAAGGTTCATGGCGATAGCGCAGACGGGAACGACCAGTTACGACGAGAGATCAGGGCCGAAGCTCACCATACCAAAGCCGCCTGCGGAGGACGAGCAAGGCCGGCCGGTTTTCGAGATCGGGCTGGTGCTGGCCGGGGCGGTTTCGGCTGGCGCCTATACCGGCGGGGTCATCGACTTTCTGGTCGAGGCGCTCGATGCCTATGAGGATGCTCTGGCTAGCGGCAAGGCTGAAGGTTTCGCGCATCGGGTGCGGCTCAAGGTGGTCAGCGGAGCTTCCGCCGGCGGGATGACGGCGGCCATGCTGGCAACCGCCGTCAGCCGGAAATTCAACCACATCCGCACGGTAGAGGATGCCGCCGAACATGGTGACGGCAATCCGTTCTATCGGCCATGGGTTCGCGAGATCGACATGCGCGATCTGCTCGGCAATCGCGATCTCCAGGCCTCCCCGGTGGTGCGTTCGCTGCTCGATTGCACGCCGCTTGACGATATCCTCAAACGCTCGCTCGCCTTTCGCCAGACTGGCGGCGAGGACCTGCCGCCCGCGTCCGTCAAGGTAGCAACCGCTGCGGAAGGCGGTGCAGCGCAGGGAGGTGCGGCAGAAGGCAAAGCGGCAGGCGAGGCGACCGCAAAACCCGCGCCGCGCTCGTGGCTGGCGGACGGCTTCATGATGGTGTTCGCGATCACCAACTTGCGCGGGGTGGGGTATTCATTCGGTTTCAGGGGCGGGGACGGGGCAACTTATGCCATGACGCGCCACAACGATTGCGCGCGGTTCTGGGTCAATGCGACACCGCGCGACCCGGCGGAAGGGCCCTTGCCGATGGCCCGGCCCGATGCGACCCCGCTCTATTTCGGCAAGGCCGACGATCCGGATGGCTGGGAGCAGATGGGGCAGGCGGCGCTGGCAACCGCGGCGTTCCCGGTCGCGCTGCGGGCACGGACGGTGCGGCCCAATCCTGGTGTCTATGACGCCGAATGGTTTGTTGACCACGATCACGCATCGCTCGAGCTAGGGGGCGACTACCCCACCGATTTCAAGATGTCCGGTTCGGTCATTCACCTTACCGAGGCCGGAAGCGGACAGTCCGACCGGCGCTACGCCGCTGCCGACGGCGGAGTGATCAACAACGAACCGCTCGAACTGGCGCGGGTGGAACTGGCGGGCATCCTTGGCAGTAATCCCCGGGACGCGATGAACGCCTGCCGCGCGGTGATCATGGTCGATCCCTTTCCCGATCCGCCGACGCAGGATACTTATCTCGATGCCGAGCACGAATCCCTGCTCTCGCTGGCGGGCGGCGTGGTCTCGGCGATGAAGAACCAGGGGCGCTTTCACCCCGAAGACATTCGCCTCGCGCTCGATCCGGGGGTGTGCAGCCGGTTCATGATCAGCCCGATCGGACGCCAGCGGCGCACCGGCGGACGCGCGATTGCAAGCGGTGCGCTCGGCGGGTTTTCCGGATTTCTCGACGAGACCTACCGGCGCCACGATTTCCTGCTCGGCCGCGCCAATTGCCAGAGGTTCCTGCGCGAGCAGTTTCTTCTCGAGATTGACCCCGAGGATGGCAAAGGTCGGCGCCAACGGTCCATGCTATTCCGCAGTGGCAACGCCAAGACCGCGCAGGATAACGCCGGGCAGCGGCCGATCCTGCCGTTGTTCGGCACAGCCGCCGAACAGTGTCCGATCCCGGACTGGCCGGTCGATTCTTTCAAGCCGAGCCAGCTGCGCGGGCCGATCCTGCGCCGCATCGAGGCGGTGGGCCGTGCCTATGTCGAGCAGGCCGGCTGGCAGTGGCGCTGGCTGTTCGCGACTGCCTGGGGGGCGTCGATCGGCGGCGGGCTGGTGCGTGGCCAACTCGCCGGATCGATTGTCGAGGCCATTCGCAGGCGGCTGGTGGCGCATGAACTGCTTTCCGCAGACCGGAAGGGGGACTGAGCGATGGACCATGAGCGGGGCTGGTTCGAACGAATCGTCGATGTGATCAGGCAGGGCTTGGCCAGCTTCGGGGACGTGCTGCGCGGGGTCCTTCTGTCGCTGCTGCTGCTGCCGATCCTTGTGTGCGCCGTGATTGGAGGGCTGATCGTAGGGGTTTGGCTGCTGTTCCGGCCCTTCTTCAAGGGCGACCGGATCCTGTTCATGACCTATTTTTCCACGCTCGAGGCCAATCTCGCGCTGACGTCGGCCGATGTCGCGGGCGGGCGCACGGCCGGATACTGGCAATCGCGTCTGGCCGATCTTGCCGATGCGCGCATTTTCGGCACGTGGAACGGGCGCAAGGAGCAGCGTTTCAGCCTTGCGCCGCTGCTCGCGATCGAGGCCGAGATCCTTGCGGACACGCCCGAGGCGGCGGTGAGCAAGCGGTTCTGGGCGCTGGAGGAACGCTTCGAGCGGGTAGTGCCCAAGGCGATGATCGATCGCTGGCGCCAGCAGAAGGAGCAGATGCTCTCGCAGAAGGATGACAAGGCGCCTGGTGGCACTGTCGAGACCAAGGCCAACGCCGCGACCCTGCTCGCTCGTATCCACGATACCTACTTGTGCAATGTCTCGCGTGAGAAGTCGGTACGCTCGATGAAAGTTTTCATCGTGATCACTGCGATGGGCACTATCCTCTTCGCTTCGCTGCTGGCCGCTTACCTCAGCGCGAACAATTGGCTGTTTATCGATCGCGGGGCGCTGGTGCTCGTCTTCGCCATGGGGGTTCTGGGGGCCGGTGTCAGTGTAACTCGCAGGATCGGAAGCGCGGTCGAAAGTCCGATGCTGGCGAAGGATGCGATGGTCGAACTGAGCGGATTCGCCTTCGGACAGGCCGGCATTGCGCTGGGCATGGTGCTGGGCGGCACGTTTGCGGTCCTCGTCTATTTCATTTTCATGGGGGGCGATTTTCAGCACCTGCTGGGCGATGTCGGCGAGGCAATGGTGCCGAAGTTCTTCGATTGCAACACCAAGCCGAACTGCCCCGGCGCAATTCAGAACGTGGCTCTGTCCAAAATGGAGGATGTCGTGCGCGCTCTCGGGCTCGCGGGGAAGACCGAACTCGCCAAGCTGCTCGTCTGGAGTTTTCTGGTCGGCTTCAGCGAGCGGCTGGTGCCCGATATGCTGGATCGTCTTGCCAAAAACGTCGGGGCCGCGTCTGCCAAGTAAGCGTGATCAGATCAGACCCTTGGCCTTCAGCGAGACATGGCCCTGGCGCCCGATGATCACGTGATCGTGGACGGTCACGCCGAGGAGGCGGCCTGCCTCCATGATCTTCTGGGTGATCTGGATATCGGCGCGGCTGGGTTCGGGGCTGCCTGAGGGGTGGTTGTGGACGAGGATCAGCGCTGCGGCGCCGATGTCCATCGCCTTGTGGATCACCTTGCGCGGGTGGATCGCGGCTTCGTCGATATCGCCGTCGGCCACTTTGTCATCGAGGATCAGGCGGTTCTGCGTGTTGAGATAGAGCACGCGCACGCGTTCGTGCGTGAGGTGCGCCATATCGATGTGGAGATAATCGAGCAGCGCCTGCCAGCTCGACAGCACGGGCGTTTCCGCGACGGTCGCCTTGGCAAGGCGCCGGGCCGAGATGCCCGCGATGCGCAGCGCGGCGGCGGCGGTTTCCTTGATGCCCGGCGTGGCCATCAGCGCGCGCGGATCGGCATTGAACACCGCGCCAAGGCTGCCGAAGCGCTGGAGCAGCATGCGCGCGAGCGGCTTCACGTCCTGCCGGGGGATCGCGGTCATCAGGAGGTATTCGATCACCTCGTGATCGCCGAGCGCATCGTCGCCGCCTTCGAGCAGGCGCTTCCGGAGCCGCGCGCGGTGGCCGGACGGGTCGAGCCCCGCCTCGCGCACGCGGTCCTTGCCTGAAGGTTCGCTCCCGCGCTGGGGGAAGAGGTTCGGCGGATCGTCCATGGCGTCGCACGGACTTTGCCCGCCTCGCGCGCAGGGTGCAAGCGCCGCGCGGCGGGTCAGTCGCCGGTGCCGCCGAGGCAGATATCGACTGGGCAGCGCGTGCAAACGGCTTCGTCGCACAGGCGGCAGACACGCAAGGCATCCTCTGGCCCGGCGACAAGCGCGGCGAGAAGCTTCTCGGTGGTCTGGATAAAGGCTGCGCGCTCCGCATCAGGCAGGGTATCCAGCGCCAGCGCGACGGCCTTGTGGCGGCTATCGGCGATTTGAGCGGCCATGGTCTCGCCCGCTTCGGTGAGGTGCAGCGCGACGCGGCGGCCGTCTTCCGGGCTGGTGCCGCGTGCAACAAGGCCGCGCGCCTCCAGCCGGTCGACCAGCCGCACCGCGCCGGGGTGCGAGAGGCCGACGCCGATGCGTAGCGCATCGATGCTCATGCCTGGCAGGTGTGCGACCAGCATCAGCGCCGCGGCCGCGGGGCCTGGTTCGGGCGCGGCGGCTTCGGCGGCCCGGGTCACCGCATCGCTGATCGCGACCGCGAGGGCTCCGACAAGATTGGCATCGCGCATGGAACTCATGCCTGCGAGTTATATGCTTCGCGCATAGACTTCAAGGGCGAATCAGATTATATGCGCCGTGCACACAATGTGCGCCGCAGGGCCTTTCGCGCTCCGGCAAGCTGCAAGAGGAGAGATCCGATGTTCCTGTCCCCCAATTTCGAGGCGCGCCTTGGCAAGAGCGGCGGCTACGTGCTGCGCTACAGCCTCGTGTTCTTTTTCCTGGCCTTCGGGCTCTACAAGTTCACCCCTCAGGAAGCCGCCGGGATCGCGCCGCTGATGGCGCATTCGCCGGTGCTGGGCTGGGCCGGACCGCTGCTGGGCGAACGCGGCGCTTCCGACTTCATCGGCGTGATCGAGATCGCCCTGGGCCTGATGGTTGCCGCGCGCGCCTTCGCGCCGCGCATTTCGGCGCTGGGCAGCCTCGGCATGGCGGGCGCGCTCGTCACCACGCTGAGCTTCCTGTTCACCACGCCCGGGCTCGATCCGCAGTCGAGCGATGCGGGCTTCCTGCTCAAGGACCTGACGCTGCTGGGTGCGGCGCTGTGGAGCGCGGGCGAAGCCTTGGCCGCCGCGCGCGCAGCGCCGATGCCGGTTGGCCGATTCGCCATGGAGGCGGCCTGACACCGTAGCCGAGGGGGCGGCGACCTTGGCAATGGGCCCGGTCGCCGCCATCCCGGTATGGGTTCCCTTCCTCGCGGCGGTCGTCACGCTTGAACTGATCGCGGATGTCATCGCCAAGGAGTTCTCGCTCCATGGCGGCGGCTGGCGGATGGCGTTGGCGGTGGCTTTTGTTGTCGTGGGCAACGTGACCTGGCAGATCATGCTGCGCTCCGGCGTTGGCCTTGCGCGGGCGGGCCTGCTTTTCGCGGTCGGCGTTGCGATCGGGGCCACGCTGATCGGCGTGTTCGGCTATGATGAGGCCTTGACCCAGCGGCAGAAGGCGGGAGCAGTGCTCGGTGTGGTGGTGCTCGCGCTGCTCAGCTGATGCAGCCATCGTCCATTGCGTCGCTGCGCCTGCTGGGCGACAAGGCGGGCAATGCCGGACCAGACCGAGCCTCTGAACGAATCGCCGGAGGGCCTGCCGGGCGTACCGCGCAGCGCCAAGCGCCGCAGGGTTGCGCTGGTTTCCGCCGGTGCACTGGCCGCGCTGGCGGTGGGGCTGTGGTCCACGCGCGAGCAGATTGCCGGCGGGCTGATTGACCGGCAACTGGCGCAGATGGGCCTGCCCGGGCGCTATGCGATCGAGTCGATCGGCGCGGACCGGCAGATCCTCAAAGACATCGTGATCGGCGATCCGGCGCATCCCGATCTCACCATCGCGCGCGCCGAAGTGCGCATGGCTTATGGCCTGCTGGGGCCGCGCATCGGGCAGATCATTCTCGAACAGCCAAGGCTTTACGGGTCGTACCGCCAAGGCAAGCTGAGCTTTGGCGCGCTCGATCCGATGCTGTTTCCAAAGGCTCCTGCGGGGGGGCCGGCGGGCCTGCCTGATCTTGACCTGCGGGTCATCGATGGCCGCGCACTGCTCGAAAGCGATTTCGGCCGCCTTGCCGTGAAGACGGACGGTGCTGGCAATCTCAGCGGCGGGTTCAATGGCACGCTGGCCGCGATCATGCCGGGTGTGTTGGCGGGCGGTTGCAGCGGCGACAGGCTTTCCGCTTATGGCCAGGTTTCGGTCAGTGAGGGCCGTCCGCGCTTTGCCGGGCCGGTGCGGCTGGCGGGGCTGGCCTGCGGGAAAGACCTGACAGCCGGTCCAGCTGCACTGGCGCTTGAGGTGACGGGCGACAAGGACCTCGGCGGCGCGGCGATCCGGGGCAAGCTTGAAGCGGGAACGCTAGCCGCGCCGGGCATGGCGGCTGCGCACCTCACGCTCGGCGGCGAACTCGCGTTCAAGCAGGGCGACTTGCGCGGGCACCTGCTGAGCGCGGCGCAGGGCGTGCGCACGGCGGGGCTCACCGCGGGCACGCTCGGGATCGACGGCGATCTCTTTCTCAAGGCGGGCGGTCAGAATATCGTGTTTCGCGGCGCGGTTTCGGGCCGGGGCCTTGCGCGCGGAGCAGCGAGCGAGCGAGCCTTGGCAGAGGCGCAATCGGCAGCGGAGGGCACTTTGGCTGCCCCGCTCATCGCCCGGCTGCGCAGTGCGCTCGCCCGCGAGGAGCGCGGCAGCCGGCTCGTTGGAGACGTGGCACTGCGGCGCGACGGTGCGCGCTGGAGCCTCGTCGCGCCGAGCGCCACGCTGCGCGGCGGAAGCGGCGCGGTGCTGCTCTCGGTATCGCGCCTGCAAGTCGCCTCGGAGCCGGACAAGCTGCCAACGCTGACCGGCAACTTCGTGATGGCGGGCGAGGGGCTGCCGCCGGTCACCGGACGCATGGAGCCCGGTGCGGGTGGCCGTCCGTCGCTCAAGCTGCGCATGGCCGAGTACCGCACCGGGGCAGACATGCTGGCGCTGCCCCTGCTCGAAGTCGCGCAAGGGCCGGGTGGTTCGCTCATCTTTACTGGCACGGCGCTCGCTTCGGGCGTGATCCCGGGCGGGGCGGTGCGCGGGCTCAACCTGCCGATTGCGGGCACGATCGGGCCGCGCGGCGATCTGGCGCTGTGGCCGCGGTGCGTGACGCCGTCGTTCGCCAGCCTCCAGCTGAGCGCGTTGACGCTCGACAAACGCCAGCTGACCGTATGCCCGGCGGGCGGGCGGGCGATTGTCCAGAGCAGCCCGAGCGGTCTCAAGGCCGCGCTCGGCATCTCCGCGCTCGCGCTGAGCGGGCGGCTGGGCGAGACACCGCTCACGCTGAACACCGGCCCGGTGGGCCTGGCCTGGCCGGGCACGCTGACAGTGCGCGGCGCGGATGTGGTGCTGGGGCTGAAGGATACCGCGACGACCCTGCACCTCACCGATCTGGTGGCGCAACTGGGCCGCGACTTCACCGGCACGTTCGATGGCGTCGATGCCAGGCTTGCCGCCGTGCCGGTCGACATGAGCAATGCAGCGGGCGACTGGCGCTATGCTGACGGGGTGCTGACCCTGAGCGGTGTCCATTTTGCCGCCGCCGACCGGTTCGCGCCCGCGCGGTTCGAGACGCTGGCAGGCGAAGGCGCTGTCCTGACGCTGAAGGACAATCGCATTGTGGCCGAGGCCCTGCTGCGCGAGCCGGATTCGCGGCGCGAGGTCATGCGGGTGAGCGTGCGCCACGATCTCGCCACCGCGCGCGGACATGCCGATCTCGCAGTCGATGGCCTCGTGTTCGACAAGGGCAAGATCGTGCCTGGCAAAGTCGGCGGGCTGCAGCTGCGCGATCTCGCACCGCAGTTCCGCGGCGTGGTCGCCGATGTCGAGGGGACAGTGCGCGGCACGGGTGTGGTCGACTGGACCGCCGAGCACGTGACAAGCTCCGGTAGCTTCGGCACCGAAGATTTTGATTTTTCAGCGGCGTTCGGGCCAGTGAAGGGGTTATCGGGCACGTTGGTCTTCACTGACCTCATCGGCATGGTGACCGCGCCGCACCAGACCCTGCATGTCGCGTCGGCCAATCCGGGGATTGAAGTGACGGACGGCGTCATGGATATCGAGCTGTTGCCCGAACAAGTGGTGCGCATCAACAGCGGGCTATGGCCGTTCCTTGGCGGCAAGCTAAGGCTGGCCCCCGGCGTGCTCAGGATGACGGTGAACGAGCCGCGGCGCTTCCGGATCGAGATCGAGGGGCTCGATGCGGCCAAGTTCCTCGAGCGGATGGAACTGGCCAACCTTTCCGCCACCGGCGTGTTCGACGGGCACCTGCCGCTGGAGTTTGACGCCAATGGCGGGCGGATCACCGGGGGGCAGCTGTTTTCGCGACCGCCTGGCGGGACCGTCTCCTATGTCGGTGCGCTGTCGTACCAGGACCTCTCGACCATAGCGAACTTCGCGTTCGATGCGCTGAAGTCGCTGGATTATTCGCAAATGACCATTGGCATGGACGGCAGCCTCGCGGGCGATGTGATCACGCGGGTCGAGTTCTCGGGCATCAAGCAGGGCAAGGATGCCAAGCAGAACTTCATCACCCGCCAGGTCGCCCGGGTGCCGATCAAGTTCAACGTCAATATCCACGCGCCGTTCTACAGTCTGATCAGCTCGATGAACCCGCAGCCGCCGCCGGGGGCGTTCCGCCATCTTCCCGCAAGCTTACAGCCACCTGCCAGCGGCGTTCAGCCTCCGGTCAGCCCGCCCAAGCCAAAAGGAGCCAGCAATTGACCTTGGTCAGCAACCCTGCAACCACGTGGCCCAGCACAGGCGAGGGGCAAGTCGGAATGGCAGGACAATGCGAACGACCGAGGCGATTGTGCCTGGCGGCCATGGTGGTGGCAGGCTCGATGCTGACGGCCGCCTGCATTACCGTGAAGGCGCCCGACAAACCGATCGTCATCGAGCTCAACATCAACATCAAGCAGGAAGTGGTCTATCGCCTGGCCGGCGATGCCAGCCAGACGATCGACAATAACAAGGACATTTTCTGAGATGGCACGCACATTTGGAACGTTCGGGCTGGCAGTGGCTGCGCTGGCCGTCGCGGGCATGATCCCCGCCGCTGCGATGGCGCAGCGTGATCCTGCCTATGCCGCGGCGCGCGCCGCAGGGCAGGTCGGCGAGAAGGTGGACGGCTATCTTGGCTATGTCGTGCCACCACCGCCGTCGCTCAAGGGCGTGATCGACGAGCTCAATATCAAACGCAAGGCGGTCTACGCCGAGAAAGCCGCCGCCGCGAAGGCGACGGTGGAAGAATATGCGCTGACTTCGGGCTGCCTGCTGATCTCGCAGACGAAGCCCGGCGAGAAGTACCAGGGACCCGACGGCACATGGCAGACGCGCACCTCTGCCCCGCCGCTGCGCGATTCGCGCTGCCCCTGAGCTCAAAACACGTTGATATCGGACGCACGCCGGGGCATGGACCCGGCGTGCGTCTTCGCACGTGCCGCATTTCTGCGGGTTACAGCCGCTTCGGGCGCGGTTGACTTGATAAGCCGCCCTTCCTAAAGGGCCGGTGCCCTTGACGGGGGACCGTTTCCCGCGCCAGCCCCTTGCGCTGCAATGGCGATAAGAAGGCTGGCATGGTTGACGACCCTGACCGTGAGGACCCCATCGGCGCAGATGCCCGGATCGCATCGCTCGAGGCGCGGCTTGCCGCGGCCCGGCGGAGCGAAACGGAGCGGACGCGTACTGGCCAACAAGGCGTTGACGCGGGCTACAGCCTCGGCAACCGCGTTCTGGCCGAGCTGCTGGGGGGAATGATCGGGGGTGCAGCGGTTGGCGTGGCCATTGACTGGTTCGTCGGACGCGGCCACTGGGGCCTGATGGTGATGCTGTTCCTCGGGATCGCAGTTGCCTTCAGAAACATCATCCGGATTGCGAACCGGCGTTCCGACTAACCCCTTGGACCGAAGGGGGGCTTCGGAAGGCCGTTTTGGCACAACAGTGAAACGGGAATATCGCGCGTGGCAACCGAAGCCAAAGTTGATCCGATGCACCAGTTCACGATCGAGCCGTTGTTCGGCACCGATCACTGGTCCCTTGCCGGGTTCAACGTTGCGTTCACCAATTCGGCGCTGTGGATGCTGATTTCCGCGGTCGTTCTCTACGCCTTCATGCTGGGCGGGATGAAGCGTGAGCTCGTCCCCGGCCGCTGGCAGATGATGGTCGAGAGCATGACCGGCTTCATCGAGAACATGCTTTCCGCGAACGTCGGCAAGGAAGGTCGCAAGTACCTGCCTTACGTGTTCTCGCTGTTCATGTTCATCCTGTTTGCCAACTTGCTTGGCCTGCTGCCGCTGGGCCTGATCGGTCTGCACCCCTTCACCTTCACCAGCCACTTCACCGCGACGGGCGTGCTTGCCATCTTGTCGTTTGCGATCGTGCTGGTCGTCGGCTTCTGGAAGCACGGCTTCCACTTCTTTTCGCTCTTCGTGCCGCACGGTACGCCGCTGCCGATGATCCCGCTGATCTTCGTGATCGAGCTCGTCTCGTTCCTCGTGCGGCCCTTCAGCCTTGGCCTGCGTCTCTTCGTGGCGATGATGGCCGGGCACGTGCTGCTCGAGGTGCTGTCGAGCTTCGTGATCGGCGGCGCCAATGCCGGCGTGTTCTTCATGGGGCTCGTCTCGATCCCCAGCTTCATTCTGATGGTTGCCATCTGCGCGCTCGAGATCCTCGTCGCCGGCATCCAGGCCTACGTCTTCGCACTGCTCACCTCGCTGTACATCAACGACGCCGAGCATCTGCACTGAGTTTTTGAATACCCATCCAACCACCTGAATTTTTGAGAAAAGGGAGTTTAAGTCATGGAACCTGCAAGCGCCAAGCTCATCGGTGCGGGTCTCGCTGCGATCGGCGCCGGCATGGCCGCCATCGGCGTGGGCAACGTCTTCGGTTCGTTCCTCGAGAGCGCGCTGCGCAATCCGGGTGCGGCTGATGGCCAGCAGGGCCGTCTGTTCATCGGCTTCGCGGCCGCCGAACTTCTCGGTCTGCTCTCGTTCGTCGTCGCGATGATCCTGATCTTCGTCGCCTGATTTTGCGGCAGGGGATGCCCTCTGGTCCTGCTCAGGCAGAGCCGGAGGGCATCCCCTTCCACGCACTTTTCAGCGACCAGCCAAAAATCCAAGCGAACCCATCGCCCGGGAACTCCAATGCCCCAGATTTCGCAGCTTGCCGCGACCTACTCCAGCCAGATTTTCTGGATGCTGGTCATTTTCGGCGCCGTCTTCTTCCTTGTCGGCCGGGGCATGGCGCCCAAGGTCATCGAGACCATGGAAGGCCGCGACCAGAAGATTGCCGCGGATCTTGCCGCTGCTGAAGGCGCACGCCGCGATGCGCAAGCGCAGGACGATGCGTGGAAGGCGGCAGCTGCCAAGCAGCGTGGAGAAGCCCAGGCGCTGATCGCAGCGGCCAAGGCCGATGCCGCCAAGGCCGCTGAAGTGCGGCTCTCTGCGGCGGGTGCCGATGCCGAAGCCAAAGTGGCCGAAGCCGAGGCGCGGATTGCCATGGCACGGCAGGGTGCACTGGCTGAAATCGAAACCGTGGCGGCCGAGGCCGCTGCCGATATCGCCGCCCGCGTCGCCGGGCTGACGGTTGCCGCCGATGCCGCACGCGCGGCAGTGAAGGACGTGCTCCATGGCTAATTTCGTGTCGCTCGCTGTAGCCGCCGGTGCCGCCGGCGAACACGCCGAGCCGGTAGCCTTCGGGTTTGTGACCCCGGGCATGTGGGTCGCGCTTTCGATGACCGCGTTCCTCGCCATCGTGATCTGGAAGAAGGTTCCGGCGGCGATTGCCGGCGGGCTCGATGCCAAGATTGCCGCGATCCGCGAACAGCTCGACGCTGCCAAGGCGCTGCGCGCCGAAGCCGAAGCGCTCCGCGCCGAATATGCGAAGAAGATCGCTGGGGCGGAAGCTGACGCCGCCGCCATGGTCGAGCATGCCCGCCACGAAGCCCAGGCGATCATCGCCAAGGCAGAGGTGGACACCACTGCCATGATCGCGCGCCGCGAGAAGATGGCGACCGACAAGATCGGCGCTGCCGAACGCGCTGCTGTGGAAGAGCTGCGCGCCCGCGCGGCTGCGGCGGCCGCTGCGGCGGCTGGCCAACTGATCGCCCAGCACCACGGCGCAAGCGCGGACAAGGCGCTGGTCGACAGCGCGATTGCCGGCCTCGCCAACTGATCTGACCTGTCCCCGCCAGCGGGCGGGGCTTGGTTAACTCTACCCTAAGAGTTTTCGCTTAGTTCCGACTCCATGAGAAGGATCGGGACCGGGCGCGAGGCATGAGCTGCGGACAACTTCGGCAGTTCATGGCGCTGCTTCTGGCGCTGCTGATGCTGAGCTTTGGCGCCGGGCGCGCCGAGGCGGCGAGCTGTTTCTACGCGACATCGCAAGGCTCGACCGGCCCCGCCAACTGGAACTCCTACTGCTGGCTCGATTTTTCGGGCTACAACGATACAGCTGCGCGCGGCGGCGGGCAGGCGATGTCCTACACGCTGCCTGACGGCACCACGATGACCTTCACGCTGACCATCAGCGGCGCGGGGATTGCCGGCGCAGCCTCGCCTTCGTGGACCGGAGCGGCCATCGGCAATACCGCGTTCCTTGGCATCGGTGGCCGCCCGATCCTCTATCAGACGGCAGCGGGCACCACGACCGCGACGATTTCCAACATCGTGTTGACCCCGCCTGCGGGTGTTTCGCAGATCACCAGCTACATGTTCGTGGCGGCAGACGGCGAATCCTCGAACGAAGGCGAATCGCTCGCCTTCACCACCAACGGTGGCAACTGGGTCGCTCTCGACAATGCGGGGCCCATCAGCGGCTCGACTTATCCCACGAGTTCTGGCTTCGGTACCAAGACCTTCAACGTGGCCGGCGTGGCCGGCACGGTCGGCGCCAATATCGTTGGTTCGAGCACGCCAACCTCGCTGACCACCACGATAGTCGGCGGCGGCCTGCAGGGCGTGATGTTCGCGGTGCGCTTCGCCTCGATCCGTTTGAGCTTGCAGCTGACGGGCGCGCGCGCCGCTGCGGCGGACCAGTTCACCTTCAACATCAACGCGACTTCGGGCGGCGCCACGCTGGCAAGCGGCACATCGAGCGGCACCGGCAACGGGCCCTTCACCGCAGCCTCGCTGACCACGGCTTCCGCGCTGCCGCTGACGCTGGCGCAGACGATGGCAACGGGCAGCACGAACCCGCTCACCGATTACCGATCGAGCCTGACGTGTACCAACTCGGTCAGTTCAAGCACGCCGCTACCGAGCGGGGTGATTTCGACCAGTTACAGCTTCGGCGCGCTGCAGTTCGGCGATCTGGTCACCTGCACTTTCACAAATACGGTGTTCCCGCACCTCCAGCTGACCAAGGCGCTGGGGACCGGCGGGCGGCGGTTCAGCACTGACCAGTTCGTGATGCAGATCAACCAGGGCGCGACCACGCTTGCGACGACCACCACGACCGGGACGACCACGACGATCAGCACTGGGACGACGCCGCAAATCCTGGTCTCGGCGGGCACGGCCTATACGTTCACCGAAGCGGGTTCGGGCACGACCAGCCTGACGCAATACACCGCAGCGATGACCTGCACGAATGCCTTCACCGGCTCGACGACCACGCTGCCGAGCGCGGTAGGTGGCGCGGTGACGCCCCAGATGGGCGATGTGATTTCCTGCACGATCACCAACACGCGCAAGGCCGCCAACGCCACGCTGACGCTGGTGAAGACGTCGAGCGTGCTCTCGGACCCGGTCAACGGCGCGACCAATCCCAAGATGATCCCAGGCGCGATCGTGCAGTATTCGATCCTCGTCTCGAACACCGGGCCGACGGCGGTGGACAACAATTCGGTGCTGCTGATCGATTCGCTACCGAGCCAGATGCTCGTCGGCACCGCCGCGACGCCGACCTTCACGCAAGGCACGCCGACCAGCGCGCTGACCTTCACCGCGAGCACCGACATCAAGTATTCGAACGCCTCGACCGCGCCGACGACCTTTGCCGGCTGCACATATACGCCGGCTGCGGCCTATGATGCGGCGGTGAAGTTTATCTGCGTGAACCCGAAAGGCACGATGGCGGGATCGACGGGCACGCCGCCCAACTTCACGATCTCGTTCAGGGCGCAGATGCAGTAAGTTTGCGGCGCAGCCCAGCGAGCAGGCGGGGCCCCAGTTCCGGGCCCTGCAGCGGATAGAGGAACGGCTCGATCAGTTCGGCTTCCATGAGGAGCAGGCCGCCCTCCGGTCCGCGCACGAGATCGATCCGCGCATAGAGCGGGGTGGGGAAAGGGAGGCCCGCGATCACCGCCTGCGCCGCTGCAAGGTCTGCCGGGGTCGGGGTGACGGCGGTGTCCCAGCCGCCATAGAGCGATTGCACGCGGTAGTCGCCGGGCGCGGGGCGCTTGATCAGGCCGTGGCTGAACACGCCATCGATGAAGATCAGCGAATGCTCGCCTTCCTCGACAATGCCGGGAAGGAAGGGCTGGACGAGCGCGGCGTGACCCATGTGCCACTCGGGTGCGGGCGGATCGCGTCGCGTGAAATCAAACTGGCCCTCCGCCCCGGCGCCGACGCGGCGCTTCACCACGACGCGGTCGCAACTGAAGTGTTCGAAGGCGGCGAGGATCTCCGCGCGCCCCGGATTGTCGAGCAGCAGGGTGGGGATTGTCGCGACGCCGCGTGTCCCAAGCTCGCCGAGATAGCCCTTGTCGATATTCCAGCGCACCACGTCGGGCGCATTGAAGACCCGAACGCCAAGCGCTGCGATGGCATCGAGCTTGGTTAGGAAGGCCTCGCGATGGTCCCAGTAGTCCCACGGTGTGCCGATCAACGCGGCATCGAAGCCGGCGAACGCATCAAGCGGGGCCTGCCAGTCGATGTCCGTCACGCTCTCGCCGGGGGCGAGTGCGGCGACGAGCGCGGCCATCTGCTGATCGTGCTCGAAGGCATCAGCGCGGCGGTCAGCGGCGCCGGGCAGCGTTGTGCTGCATGCAAGGAAAGCGATGTTCATGGGGTTCCTGACGTTGCTGGTGCCGTGCAGATCAGTGGAATGCGGACAGCCGGAGATAGGATGCCAGCGCGATATAGGCACTGGCGAGAAGGTAGAGCACTTCCGGAACAATCCCAAGGTTCACGCGTCTGCCCTGGTGGATCAGCACGACCATGTAGCCGGCCAATGCGAGGAACAACGCGACCTGCAATTGCAGCCGCGCGCGGGTTTCAGGGTATGAACCGAGCACCGCGAGAACGCCGCCGATGAGCAGGGTATAGACGACGAGCCTGATGATGCTGCGCATGGGGCGGCGCCTTCGCTCGGCCCTGATCAGGGACGCGTCGAACCGCGTACGACAAGGCGCACCGGCACCCGGCGCGGGGTTTCGGCTTCGCCCGCCATCGAGGCAAGCAGGCGCTCGACGAGCAGCGCGCCGGCGGTTTCGAAGTCGGATTCGATCGTGGTGAGCGGCGGGGTGGACCACGCGCCCGCACGCACGCCGTCAAAGCCGACAATGCCGACCTGATCGGGAATGCGATAGCCGCGCTGGCTCAGCTCCTTGAGCGCGCCCAGGGCAATCTCGTCGCTCACCGCAAAGATCGCGTCGAAGGGCTCGCCGCTCTCCGCCAGCGCAGCGGCGGCGCGGCTGCCCTGTTCCTCGCGCGCGAGGCCGCGTTCGATGCGCTGGAGCATGGGTTCGCGGCCCGCATCACGCATCGCCCCGGCATAGCCGTCGAAGCGCTCCTTGAACTGGCGCTGGGGGGAGGTTTCCGAGCCGATGCAGACAATCCGTTCATAGCCGCGCACCAGCATGTGGCGCACGGCGAGCGCGGCGCCGGCTTCGTTGTCGCTGCGCACCCACGGGAACGCGTCGCTCGGCGCACCCCAGCAGACCCAGCGGGTTTCCGGGTCGAGCTCCCCGAAATAGTCCCACGCCGGCGTGTTCTCGCTGGTGCCGATGACGATCATGCCATCGGCCTTGCGGCGCTCCTCATAGTGGCCCCAGAAGTTCTCCGCGCTGTCCTGGAAGGAGACGAGCACTTCGTAGCCGCGCGCGGAGGCGGCGGCGCAGGTGCTGCCGAGGAGGGCGAAGTAGAACGGGTTGAGGTCCTTGCGATCCTGCCCGGCGCGGCAGATCATCACAACGGCCAGTGTGCCGGTCTTCCCCCGGCGCAGGCGGGCGGCGTTCTCGTTGACCTGATAGTTGAGCCGGGCGGCAGCTGCGATTACGCGCTGGCGGGTGGGCTCACTGATCGAGGTGTCGCCGGCCAGCGCGCGGCTGACGGTCGACTGGCTGACGCCGGCCTCCTCCGCCACATCGAACGAGGTGACGCGGGTGATGCGGCGCGCTGCAGGGGTGTCGGTGGTCTGCGTCATCTAGCGGAAATTGTCCTTGGCGCTGCGCAGCGCGGCGAATGTTTGTACGGCATCACCGCCGCCCCAGCGGGCCTGCAAGGCGGGATCATCGGCGCGCAGGAAGGGGTTGGTGGCAAGCTCGCGGTCCAAGCGGGTGGGCACGGTCCATTCGCTGCGGCTGCGCTTGTCCGCGATTTCGGCGGCATAGGCAGCAAGCGCGGCATTGTCGGGATCGGCGTGCACGGCGAACTTGGCGTTCGAGGCGGTGTACTCGTGCGCGCAGTATATGGTGGTCGCGGCGGGCAGGGCCTTCAGCCGCAGCAGGCTCGCCCAGAACTGGTCCGGCGTTCCTTCGAACATGCGCCCGCAGCCGAGCGCGAAGACCGCATCACCGACGAAGGCAATCGACGCTTCGGGGAGGTGATAGGCGCAGTGGCCGATGGTGTGGCCGCCGACGTCGATGACGTACGCGGTGTAGGCGCCGAAGGGGACGGTATCGCCTTGCGCCACGGTGCGGTCGATCCCGGCGATGCGCGCGGCGTCCGCGGCGGGGGCGATGATCTTGCAGCCAGTTGCGGCCTTGATGGCTTCGTTGCCGCCCGCATGGTCAGGATGCCAGTGGGTGTTCCAGATCTGGGTGATCGTCCAGCCCTTGGCCGCCGCCTCGCGCAGATAGGCTTGCGCATCGGGCGTATCGATGCAGGCGGTCTCTCCACTGACGGCATCGTGCAGCAGATAGCCGTAGTTATCGCTGAGGCAGGTGAACTGGTGGACTTCAAGCGTCATGGTCACTCTCTTCAGGTCTGCCGGAGCCTAGCCGAGTGTGCGCTGCAATGCAAAAGCCCGCCCGGATGTGTTTCAGGCTCCCAACGCCGCGCGCAGCGCGTTGTTCATGCGGGCCTGCCAGCCGGGACCCGTCGCCCGCCAGCGCTCCAGCACATCGGGATCAATCCGTAGCGTGACCGACTTCTTGGCATCCAGCTTCTTCGTTCCAACGGGACGGCCCCTCTTGCCCTTGCCGAAGGCTTCGCGGATCTGCGCGGGGATTTGGTCGCCTTTCAGTGCGCGCGCGAAATCGGCCTCGGTCCATTCGGGATTGTCGTCATCGAAAACAACCGATTTGTTCTGGTCAGTCATGGCGGCGCATCTCCTTGACGTGGGCGCGGCGCAGGCTGATCACGCGGATCGTCTCACCGCGCATCGTGCCCGCAACGCAATAGGCCTAACCATCGATTAAACCGTACAGCCGGAAGCGCGGCTCTGCGAAACGATCATCGGCGACATAGGCCTGGACTTCGAGTTCAGCCGCGCGCGCAAGCGATATGCCGTGCTTCGCGATGTTTACCGCGTTTTTCGCTGGATCGAACTCGATATCCACGGATTAAATGTAACTGCTATTAAATTAGAATGCAACGCAAAAGCCCGCCCGGATCGCTCCGGACGGGCCTTGCTAGTTCGGGGTTGCAAGGGCCGTGGCCCTTGCCCGCCGGAGGCTAAGCTTACTGCTTGGCCTTCAGCGCGGCGCCGAGGATGTCGCCCAGCGAAGCGCCGGCTTCCGAAGAACCGTACTGTTCCACAGCTTCCTTCTCTTCGGCCAGCTGGCGGGCCTTGACCGAGAAGTTGGGCTTCTTCGAGCGATCGAAGCCGATGACCATGGCATCGAGCTTCTGGCCGACCTGGAAGCGGTCCGGACGCTGCTCGTCGCGATCGCGGCCGAGATCGGTTCGCTTGACGAAGCCGGTTGCACCATCTTCGCCGGCCTGGACTTCGAGGCCGCCATCGCGGACTTCGAGCACGGTGACGGTGACGACTTCGCCGCGGCGGAGCGAGCCGGTACCGGCTGCCGAAACGCCGCCGGCCGCCGGAGCGCCCTTTTCAAGCTGCTTCATGCCGAGGCTGATGCGCTCCTTCTCGACATCGACGTCGAGCACGATGGCCGAGACCTGCTCGCCCTTGCGGTGCAGCGCCAGCGCGTCCTCGCCCGAGATGCCCCAGGCGATGTCCGACATGTGGACCATGCCGTCGACGTCGCCGTCGAGGCCGATGAACAGGCCGAACTCGGTTGCGTTCTTGACTTCGCCCTCGACGGTCGAACCGACGGGGTGGCTTTCCGCGAAAGCTTCCCAGGGGTTCTGCTGCGCCTGCTTGAGGCCGAGGCTGATGCGGCGCTTGTCGCTGTCGACCTCGAGGACCATGACATCGACTTCCTGCGAGGTCGAAACGATCTTGCCGGGGTGGACGTTCTTCTTGGTCCACGACATTTCGGAGACGTGGACGAGGCCTTCGATGCCCGCTTCCAGTTCCACGAAGGCGCCGTATTCGGTGATGTTGGTGACAACGCCGTGCAGCTTCGCGCCGACCGGGTACTTGGCGGCAACGCCATCCCACGGATCGCTTTCAAGCTGCTTCATGCCGAGGCTGATGCGCTGCGTGTCCTGGTTGATGCGGATGATCTGCACCTTCACGGTATCGCCGATGGCGATCACTTCGCTGGGGTGGTTGACGCGCTTGTAGCTCATGTCCGTCACGTGGAGCAGGCCGTCGATGCCGCCGAGATCAACGAACGCACCGTAATCGGTGATGTTCTTGACCACGCCGTCGATGATCTGGCCTTCCTTGAGGTTCATGATCAGGCCCGAACGCTGTTCGGCGCGGGTTTCCTCGAGCACCGCACGGCGCGAGACCACGATGTTGCCGCGGCGGCGGTCCATCTTGAGAATCTGGAAGGGCTGCGGCATGTCCATCAGCGGGGTCACGTCGCGCACCGGGCGGATATCGACCTGCGAGCCGGGGAGGAACGCCACGGCGCCATCGAGATCGACCGTGAAGCCGCCCTTGACGCGGCCGAAGATCACGCCCTCGACGCGCTTGCCTTCGCCGAATTCG
>CAILIO010000060.1 GCA_903834285.1 uncultured Sphingomonadales bacterium | reverse complement strand
GCTCAATATCGAGGTGCCGCTGCGCGCGCAGTATCTGCGCGTGCTGTTTGCCGAGCTGACGCGCATCTGCAACCACATGCTGAACCTCGGTTCGCACGTCATGGACGTCGGCGCGATGACGCCGAACTTGTGGCTGTTCGAGATCCGCGAGGACTGCCTCAACTTCTTCGAACGCGCTTCCGGCGCGCGGATGCATGCGGCGTGGTTCCGTCCCGGCGGCGTTCACCAGGATGTGCCGCTCAAGCTGCTGACCGACATCGCCGACTGGCTGGATACCCGGCTGCCGCAGATTTTCGAGGACGCAATGAGCCTCGTGGTCGACAACCGCATCTTCAAGCAGCGCAATGTCGATATCGCAGTGGTGAGCCGCGAGGACGCGATTGCCTGGGGCTTTTCGGGTCCGATGATCCGCGCGGCGGGCATCCCTTGGGACCTCCGCAAGAGCCAGCCCTACGACGTCTATGACCGCATGGACTTCGAGATTCCGGTGGGCACGCGTTCGGATTGCTACGACCGGTTCATGGTGCGGGTCGAGGAGGTGCGCCAGTCCGCGCGCATCATGAAGCAGTGCCTCGCGGAAATGCCCGAAGGCCCGGTTTCGAGCAGCGACCGCAAGGTTGTTCCGCCGGGGCGCGGCGAGATGAAGCAATCGATGGAAGCGCTGATCCATCACTTCAAGCTCTACACCGAAGGCTTCCACGTGCCGGCGGGCGAAGTCTACGTCGCGACCGAGAGCCCCAAGGGCGAGTTTGGGGTCTATCTGGTGTCGGACGGTTCGAACAAGCCGTACCGCTGCAAGATCCGCCCGACCGCGTTTTCGCACCTGCAGGCGATGGACTTCATGTCGAAGGGCCACATGCTGCCCGACGCGACCGCCATTCTGGGCGCGATCGACGTGGTGTTCGGGGAGTGCGACCGGTGAGCAACCTCGCCACCGCCAAGGCCATGATCGCCTCTTACAATGCGCAGGATGTGGACCTCTACGTGTCTTACATGACCGACGGCGCCTGCGAGGCGAACTATCGCGGTGATGTCGTGCGGGAAGGCAAGGACGGCACGCGTTCTGGCCTTGCCGCTGCCTTTGCCCGCTGGCCGCAGAACCATGCCGAGATCGTCGAGGCGCAGGCCATCGGCAGCTATGTGCTGATGCGCGAGCATGTGACGCGCGGGCCTGCGACCGATGGCTCGCCGCTGGTCGAACCGTTCGACGTCATTGCCGTCTATTCTTTCGAGGGCGACAAGTGCTCTCGCGTGGAGTTCATTCGCTGATGGCTGACCGTCATATCGAACCCGATACCCCCGAGCTGCGGGCGCGTTGGGGCAGCTTTGCCTGGACGCCTGAAAACGCCGAGAAGGCCAAGGACATCATCGCGCGTTATCCGGCGGGGCGGCAGCGCTCGGCGGTGATGCCGCTGCTCGATCTCGCGCAGCGCCAAGTCGGCGCGGAAGAGAACACGCAAGGCTGGCTGCCGATTCCGGTGATGGAATATGTGGCCAAAGAGCTCGACATGCCGATCATCCGCGTGGTCGAAGTCGCGACGTTCTACACGATGTACAACATCGCGCCGATCGGCCGGTTCCACGTGCAGGTCTGCGGGACGACGCCGTGCATGCTGCGCGGCTCGGACGACATCATGGCGGCGTGCAAGGCGCGGGGCCTCCACAAGGGCAACACCACCGACGACGGCCTGTTCACGCTGACCGAAGTGGAATGCATGGGCAACTGCGCTTCCGCGCCGATGGTCCAGATCAACGATGACAACTACGAGGACCTCACCGCGGCGGACATGACGCGCATCCTCGATGAGCTGGCGGCGGGCAAGCAGCCCAAGACGGGCACGCAGCTGCCGGGCCGCCACACGGTCGAGCCCGTCGGCGCGCTCAGCTCGCTGACCGCGATGGCCGAGGCCAATCACGATTACCGGGGGGAATGGTGATGGCCCTCAAGCCAATCCTGATCGCCGTGGGCGCGGTGCTGATCGGGCTCGGGATGCTCGATCTGGCGCGCGATGGCTCGCTGGGCACCTGGGCGATTGCGATTGCCGCGCTGCTGATCGCCTTTGCGACGCGCGGCGATGCGCCGAAGAATGGAGCGAATGATGCTCGCTGAGTTTGCTGCAAATCCTTCCCTCGTCATTGCGAGGAGCGAAGCGACGAAGCAATCCAGAGCGTCACGCGCTGACGCTCTGGATTGCTTCGCTACGCTCGCAATGACGAGTGGAGTGGGGACGCGCCTTGGTTTGGTTTCGGGAGGTGCTCTGTGAGCCTGGCTGACAAGGACCGCATTTTCACCAACCTCTACGGCTACCAGCCGTGGAACCTGAAGGCGGCGCAGGCGCGCGGGGACTGGGACAACACCAAGGCCCTGATGGGGCGCGGGCAGGACGCGATCATCGATGAAATGAAGGCCTCGGGTCTGCGCGGCCGCGGCGGGGCGGGCTTCCCGACCGGCATGAAGTGGTCGTTCATGCCCAAGGAATCGAAGGACGGGCGTCCGAGCTTCCTCGTGATCAATGCCGACGAATCCGAGCCGGGTTCGTGCAAGGACCGCGAAATCATCCGCCATGATCCGCACAAGCTGATCGAGGGCGCGCTGGTCGCGGGCTACGCGATGCGGGCGCGCGCGGCCTATATCTACATTCGCGGCGAATATATCCGCGAGGCCGAGACGCTGTTTGCCGCCGTGGCCGAAGCCTATGAGGCGGGGCTCCTGGGCAAGAACGCCTGCGGTTCCGGCTATGATTTCGATGTGTTCGTCCACCGGGGCGCGGGGGCCTACATCTGCGGCGAAGAGACCGCGATGATCGAGAGCCTTGAAGGCAAGAAGGGCCAGCCGCGCCTCAAGCCGCCGTTCCCGGCGGGTGCGGGGCTCTATGGCTGCCCGACGACGGTGAACAATGTCGAGAGCATCGCGGTCGCGCCGACGATCCTGCGGCGCGGCGCGGCGTGGTTTTCGAGCTTCGGGCGGGATAACAACAAGGGCACCAAGCTCTTCCAGATCAGCGGGCACGTGAACAAGCCCTGCGTGGTGGAAGAAGCGATGAGCATCCCGTTCAGCGAGCTGATCGAGAAGCACTGCGGCGGCATTCGCGGCGGGCGTGACAATCTGCTCGCGGTGATCCCCGGCGGTTCCTCGGTGCCCTTGGTGCCGGCTGCGGAAATCTGGGATGCGCCGATGGACTTCGACGGGCTCAAGGCCGTCGGCTCGGGCCTCGGCACGGCGGCAGTCATCGTAATGGACAAGTCCACCGACATCGTCCGCGCGATTGCCCGCCTCTCGTACTTCTACAAGCACGAAAGCTGCGGCCAGTGCACCCCGTGCCGCGAAGGCACCGGCTGGATGTGGCGCGTGATGGAGCGGCTGCGCACCGGCGACGCGGCGGTCGAGGAAATCGACATGCTCCAGCAGGTGACCAAGCAGGTCGAAGGCCACACGATCTGCGCGCTGGGCGACGCGGCGGCATGGCCGATCCAGGGCCTGATCAAGCACTTCCGGCCCGAAATCGAGCGCCGGATTGCCGAGAACGCTCGGGAGGCGGCGGAGTGATGAAGGGGGCAACGTTGCATGAGCGTCCTTGTGCTCAAAGGCCTGATCATCATCGTGATGCTCGGGGCCGTCGTCGCGGCGTTCTTCACCATGGTGCTCATGCTGACAGGTCAGTTCAATTTCTGGTTGCTGCTGGTCGTGCTCATTCTGGAAATCGCGGCGCAAGTCTGGCTGCGCGGCTTCTACGATCGGTTGCCCGGGATTTGGGGCTGATTGCGGAAATTGAGCAGGAGGCGGCAGAATGAGTGATGATCGCAGTGACCTGATGCTCGAGATACTCAAGAGCATCCAGAACGAACTGTCCTTGGTGAGGCGCGAGCAGTCGTCCCAGGGCTTGCGCCTGCTTGCCATGGAGGATCACCAGCGCGGAATGATGACGTCACTCCACGGTCTGATGACCTCGATTCACGCGGTTGAAGTCGACATGGCCAACGTCAAGGACAGGGTTGATCGCATCGAAAAGCGCCTCGGCCTTATGGATACAGAGCACTGATATGCCTAAACTCAAAGTAGACGGCGTAGAGCTCGAAGTTCCCGCAGGCGCGACGGTGCTGCAGGCGTGTGAGCTGGCCGGCAAGGAAATCCCCCGCTTTTGCTATCACGAGCGGCTGTCCATCGCGGGCAATTGCCGCATGTGTCTGGTCGAGGTGAAGCCCGGGCCGCCCAAGCCGCAGGCTTCTTGCGCGCTGCCCGCTGCCGAGGGGCAGGACATCCGCACCGACAGCGAGATGGTCAAGAAGGCGCGCGAAGGGGTGATGGAGTT
>CAILIO010000059.1 GCA_903834285.1 uncultured Sphingomonadales bacterium | reverse complement strand
GGCTTACGACACGGCCGCAAGGCACGCGCTGACTGCGGGTTGGGGATGGTTTCGCATCATCGCCGAATACGTCGATCCCAGGTCCTTTCAAAAGGATCTGCGCATCCTGCCGATTCGCAATTTGTTTACCGTCAACGCGGACCCCGCAGCGATCATGCCGACCGCCTCAGACATGGCATGGAATCTGATTAGCGTAAAGATGAAACGCACGGAATACCGGCGCCGGTATCCGAACGCGAAGAATTCGAGCTGGCACGGGCAAGAGAGCAACGAATGGGAGGACAAGGAGGAAATCCGCCTCGCCGAGTATTTCCGCATCCGCGAGAAGGCGGAGAAGCTGGTGCTACTCAAGGACGCGCAAGGCAACGAGCACACGCGGTTCGAGTCCGACATGCCGAGTCCGGAATCGCTGGTCGCCGCAGGGCTGACGATCGCCGATGTTCGCGAGTCTAGCCGGCGTCAGGTCGAGTGGTTCCGATTGAACGGCACGAAGGTCGTGGACCGCAAGATCATCCCCGGAACGTGGATTCCGCTGATTCGCTGCGAGGGCAATGCTGCGGACATCGACGGCAAGGTGGTTCGCCGCGGTATGGTGCGCGCGATGCAGGACCCCGCGCGGATGGTCAATTACGGCGAGGTCGCGAAGATCAAGCGCCTTGGCCTCACTCCGCAGGCGCCATGGGTCGCCGCAGAAGGCCAATTGGACGGGCATCCGGAGTGGGCTGACACTAACCGCAGTTCGCATCCCGTGCTCGTCTATAAACCCGTCACAGCGACCACGGATCAGGGCGAAGTCCTACTGCCCCCGCCGCAGCGCCTGCAGCCGGCCGGAATCGAATCCGGGTTCGCCGAATTCACGAACGCCATGCGCTCGAACCTGCTGGCCGTCGCCGGCATGCCGAACGAACCCGGTCAGGACACGACGGGCCAGGTGGTGTCCGGTAAGGCAATCCAGCGCCGCGACCGCATTTCGGACATGTCGCACTTCCAGTATTACGACAACCAGACGCTCGCCATCGCGCACACCTGGCGGATCATGCTGGAGTGGATACCGCACTATTACTCGACCGAGCGGATGCAGCGCATCATCGGCGAGGATGGCGTGCCCAAGATGGTCAAGATCAACGAGCGCAGCACGGACCCGGCCATCAGCGCGGTCAAGAATGACGTGACGATCGGCCGCTACGACGTGGTGATGGATACCGGCCCCGGCTACGACACCAAGCGCGAGGAAGGCGCCGACACGCTGCTCGGGATGCTGCAGTCGCCGCCGATCGCCGAAACCCTGATGAAGATCGCGCCCGACCTGATTTTCCGGTCGATCGACCATCCGTACATGCAGGAAATCGCCGACCGGTTCAGCGCGATGACGCCGGATGGGCTCAAGCAGGTCATGGAGGAATTGCCCGAGCGGGCTCGCGCCGTCGTGCAGTCGCTGGCGAACGAGAATTCGCAGCTCAAGCAAACGCTGCAGGCGGCGCAGAGCGGCATCACGAAGGCGCACCTCGAGGCGACCGTGAAGGCGCACGACGTTGAGGAATCGAACAAGACCAAGCGTCTGGACACGCAGACGCGCGCTCACACCGCCCTATTGGTCGAGGAAATCCGCGCGGGCGGGAAGATTCTGGACACTCATGCTCAGGCCGCGCATGACGCTCGAGCCGCAGAACGCATGATTGAAGCCGGCGAACGCGCCGAAGGAAAGGACAATGCAGGTAGTGCTTGATTCGAGCGATCTCAATGCCGTCATCCGTGATGCCACGGGCGAAGGTGTGGAAGCCCCCGAGCTGCCGATGTCGTCCGGCGCGCTGAACGCAGCCGGCGAGGCCGCAGATGCTGCCAAGGCGGCGCAGAAGCCCGCGGAGGCTGCCGCGGAGAAGCCGGAGGGTGACGAGAAAGGCGAGTCCAAGGCCTCAGAGGACGACCCCGACGACGTGGAAGGACCAGACGGCCTCACGCCGCGCGAGAAGCGCGACCTCACCGCCAAAATGCAGGCTGCCATCGGCAAGCGCACGCGTGCTCTCCGCGAGGCGGAGGCGTTCGCCGCGGACCAGTACAACCAGCGCCGCCTAGCCGAGCAGCGCGCCGAGCAGTTGGAGCGCGAAATCAACCGCTTCAAGGCGCAGCTTGAAGGCGACAAGCCCGCAGAACCCGTCGTTGCCGCGAAGCCTGACCGCAAGAACTTCGAGACCGACGACGCCTATCAGGATGCGGTCATCGACTGGAAGGTGGAGCAGCGCGTGAAGGCCGACCGCGAGGCCGCAGCGCAGCAGGCAGAGGCGCAACGGCAGGCCGAAATGCTCGCTCAGGCCAAGGCGCGCATCGAGCGGGCCAACGAATTAGTGCCCGACTTCGCAGAAATTACCGGCGCTGTCGACAAGGTAGTGCCAGCGCATATCGCTGGATATATGCAGGAATCCGAGCTATTTGCGGAGATCGCCTACCACTTCGCACAGCATCCGGAGGACCTCGATCGCGTCGCCGCGATGACGCCGGCGCGCTCGCTGGTTGAAATCGGCAAGATCGAGAGTAAACTGTCCCCATTCGCACCCGCTGCGAAAGTCGAGAACGGCGACAAGCCGAGCAAATCGAACGGCGCCAAGCCGAGCACTGAAACGGGGTCCGCCCCGATCAAGCCCCGCGTATCGGCGCCCATCATCCCGATCAATTCAGGCAGTGCGGTTCAGGTCGAGAAGCCCGCCAGCGAACGGTCGCTGGAAGAAGAAAAAGCGGCTTTCCAGAAACGGCACGGCATCAATTTCGGGAAGCGACAGCGGCACTGAGACGCGGAACAAAGTGTTCCGGTGCGCTCCATGAGCGCGACAAGGTGTCTCAGTGGCGAATACACTCCTGACGATCAGTCAGATCACGAATCGC